>NZ_JADYWS010000041.1:0-26650 GCF_015864715.1 Pseudoalteromonas sp. NZS71 | reverse complement strand
CAGTAGTGAAACGAAACAGCGCCGATGATAGTGTAGCATTTGCTATGTGAAAGTAGGACATTACCAGGCTTCAAATTGTAGAAAGCCCGGATCTAACGATTCGGGCTTTTTTACGTCTGCAGAAAAGTGAAATGCGCGCAATTAACACACACTCACATCAACACACATCACGTAGGTCGGCCGAGCGTAGCGACTCCCGACGTTAAAATCACAGCAAAATCCCTTAATATCTCAGTCGGCCAATAAATTAGCATTTACTACGTGACTCTCCACCGCTGTGGGTATCGTGACATTACGCAGGCTTCACATTGTAAAGAGCCTTGCTTTAACTATTCAGTAGCCTATTAGACATTCCCATTAGGTATATAGCCTTATTTACAGACACTAGTAAGCAATTAATTGGGTGGCACTATTGTGCGCTAAGTTTACCTAAGTGATTTACCGCATTACATCTGTAACTAACTGTAGTTTTAGCGCGTGCAGAATAAATACACATACCTGATAATTATACTAATCGGCAATAATACCTAATCAATTTGGTGGATTGAACTTGACGTTAATTGCGTTAGAAATTTCTGATATACGATTGCATGGATACAGAAGGTTGAGCAACTTAGGAGTAATTGGCGAGAACAACGAAATAAAGAAATTTTTGTCCTCAAATAGATCATTTAACTAGGGAGATTGGCGTAAAGTTTATTTTATTTTTATATTTTCTTGGTTCTAACTAACCACCTATATACGCCAATAAAGAACAATGCAGCAGGTCCAAAGCCACTCAGCACCCAAATGACTTTTAAAATGTTACCGCCAATGCTGCCGTGATGTAGAGGGTGTATCCAGTTTTTTATTTTACTAGCCGTACTTTGCTTATCTATATTAAACACGCTCTCTAACTTTCCTGTAAGTGCATTAACTTCTATATAGCTATGTGGGAAGCGATACGAAGGATCGTCTACAGTTTGAAATCTAAATCTGTAAATAGCATTTAAGTTTGAGGGTGTTTCAATCCAAGCTAAACGCGCACTCGGTAATGCTTTTTGTGCTATTAGTATTGCTTGCGATAAAGGAATATTGAATTGTTTACAAGGCTGTATTTGTGTTTTTGGTGGGGAGTTTATATCGTCAACTAGGGCTATTAATATAGGATCTGTTTGTTTTGGAATAGCGAGCATAACACCTGTAACAGTTAAAGCTAGTAGCGGTATGCAGAAGGTTAAACCAATTAGTTTATGCCAGTCGTATAGCAAACCTATTTTAGAGCTACGAGATTTAAATTTTAGTGTCTTTACCCACTGCCCAGGCTTTGGAAACCAAGCAAAGAATCCAGAGATAAGAAGAACTATTGAGGCTATGCCTATATAGCCAACAACGAGAGTGCCCGTTGCTCCTGTTAGTAATGAAAAATGTAAGTTGTACATCCAAGTTACTAAGTATTTTCCCCAATAGTTTTTACGTATTACTTTATCACTACTGCTAGATAGCCATACCATTAAGGGAGCAAAGCCTTGCTCTTTTGTTTCTATGGGATTGTAGTAGCGTGCGGGTATAATTGAGTTCACACCTGTGTTTTCTAATCGCTATGGCCCTAGTTTTATAGGAAAATTGGCTCTTAGCGTATTATATGCTTGATCACAATTAGGTGGTTTTGTATTAGTGGTAGTGTCATTAATTGGATTTAACAGTGAGTCTATTTGTGGGTAATAAACTAATACGGAGCCAGAAAGGCTAATAATAGCAAGTAAAACACCTACCGAGAGCCCTAAGTATAAATGTAACCGCCTGAATATTTTTCGCCATGAAAGCTTTAGTGTCATTAATTAAATAGTCGTAATGAGTAATGCAGGTTTATTGGGCATTAAAGAATGATTAATTACGCGGTATATTATATGGTTTTTTGATATGAGTTGTGCGGCATTTTGTCGCACTTATTAAATTAGGTATTTAGAAAGTAAAACGCCAGCTCTTGGCTGGCGTTAAAGTACAAGCTTGAAGCTTATTTAAGCTTTAGGTCCTGCATTTTTTATATCGTCTGATACGTCATACTTAGCAAAGTTTTCAGTGAAGTCTGCGGCAAGTTTTGCTGCATATTCATTGTACTTAGCTTTGTCTTCCCACGTATTAATTGGGTTAAGTAAGTTAGTATCTACACCTGGAACTGCTACCGGTACATCTAGGTTTAAAACATCAATGTGCTGAGTTTCAACACCCGCTAATTTACCAGATACGATTGCATCAATTACTGCACGAGTAGTTGGGATATCAAAACGTTTACCTGTGCCGTAAGGGCCGCCAGTCCAACCTGTATTCACAAGGTACACTTTAGCGCCAAACTCGCGTACACGCTTCATAAGAAGCTCAGCGTAAACACCAGCAGGGCGTGGGAAGAATGGTGCGCCAAAACATGTCGAAAATGTTGATTCAATATCGCTAGTTGAACCAATCTCAGTAGAACCAACTTTTGCTGTGTATCCACTTAAAAAGTGAAAAGCAGCAGCTTCTTCGCTAAGTATAGAAACGGGTGGTAATACACCGCTTACATCACAAGTTAAAAATACAACAGCCTTAGGTTCTCCTGCGCGGTTTTCTACTTTACGTTTTTCAACGTGTTCAAGTGGATATGCTGCACGGCTATTTTGAGTAAGGCTAGTATCGTTAAAATCTGGAACGCCTTTTTCATCTAACACTACATTTTCTAAAATAGTGCCAAAGCGGATAGCATTCCAAATTACAGGTTCATTCTTTTGTGACAGGTCGATACATTTAGCATAACAACCGCCTTCAATATTAAACACGCTTCCAGGTGCCCAACCATGTTCGTCATCACCAATTAAAAAGCGAGTAGGATCTGCTGAAAGTGTTGTTTTACCCGTACCAGATAAACCGAAGAATAATGCTGTATCGCCTGCTTCACCAACATTAGCAGAACAGTGCATTGGTAATACACCTTTTGCTGGTAGTAGGAAGTTTTGTACAGAAAACATCGATTTTTTCATTTCACCGGCGTAACGCATACCTGCTAGTAATACTTTACGCTGCGCAAAGTTAATAATGACGGTGCCATCGCTATTTGTGCCATCACGTTCTGGCTCACATACAAACGAAGGAACGTTCATTACTTGCCATTGTGGTAAGTTTGAAGCGTTATAGTTCTGCGGTTCGATAAACATGTTTTTGGCAAAAATATGGTGCCACGCTGTTTCTGTAGTTACAACTACAGGTAGATAATGCTCAGGGTCTGCGCCAACTTCTAGGTGAGAGGTGAAGTGGTCATTACTTTGAACATGTGATTCTACGCGAGCCCATAATGCGTCAAATTTGTCTGCATCAAATGGACGATTAACGTTGCCCCATTGAATATCATTTTGAGTTGTTGTTTCTTGTACAATAAAACGATCTTTTGGTGAACGACCAGTTCGTTTTCCTGTAATTGCAACAAAAGCACCATTTGCGGCTAAAGTACCTTCGCCACGGCGGATCGCATGCTCGACAAGTTCAGCTGCGGTTAAATCGACAAAACGTGTAGCGCCTGTAGTCATGTTTATACCTAACTATGTGTGAGAGTTTGAACGGATAGCTCTGGGGTTATCAGTGCCCTTAAACTGAAATTATAGTAACAGAAGGTTTTAAGATATTCGAGCCCGTAAAGCCTCTAAAAACACATATATTTAAGAAAAAACATGAATAATTTCAATGATACCGGTGTCATGAAATTAGCAGAAAAGATGACACCGGTATCATCTTTTTATAATATAAAACCGCATATTTTGCGGCTTTAATTACTATATATAGATGAAGCTGAACATTTAGTTGAAAATGCTTTTTATATCTTGTTCGTTAAAAACATACTCTTTTAAACAGTAATGACAGTTAATATTAACAGACCCTTTTTCAGCTACGTCTTTAAGTAGTTCTTCTTGTCCAATATTAACAAGTGCAGTAATTGTCTTATCACGACTACAACCACATTTGAATTTAATCGCTTGAGGTTCAAATACGCGAGGATTATCTTCGTGATAAAGGCGTGTAAGGACAGTATTAGCATCAAGGTGTAATAGTTCTTCATCTTTAATGGTGTTACTTAATGCTTCTAGGTGTGCAAAGTCTTCAATTGATTTTTGTTTATCAACTGGGAGTACTTGTAAAAATAGACCACATGCTTTTGCGCTACCTTCTGTTGTGTCGGTTGCAAACCAAAGGCGTGTTTTTAATTGCTCTGACTGCTCAAAGTAACTTTCGATACATTCACTCAGAGTATCATGCTCTAGCGGAACTATACCTTGGTAACGTTCACCCTTACTTGGTGTAATAGTGATCACCATATAGCCTTGACCAATAAGCTCTTTTACAGTTGTGCCCGTAATTTCGCTTTGCAGGCGTGCAATACCACGCATGTTTTGTTTATCATCACCATTTATAACTGCATATTTAACTGGGCCATCACCTTGAAGCTGTACTGCAATTTCACCTTCAAACTTTAAAGTGGCGGTTAATAAACAGGTTGCAACAAGTAACTCACCTAGTAATGCTTTAACAGGGTCTGGGTAATTATGGTCGGCAATCATTTCATTATAAGCATTCTCGATTTGTACGAGTTCGCCACGAACATCTAGTTCGTTGAATAAATAACGGTGAAGTAAATCTTGTTGCATGAGCGGCTATACCTAACTTGATTTCATTTTTAAAAGTTCGCGTCTTTGCTTTTTATCCGGTTTTTTATCCGGATGAGGAGCAAAAAAGCTGTTATTTTTGCGTGCGATGCTGTTCTCTTCGCGTTTAGCAATACTTGCATCAGATTCTTGATACATGGTCTGTGCAATGGGGGCGCTTTGACGTTTTTCAAGCACTGAGAGTATAGTTATCAGCTTTTCATCTACGCCCTGAGCCAGTTTTACTTTTGCGCCAACGTCTACTATTTTACTCGCTTTTGTACGTTGCCCATTATAATGTACTTTGCCGCCTTGCACCATTTCGCGTGCAACTGCACGAGTTTTATAAAATCGCGCAGCCCATAACCATTTATCTAATCGAACTTTTAACCCATCTACAGGGTCTGAGCTGGTATTAGCATTACTTTTTTTACTCATAAGGCATTTCCCCACGTTTTTATAGCTTAAAATTTATCATGAAATCATCGTAGGATGAAGGTATTACAACGGCAGTTTACTTTTTGTACTGTTATGTAAAGTTAATTTAATCTGTTTACAAAGTTTAATATTAGTGTGCTTGTTGAAAGAAAAATGAAAGGGTACTATGGGTACGCGCTAACGCAGTAAATTAAAATAAGAACACTATTTATGGAACAGCAAATCCAACAACTAAAACAATTTTTAACTCGTTTACCGCATGCTAAGTTAAGTGCATTAGTGACACTGTTAGTTGTTGTTTATCTTGCATTTTTATTATCAAAACTTGTTTGGCTTTTGTGGCCAAAACCACCAGTAACTCTACTTACCCCTACTCATTATGCTAACCAGTCATCTGGTGCGAGTAACAACTCAGCGCAGCATATTATTGAGCAATTTTTATTTGGTAAAAAAACTGTAACAAACAACAATAATACTGCAAAGCAATCGCAGGTAATAAATAATGCGCCAGAAACGCGCTTAAGTATCAATTTAACCGGCATTGTAGCGGTTAATAACGATGACAAAGCAGGTATCGCAATTATTGAATCACAAGGTAAGCAAGTAAGCTATCTTGTTGATGAAGTAGTATCGGGTACGCGTGCTGAAGTTGCACAAATATTGCCGGATCGTATTATTTTGAGTGTTAATGGACGCTTTGAAACATTAATGCTTGATGGACTCGATTTCAGTAAGAAGGTGTCTATGCCAGTACTCGCTGCGCGTGATGATGCTGAAATGGGTCCGCAAAAATTAGAACCAAGTGATCTACAAATAGATGCCACTGCAGATCCAGACGTTAAAGAAGCAATTATAGAAACACGTGAAGAGTTACTCGAAGAGCCGGGCAAGCTATTTGACTATATACGTGTTTCACAAGCCATGAATGATGGTGAGCTAATTGGATATCGCTTAAGTCCAGGTAAAGAGCCTGAGCTGTTTAAGCAAATGGGTTTAAAAAATAACGATTTAGCCATTTCTATAAATGGCTATCAACTAACAGATTTAAAACAGGCTATGTCAGCTATTAATGAGCTGCGTAATAGTACAGATGCCAATATCACTATAGAGCGTGATGGTGAACAAATTGATGTGCAATTTAGTCTGCAATAATTTAGCTTTGGAGTTTTAATACGATGGTTCAGGTGCTACACCTCAAAAAAATTAAAAAAGGGTTAGCTAAGTACGCAGCACTTTTTTTGGCGGCAAGTATTTCTTTGTCTGTTTCTGCTGTTGAATATGCTGCTAACTTTAAAGGGACTGATATCAACGAGTTCATTAATATTGTTGGTAAAAACCTTAATAAAACAGTCATTATTGACCCTAACGTGCGCGGAAAGGTAAATGTTCGCAGCTATGAGTTAATGGACGAAGCACTTTATTATCAGTTCTTCTTAAATGTATTGGAAGTTTATGGCTACTCAGCTGTTGAAATGGACAATGGCATAATTAAGGTAGAAAAAAGTTCAGACGCTAAAAAATCAAATGTGCCACTTATTGACGAAGGTAGTGAAGCTAGCGGCGACATGATGATTACGCGTGTTGTACGTGTTAAAAATGTAAGTGTGCAGGAGCTTGGTCCTCTAGTTCGTCAATTTAGCGATCAAAAAGATGGTGGCCACGTTGCTAACTTTAATGCGGCTAACGTAATGATGCTAACAGGTCATGCTGCATCGGTTAATCGCTTAGTTGAGATTATTCGCTCTGTTGATCAGGCGGGTGACAAGCGTGTAGACATTGTTAAGCTTAAATATGCGACGGCAGATGATGTTGTCTCTGTAGTAGACAATATTTATAAAGACAGCGGTAAAGGCAGTGTGCCTGAATTTTTAATTCCAAAAGTTGTGGCTGATGGCCGAACTAATAGCGTTATTGTAAGTGGTGAAGGCCAAGCACGTACACGTGCTATTGAGCTTATTAAGCGCTTAGATGGTGAGCTAGAAAGCCAAGGTAATACTAAGGTGTTTTACCTAAATTATGCTAAAGCTGAAGATTTAGTAAAAGTATTGCAAGGTGTTAGTAAGTCACTTGTTGAAGATGCACAAGGCGGTACTACTAAGACCCGTAGCAGAAGCAATAATGAAAGCAGTATAGAGTCTCACCCAGACTCAAACTCATTAATTATCACCGCACAGCCAGACACAATGCGATCATTAGAATCAGTAATTGAACGCCTTGATATTCGCCGTGCCCAAGTACTGGTTGAAGCGATTATTATTGAAGTAATGGAAGGCGACGGGGTTAACTTAGGCCTGCAGTGGATTTCTGAGCAGGGCGGTATGTTGCAGTTTAACAACGGCACTACGGTTCCCGTTGGGTCATTAGCTGTTGCTGCAGAGCAAGCACAAGATGTAACCGTTACTAAAAATATAATAGGAACTGAATCAGGTACGGTAACGCCGTATACGGAAACAACAGAAGGTGACTATGGTCCATTAGCCTCCTTACTTAGTGGCATTAATGGTTTAGCGCTGGGCGTTGTTAAAAATGATTGGGGCGCAATTATTCAGGCTGTTGCTACTGATACAAATTCGAACATTTTGGCTACACCCTCTATAACTACAATGGATAACGAAGAAGCCTCTATTTTAGTCGGTCAAGAAGTACCTATTATTACAGGCTCACAAACAGGCAGTAACAATGCAAACCCATTTCAAACAGTTGAGCGTCAAGAAGTCGGTATTAAATTGGTTGTTACGCCTCAGATTAATGATGGCTCTGCAGTACAGCTTACTATTGAGCAAGAAGTATCGAGCGTAAGTGGTGCAACTGCGGTTGATATTTCAGTAAATAAGCGTTCAATTAAAACCACGGTAATGGCCGATGATGGTGGTATGGTTGTACTTGGTGGTTTAATTGACGAAGACGTACAAGAAAGTGTTTCTAAGGTGCCGTTATTAGGCGATATCCCTATTTTAGGCCACTTGTTTAGATCAACAAATACAACGCGCCGTAAGCGTAATCTTATTGTGTTTATTCGCCCAACCATTATTCGTGATGGTGTAAGCATGAATAAGTTAAGCTTTAATAAATATAACTTTATTCGTGGTGAGCAGTTTAAACAAAAAGAAGACGGTATTGAGTTAATGCCAATGACTGATACGCCTATTTTACCTGAGTGGAATGACGAATTAGTACTTCCCCCTACGTATGAAGAGTCTCTGCGTAAACAAAATGCACAAGAGCGTAAAGATGACTAATGCGATTCAAGAGATAAACCAAGATGTGGTTCATCCTAAAACGCATAATCAGGATGAGCTATTAACGAGTGATGTGTTAGTTGAGTTACCAGCAAAGCGTTTGCCGTTTTCCTATGCAAGACGTGCAGGTGTGTTGCTTGGCAAAAACAAAGATCACCGTATAGTTTACTACCGTGGTGAGCTAGATGTGGAAGTACTATTAGAAGTACGCCGTATCGCAGGCCATGGTTTTACACTTGAGCAATTGGCTGATGATAAATTTGAGCTATTGCTTGAAGCGTCATACCAACGTGATAGCTCTGAAACACAACAAATGATGGAAGATATTGGCAACGAGGTTGATTTATTCTCACTTGCTGATGAACTTCCGCAAACTGAAGATTTACTAGCTGGTGACGATGATGCGCCAATAATCAAGCTTATTAACGCCATGCTAAGTGAAGCGATTAAAGAAGGGGCTTCTGATATTCATATCGAAACCTTCGAACAAGAGCTTGTTATTCGCTTTAGGGTCGATGGCGTGCTTAAAGAAGTACTTAAACCTAATCGTAAACTTGCATCGTTACTTGTGTCTCGTATTAAAGTAATGGCTAAGCTTGATATAGCCGAAAAACGCATTCCACAAGATGGTCGTATTAGTTTGCGTATTGCCGGACGTGCAGTTGATGTGCGTGTGTCTACAATGCCATCGAGCTTCGGTGAGCGTGTAGTACTGCGTTTACTTGATAAAAACAACGCGCGTTTAGATCTAGAAGATTTAGGTATGACCGCAGATAATCGTGCATTGTTTTCAGATTTAATTAGTAAACCCCACGGTATTATTTTGGTAACAGGGCCAACGGGCTCTGGTAAAAGTACCACTCTATATGCTGGTATGAGCCAAATTAACTCACGCGATCGCAATATTCTTACCGTTGAAGATCCGATAGAGTACGAAATTCCAGGCATTGGGCAAACACAAGTTAATGCAAAAGTTGATATGACATTTGCACGTGGTTTACGTGCAATATTACGCCAAGATCCTGATGTAGTAATGGTGGGTGAAATACGCGACCTTGAAACTGCGCAAATTGGTGTTCAAGCGTCACTTACCGGCCACCTTGTTATGTCTACTCTGCATACTAATACCGCATCGGGTGCAATTACACGTATGGAAGATATGGGTGTTGAACCATTCTTACTTTCATCGTCGTTACTCGGTGTGTTGTCGCAACGGCTAGTACGTACATTGTGTAATACCTGCAAAGAAGGTCACACGGCTGATGAGCATGAATGCCAGCTGTTAGGGGTTCCTTTTGAAAGCCAACCGACAATCTATCGAGCAGTAGGGTGTGAAGAGTGTAACTTTAATGGCTATCGTGGTCGTACGGGTATTCACGAGTTACTTGTAGTTGATGAAACAATACGCGAAATGATTCACAACGGTAAAGGCGAGCAAAGCGTAGAAAAATACATTCGTAAGCGCAGCCCAAGTATTCGCCAAGATGGGTGTAGCCGTGTACTTGTAGGTAAAACAACACTTGAAGAAGTATTGCGTGTTACCCGTGAGGAAGGTTAACTATGGCGGCGTTTGAATACCGTGCCTTAGATGGCCGAGGTAAAGAAAAAAAAGGCATTTTAGAAGCCGATACAGCTAAACAAATTCGCCAAACTTTACGTGATCAAAAACTTACGCCGCTTGAAGTTGTCCCTGCGGCGCAAAGTGATAAACAAGTCAAAGGTGAAAAAGCCCCTTTACTCGGTGGCTTTTTTAAACCGACAATTTCAACCTCAGACTTAGCACTAATTACAAGGCAATTAGCAACACTTATTCAATCGGCACTCCCTGTTGAAGGCGCTGTTATGGCGGTTGCTGAGCAATGCGAAAAGCCGCGTTTAAAGCGTATGCTTATGTCGGTACGCTCAAAAGTGGTTGAAGGTTACACACTTGCCGATGGCCTTAGTGAGTTTCCTCATGTTTTTGACGATTTATATCGTGCAATGGTAGCCGCAGGCGAAAAGTCGGGTCACCTTGACCAAGTACTTAATCGTTTAGCCGACTATACCGAGCAGCGCCAACATATGCGTAGCCAAATAACTCAGGCTATGGTTTACCCTATTATTTTAGTGGTATTTGCAATCGGTATTGTGTCGGTATTGCTTGGTACTGTAGTACCAAAAATATTAAAAACGTTTGAAAAAACAAAACAAGTACTTCCTTGGACAACCGAATGGGTTATGGCAGGCAGCCATTTTGTGCAAAATTATTGGTTTATTAGTTTAATAGCTATTACAGCTATAGCCATTGGTATTAAGCATGCACTTAAGCAGCCTAAAATACGTTTTTGGTGGGATGACCGAGTACTACATATGCCAGGTATAGGTAAAGTGGCTCGTGGTATTAACACCGCACGTTTTGCGCGTACTTTAAGTATTTTATCGTCAAGCTCGGTACCATTGCTCGAGGGGATGCGTATCTCGGGCGGTGTATTAATTAACGAAAAAATTAAAAAAGCGGTTGCAGATGCATCCGATAGAGTGAGCGAGGGTGCAAGCTTAAGAGCTGCACTTCAGCAAACTAAGTTGTTTCCACCAATGATGCTGCATATGATAGCAAGTGGTGAAAAATCAGGTGAACTAGAGCAAATGTTAGAGCGTGCTGCAAATAACCAAGATCGCGAATTTGAGAGCATGGTTAATGTATCGCTTAAACTACTAGAGCCTGCGATGATCGCCTCAATGGCGGTTATTGTATTATTTATAGTAATGGCAATATTGCAGCCAATAATGGCGATGAATAAAGCTGTTGGACTTTAAGTTAGAATAAATTTTTAAATATATTAATGGTTTTACCTAAACCATTTTTACTTAATGTTTTTAGAATAATGAGGTAATTACGTGAATAAACAATCAGGTTTTTCTTTACTAGAAGTGATGGTGGTACTGGTTATCATCGGAATGATTATGTCAATTGTTGCACCTAACATTATGGGTCAGCAAGAAGAGGCTGCTATCGATAAAGCGCATCTAGATATTCAGCAATTAGAAGATGCAATGAGCTTATACAAGCTTAAAAATAAGAGCTACCCAAGCACAGAGCAAGGTCTTGAAGCGCTAGTTACTCAAACAAGCATTGAACCGGTTCCAAAACGTTTCCCTGACGGTGGTTTTATTAATGAATTACCAGAAGATCCATGGGGTAATCTATATCAGCTAATTAGCCCAGGTGAAATTGGCAAGTTTGATATTTTTTCTATGGGCCCAGATGGTGAAGTAGGTACTGATGATGATATCGGTAACTGGGACGAAGAAAAACAATAATGCTTAAGTACACTGCTTTGTATGAACATGTTAATGCTAGAGGCTTGCTATGAAAGCAAGCCTTAAGCAGCGCCATGCAAAAAGCAGAGGCTTTAGTTTAATAGAAATTTTAGTGGTATTAGTGATCATCGCTTTTGCTACAAAAATGGTGGTATATAGCTTAGAAGGCGGTGCTGAGGAAGAGTTAGATACTCAAGCATTAAGGCTGCATACCACCATTAACATGGCATCGGAATTTGCCATTTTAAACCAAGTTGAATTGGGCTTATTAGTAGAAGAAAATACGTTAGAGTATTTAGTTTTCGATGGTGAAAAGTGGATTACCTTTGACCGTGAAGATCTTTTTAAACCAATAGAGTTAGATGAAAGATTAAAGCTCACTCTTAACTTAGAAGATTTAGCGTGGGCGCAAGATAATCTCTTAGAGCAATCTAACTGGCGCGAACTTATGAGTGGCGGCGATGAAGACAGCTTACTTGAGCTTAAAAAGTTGAAAATCCCACAAGTACTTATTTTGTCATCAGGTGAGGTAAGCGCGTTTCAACTTATATTAGAGTTAAAAGAGCAAAGCGAGCCTGTGTATTACATTGAAGGTGAATTTGCTGCACCAGTAAACTTTCGCCGAGAGCCAGAATAATGAAGCGCACTAAAGGGTTTACCTTATTAGAGGTATTAGTGGCATTAAGTATTTGTGCCATGGCGGGTATAGCTGCAATGCAAGCAACAAGCGAGCACATACACCACTTAACGACTATTGAAGAGCAAACCTATGCATCTTGGGTCGCCGAAAACGTTATTATTGAACAGCGTACTAAAGGCGAACAATGGCAAGGTAAAAATAACCTTAAAGGCAGCGAAGTAATGGGCGGTGTTGAATGGTTTTGGCAGCAAGAAGTAACAGCCACTGCTGACAAAAGCTTTGTTAAGTTAACCATAAATGTTTTTACGGATGAAAAATATGAGCATTCGGCATATGAGTTATCAACGTATCTAAATAAAGGCAAAAAGTAAGTGAAGCAGCGCGGGTTTACATTACTTGAAGTTATGGTAGCACTGGGTATTTTAGCTTTTGTTATTATTGCTACTCATCAAATACTAGAGACGACAACAAGAGCAAAAGATGCCTCCGATGAAAAAATTGCTGAGTTAAATGGGTTGCAAACAACATTTAGGTTAATGGATCAAGATTTTAGCCAAATGACCAAACGTGCAGTACGAAACGAATCTGGTGATGTTCAAGAACAATATTTACTTGCTGGTCGTTACGTTTTAGAAAGCCAATACGATGGTATTGCGTTTGTACGGGATGGCTGGATAAATCCAATTAATTTATTGCCACGTTCAGAACTACAAGCCGTTGGTTATAGAGTGATAGACGATAACCTTGAGCGTGTTTATCGGGTTTATGTTGATCAGCTTGATAATATGGAACCGCGAGTTCAACGTGTACTAGAAAATGTTGAAGAGCTTAAGTTTGAGTTTTTAGATGATAAAAACGAATGGCAAGAACAGTGGGAAATTAAAGCTCTCCCTAAAGCGGTTGCTGTTACTTTGAAACAAATAGAAGCAGAGCCAATTCGTCGTGTATTTTTAGTTCCTGGGCAAGGCAAAGTTGTTGCTACACAAAGTACGGATGTGAATAATGGTTAAGCAGCAATCATCGCGCGGCGCAGCACTTGTTATTGTTTTGTTTATTGTGGCATTAGCGGCTATTTTAGCAGTAGAAATGAGTGCTAATTTAATGGTTCAAGTGCAAAAAAGTACTAATTTGCAAGGTCACCAGCAAGCTAAATGGTATGCCTACGGTGCAGAAGAGCTTGCTATTAAAGGGCTAATACAAAGTAAAAAAGATGATGCTGATAAAACAACACTTGATCAAGTTTGGGCAACTCAAGGTGATGCTTCATACCCTGTTGATAACGGCACGTTAAGTGGCAAAATTACTGATTTACAAGCATGTTTAAATTTAAATGCTTTAGCCATAGCGCCAGAAGAAAATAGCGCAAGTAAAACAAACCCTGCACATAAAGCACTCTTTGCATTACTTGAAAACATTGAAGATTTACCTGCTGATGAATCAGAAGAGACAATGGCAGATAGCGTATTTGATTGGCTTGACGAGGACAGTATTACATATCGCTCAGGCGCAGAAGAAGACGAGTATTTATCACGAGATTTTCCGTATATGACAGCCAATAGTTTATTTGCATCAACATCGGAATTACGCTTGGTTAAGGGCTTTAACCCATTAGTGATGGAAAAAGTATTGCCATATGTATGTGTAATACCAGGCAGTACGCTTTTATCTATTAACGTAAATACATTAATCCCAGAGCAAGCACTTATACTCAGTGCCTTAATAGAAAGCTTGAGCTTATCTGGTGCAGAGGCTGTGGTAGGTGCAAGACCGCAAACTGGCTTTGACACCATTGATGAATTTTTTGAACAGGTGAAGCAACAAGGCGGTACTAATACCGACTCAGTCAAAAGTTTATTTAGTATTAAAAGCGAATATTTTAAATTACAAACGCAGGCAAATTTTGTCGACCTGCGTTTTTCGATGACCACATTACTGCACGCTAAAGACGGTGACGTAACGATACTGGCGCGAAAATTTGGAGGCGTACAGTGACAGAAATACTGTTGATCCGCACGGGTCAAACCGAGCAAGAATTGCTTAATTGGTTAATTTACTCACCACAAGAACAAGAAATAATAGCCAGTGGCGAGTTACCAAATGCAGAGCATTTAAGTGAGCTAAGCGAAAAAGCACTTACCCGAGAAGTTGTTGTGTTGTTACCAAGTGATCAAGTGCAATTAAAAACGGTCGCTTTGCCAACAAAATGGAATCGCAAGCTTGAGCAAGCATTGCCATACATGCTGGAGGAAGATATAGCATGTGACGTAGATGAACTGTTTATAGCAGTAGCGCAGCCGACAATGCTTGGTGAGCAACATGCAATTCGTGTAGCAATGACAGACCGTGAATGGTTTGAACAATGGCTCGCATTATTTGTAGAGCATAATCTATCAGTATACAGAATATTACCCGATGCTTTGTTGTTACCGCTTGCAGATGATGGCGCAGTTACCGCTATCGAGCTCAATAACCAATGGTTATTTAAGCAGGGGCAATGGCATATAGGTGCGGTTGAATCTAGTTGGTTAAATGGCTACTTAACAGCCATGGGTAATCCTGATATTAAGCATTTTAGCCCAGCTAGTCAGTTTCCAGAAAGCGTTAACTTACAAGCGCAAACGAGTGAGTACGACTTACCTCTAGCATTATTTGCAAAGCAGTTAGATAGCGTTAATTTTAACTTACGCCAAGGTATGTATCAGCTTAAAAAACAAAGCGCTTTATGGTGGGGTTACTGGAAAGGCGCCGCAATTATAGCAAGTGTTGCATTGGTTTCTACGATTACAATAAAAGCTATTGAGTTACACCAACTTAATACACAAGTAGAAGTAGCTAAAGCTCAAGTAGTCGACAGATACCAAAAAGCATTTCCAGGAACTAAAGTTCGCCCCAATCTAATTAAAAGCCAAATTAAAGGCGCGTTAGATAAAGTGCAAGGCTCAAGTGAGTCGGGCTTTTTAGACTTAACGACTAATTTGGTTGATGTATTTTCGCAAGTCAGCGAATTTACACCTGAAACACTTCGTTATGACAAACGTCGCAATGAGCTGCGCATTCGTGCACGTGCTAAAGACTTCCAAACCTTTGGTAAAGTAAAAATCATACTTGAAAAACAAGGTTTAACTGTTGAGCAAGGGTCTTTAAATAACGACGGTGATTATGTCGTTGGTGAAATTAAACTGCGAGGTGCAGTATGAAAAAGCAGTTAATGCAACAATGGCGCTCGCTTAAAGAGCAAGAACAACAATTGGTAATGGTCGCTGGTGGCGTGTTTATTATTTTTGTTTTAGTAATGGGAATATTTCGACCATTAAATAATGCGATAGAAAAGGCACAGCAATTTCAAATTAAACAACAAGAGCTATTAGCTTGGGTTGATGACAGTATTGTTAAACTAAAGGCTGCGGGTAACACCAGTGTTGCTAGCAATGCAAACTTAAGCCAAATTGTTAATTCTACACGTGGGCGCCATCAAATAAGTATTAGTAAAATGCAGCCAAGTAGTGATTCGCTGCGTTTGACGCTCGACTCTGTAGAATTTAATCAGTTAATAGAGTGGTTAGATGAGCTAGTGAATCAGCACGGCTTAAAAATTGAAAACTTAGATTTGAGCCGCGATGATAAATCAGGCTATGTGCGTGTAAGCCGTTTAGTATTAGAGAATTAATTAATGAAAAAAATAATAACGTTATCGGCTGTCTTTTTAATTAGTTTTATTGTGTTTTGTATTATTAAATTACCAGCACATATTGCACTAGATATAGCAAAACCGTACTTTCCAAAGCAATTAGAAGTAGGGCAAACTGTAGGCACTGTTTGGCAAGGTCAAATGATGCAAGTTCGTTTTGATGGTGAACAGTTAAATAATGTGCGCTGGGACATTGCTGGCTGGAAGTTATTTACAGGCAAGCTAAATGCGAATGTGAAGTTTGGTAATGCACGAGAGCGTAGTGATATCTCGGGTTATGCTGATGTAAGTTATGGGCTTTTTAATCAAGAAGTTAAAGTGACTGACGGCCTAGTACGCTCCACTGTAGAGCGTGCAATGCAGCGCGTGCAGCTTCCCCTACCTGTAACCGCTAAAGGGCGTGTAATTTTAGAACTTGATGAATACAGCTCAGGTGCACCTTATTGTGATTCACTAAAAGGTGAAATAGCGAGCCCTAATATTGACGTGCAAGGCTTAAATGGGTGGTTTAATATTGGACCTCTGGCTGGTAAGTTAAGCTGTAAGTCGGGCGATATTGCTATATTAATTGACCCAGATAATACGCTTGGCCTTGAGGCAGATGCTACACTTAAAGCTAATTTCGACTTTAGTGTGGCAGGTTATGTAAAACCAGATGCTAGCTTACCTAAAGATGTACATGATGCGGTTAAATTTTTAGGCCGACCAGATAGCCAAGGTCGTTACCCGCTCAACTTTTAATGTTTGAATATAAAGAGTTTTAATGCAAATACCCCAATTTACTGAGCTGCACGCAAAGCAGCTCAGCACATTTTTAAATACCCAATCTCAAGCAATGACCCTTCAACAAAGCCAAGGCTATTTATTTGGCGTTATTTGTTCGCCCAATCCATTAGATGTGCATGAGTGGCTTGAGCAGATATTACCAAATACAGCTAATGATTTAGATGAAGAAGTACTTTTCTTGTTTATGGCGCTATATCATAAAATTAGTGAGCAAGTATTTGAAACTGGATACAAATTACCTAACACATTTGATGCTGAATTTTGTAAGTCATGGAGTAAAGGCTTCTTAGTTGCAACCAAAGCTTACGCAGAGCCTTTGTTAAATGCACCGCAATTAGACACTGACTTTAAACAAGCATTAGAAAGTGCGTTAAGTACATTAAGCTTTTTTGCACTAGATCAGCTAGCAATAGCTCAGATTGCCAAACAAAATAACATGACTATAGAAGCCTTGTGTCAGTACCAATATGAATCAATGGGTGACTTTGCATTAGGGTTTGCTGAACTAATTGAAGTGGTCGCAATTAATAGCGGTTTGATAACCGACGAGAGTTGGGAAGAGTAATTATTAATACCAGGCACTTAGTTTAATCTAAGTGCCTAGCTCTAATATAATATCCGTACAGCCTTGTTTGCACTTTACTACGCCTTTACCAGGTTCACTGGTGGCTAAATTAAGTGTTAAAACCCCATTACACTTCTCACACTTTAACGTTTTGCCTTGTGCTAATTGCTTGAGCATATTGCGTTGTTTATGAAATGAGTCGCTTGCTTTTTTATTTAATCCTGAAAAATCCACTACTTTGCTCGCTTTTGCTCTAATGCTTCAGTCACTATTTTACATACCGTATTTAAACGATCGCCATAAAAATAAAGGTTTAAGTCACGTTCACGACAATAACGTAGGTGAAATAACTGAACAGAGTCATCTGTTGTAAACGTTTTTTCTACGTACTCACCCTCAGATTCAGACAATTTAAGTTGAGTGCTGATTCTATTTTTAGCCATATTTGCAGCAGGGCTTCTGTTAACCTTACTTGCATCACTTAAAAAACCAATGCCTTCACCTAATAACCTTTCGCGAGGTTCTTTTATAAGCGGATGATCGATTGTAAAAAAGGCAAGGATCACAACTACCAAAATAATAAATTTTTTCATGGATACGTAAACCTTGATCTAAGTAGGGTTGAATTACCATGCAGTGTAATAAACTGCATTTTAAAAGCAAGTAACTGGGATGAATAAATTATTAGCGATCTATGCCAGTAATTTTAACCAACATTGTTATAATGGTTAACAGCAGTCAGATATTTCTGAAATATCTGAAAGTATTCGAGAAGGCAATTTATTAAAGTAAATCTGCCTAGCAAGTAACTTGCTAGCTTTAAGTATAGAGTACTTGAGTATTGCTGGATTTTTATTTCCAAGCGGCGTTGAGGAACTTCGATGGACAAGCAAATTAAAGTAAAGAATATCCCTGTAGAGGTGAAAATCCAAAAACCGGATTTAAGCCGTCAAGATGATAGGTTCAATCCCCGAAATCGTATTTATGTGCGTGCCGTAAAAGGCCTACATCAATTACTTAGGCAGCGCATTGGCTTTTTAGGCCTACTTGCGTTTATGTTACTTCCTTGGATTAATTTTAACGGCCAGCAAGCAGTGCTGTTTGATCTAATTGGTCAAAAATACAATATTTTTGGTTTAACGCTATGGCCTCAAGATTTTACCATATTAGCGTTTATTTTTATGCTGGCAGCATTTGCGCTGTTTTTAGTGACCACCTTCTATGGGCGGGTGTGGTGTGGCTACACATGTCCGCAAACTGTTTGGACCTTTATTTTTATTTGGTTTGAAGAAAAGCTTGAAGGCACAGCTAATCAGCGTAAAAAACTCGATCAACGACCCATGAATTTTGATAAGTTTTGGCGTAAAACGGCAAAGCATACTAGTTGGGTATTGTTTTCGTTATATACCGCTATTTCTTTTGTGGGTTACTTTACGCCAATCAGAGAGTTACTTCCTGATTTTGTAACGTTTAACGTGGGTGGTTATGCACTAGTCAGTATTATTTTCTTTGCTGCGTGTACCTATGGTAATGCCGGTTGGATGCGAGAAATTATGTGTTTACACATTTGCCCTTACTCACGTTTTCAATCAGCTATGTTTGATAAAGATACATACACTGTAACGTACGACGAAAGCCGTGGTGAAAGCCGTGGTCCTCGTTCACGTAAAGTAGATCATGAAGATTTAGAGCTAGGCGACTGTATAGACTGTAACTTGTGTGTTCAAGTGTGCCCAACAGGTATTGATATTAGAAATGGGCTGCAAGCTGAGTGTATTAACTGTGGTGCATGTATTGATGCGTGTGATGGCGTAATGGATAAAATGGAATACCCGCGTGGACTTATTTCATATACGACAGAGCGAAACCTCGAAACCCCAGAAAATAAAACGAATCCACTACGAGCTAAAATCATTGGTTACACGGTCATACTTGTTGTGCTTACGGGAGCACTTGTAGCTAATATAGCGCTGCGTAAAACAATGGACTTTGATATCATTCGTGATCGAAACCAATTATATCGTGTCGATTTTGATGGTTTAGTAGAGAACACCTATACATTAAAGGTAATTAATAAAGCGCAGTACGAGCAAACCTTTAATATTAAAGTACAAGGGTTAGATAACTTTAAGTATATTGGTAAGCAGTCATTTACTGTGCAGGCAGGGCAATCTCATAATGTGCCATTGTCGCTTGTAATGGACCCTTATGATTTGAAGGCGCCGATGACTGAGTTTAACTTTGTGCTTTCACCGGTAGATGAGCCGGATGAGACAATATCGCAGTCGAGTAACTTTTTTAAAGCGCGATAATCACAACCTACCTTAAATAGGTAAGTTGATATAGCAATTAACAAAAGCGGGTATATTACCCGCTTTTTATTTTATATAAGAAGAGTATGAGTAAATTTAGTTTTATTGACTTAACACCTGACCTAATACTCGATGCAATAGAAAGCGTAGGTGTGTACGCCGAATCTGGTTTGTTGGCACTCAATAGCTATGAAAACAGGGTGTACCAATTTAAAGCCGATGATGGCCTGCGTTACGTAGTGAAGTTTTATCGCCCAGAGCGCTGGAGTAAAGAGCAAATTCAAGAAGAGCATGACTTTGCATTTGAACTGGCAGAAGCGGAAGTGCCTGTTGTTGCCCCTATTTTATATAATGGGCAAAGCTTGTTTGAACACGAAGGTTATTTGTTTGTGTTGTTTCCAAGTGTAGGCGGGCGTTTATTTGAAGTTGATAACTTAGATCAGCTTGATGTAATGGGGCGTTTAATTGGCCGTATGCATCAAGTAGCTAAAACAAAGCCTTTTACTTATAGGCCAACAGTTACCTGCGAGGAGTATTTACATACAGCCAAAGTTCATCTTCAAAAAAGTAACTTAGTGCCTATGGGAATAAATACTGCCTTTTATACTATTTTAGATTTAGTGATAGAGCAGGCGCAAAAACAGTATAAAGATGTGCAAAGTATTCGCTTACATGGTGACTGCCACGTTGGTAATATTTTGTGGGCAGGTGATGCGCTCATGTTTGTTGATTTAGATGACAGCCGCCAAGGTCCTGCAATCCAAGATTTATGGATGATGCTCAGTGGCGATAGAGCGACGCAACTGTTACAGTTAGACACCCTTGTGAATGCGTATGAAGAGTTTTGTGATTTTGATCACTCTCAGCTCAAATTAATTGAACCGCTGCGAGCGATGCGTATTATCCATTATATGGGATGGGTAGCTAAACGATGGAGCGATCCTGCCTTTGTGCGGAACTTTACATGGTTTGCTGATGACAAATACTGGGAGCAACAAATTTTAGCACTGAAGGAGCAACTTGCAGCATTGCAAGAAGCACCGTTAAAGTTATTGCCGTAATATTTTATTTAAAGACAAGTACAACGAGATACAAATGCTTAAAAAATTAAAACTGAGTTTATTACTTTTATGTTTACCATTTGCAGCACTTGCTGCACAGTTTGAAGTTGATAATCAATACACTGTTATTGATGTAGACAAAAGTACATCACCACAAGTAACCGAATTTTTCTCATTTTACTGTCCACATTGTTTTAAGTTTGAACCAGTAGCAAAAGCAATTGAACAAGGCCTGCCAGAAGGCGCTGAGTTTATTAAAAACCACGTGAACTTTTTAGGTGGCGTGTCGCCACAAGCACAAAGTAATTTAAGCTTTGCCTACTTAATTGCTAAGCAGCATGGTCTGGCGCAGAGTATTAGCGATCAAATTTTTAAAAGTATTCATGTTCAGCGTGCTCCTTTAACTGAAATGAAAGACGTTAAAAAATTACTTGAAGTAAACGGTATTGATAGCGCAACGTTTGATCAAGAAATTGCAAGCATGCCAGTTATTTCGGCTGAGCAAGCAATGCAAAACAAACAAAATAAATATTCAAAATTAGGCGCACTTACAGGTGTACCTACTTTTATTGTTAACGATAAATATAAAATAAACCTCAACACCATCAAAAATCAAAAAGAACTTGATGAGTTAGTAGCGTTTTTATTAGCACTATAAATTTCGGAGCATAATAATGATTAAATTAGTTAAAGCAGGTTTGCTTGCAGTACTACTTCCTATGGCGGCAACAAGCTTTGCAGCAACGTATGAAGAAGGCGTGCATTACGACGTTGTTTCTGAGCGCGCAACTAAAAAGCCAGAAATTAAAGAGTTTTTCTCATTTTACTGCCCTGCATGTAATAACATGGAAGCACTAATTGGTGAGTTTAAGCCTAAGCTTGATAAAAACGTTAAATTTAAAAAGAGCCATGTTGATTTTGTAGGTGTACGCGACCCAGAAAACCAACAGATGATGAGCCAAGCACTCGCTACTGCAGAAGTGCTTCCGCAAAAAGATAAAATTGTCTCTGCAATCTTTAATCATATTCATACAAAGCGCGCTAGTTTTAATGAGCTTGCAGATGTAAAAGATATATTTGTAGCGCAGGGCGTTGATGGCGATAAGTTTGATAAGCTGTTTAAAAGCTTCTCGGTACGTACGCTGAGCTCTAAAATGAAACGCGATCAAGACTACTTTAAAGAAAAAGGCGCACTACGTGGCGTACCTACATTTATTGTAAATGGTAAGTATAAATTAAACCTAGGTCGTGAGTCGGGTATTACTGAACCAGAAGATATTAGCAAACTGATTAATTACTTAGCTAATAAATAAATTTAGCCAAAATAAAAAAAGCTCCTTAAGGAGCTTTTTTGCTTTATAAGGATATAGCGATGGAAAAAATATTAGTATCGAGTTGTTTGCTAGGGCAGCCTGTTCGCTACGATGGTAGAGGACACGCAATTTTGCATCCACAGCTTAATTTGTGGCAAAAACAAAATAGATTAATTGTGTTTTGTCCTGAGGTCGCTGGTGGGCTTCCTACTCCTAGAGCTCCTGCTGAAATAATACAGGGGAGTGTAATTACTAATTTAGGAGAAGATGTAACAGAACAGTTTCAAACTGGAGCTAATATAGCGCTAGAACTCTGTAAAAAGAATCAAGTTCGTTTTGCTCTACTTAAAGAATCGAGCCCTTCTTGCGGACGAAATACAATATATGATGGAAAGCATCGCGGAGTAAAAATCGAAGGGCTAGGTTTAACTACAGCATTATTAATAAAAAATGGTATTCAAGTATTTAGTGAAAAGCAAATACCAGCACTTATAAAAGTACTGGCACTTTAATTTTGGTTGGTTATTTGCGCTGCAAGAAAACACCCGACTCAATGTGATGTGTATATGGGAACTGATCAAATATAGCAAAGCGCTTAACGTTGTGCGTACGTGTTAGGTGATCAAGGTCACGCTCAAGGGTTTCAGGATTACACGATATATAAATTATGCTTTCGTAGTTAGCCACTAAGTCACACGTTAATTCATCCATGCCCGCGCGCGGTGGATCAACTAATATGGTTTGGCAGTCATAGCTTTTAAGGTCAATACCGTCTAAGCGAGAGAAAGTACGCTCTCCATTCATTGCTTGAGTAAACTCTTCACTAGACATACGAATAATATCTAGGTTCTCTACGTTATTTTTAGCAATATTGTATTGAGCAGAATGAACAGATGATTTTGATATTTCTGTTGCTAATACTTTATTAAAACAGCCCGCTAACGCAATTGAAAAGTTACCGTTACCGCAATACAGTTCTAATAAATCATTTTTAAGTGGTTTACATAAATCTTGCGCCCACTCCAGCATATTAATATTTACTTTTGCATTAGGCTGAGTAAAGCTATTTTCTACTTGTTGATAAATAAGCTCTTGACCATTAACTGTTAAACGCTCAGTTACAAAGTCATCACCCAGCACTTCTTTTTGTTTGCGAGCACGGCCGATAAAGTCAATTTTGTATTTACTGCTTAGTTTTTCTTTAAGCGCTTTAATTTCACTTAACCATTCATCATCAAGTGGTTTGTGATAAAGCAAGCTTACTAAAATTTCACCGCTTAGCGTGGATAGGTAATCGATTTGAAATAACTTACGACGTAATATTTCACAAGGCTTAAGATGCTCAATCATCACCTGCATTATTTCACCAACTAGAGGCGCTGCTGGATCAAATGTATCAACACGGATTTTTTCTTTTGTTTGTTGATCAAACATAATGTGAAACAGATCGTCACCGTCGTGCCATACTCTAAATTCAGCACGTTGGCGGTAGTTAGTTGGCTCTGAGCTAAATACTTCTAGTTGCTCCACACCAAAACGTTGGAACTGTGCACTAATACGCTGCTCTTTTTCACTTAACTGCGTTTGGTACTGTGTGGTATCTATTTTAATAACTGCCATTAACGCTACTACCTTATCTAAGATCTGTTTATCGGCGCTATTGTAGGGAGCGCTGCGTATTTGTCTAGTTTTGGCTAGCATTTATGCTGTTTTATTGAACATTGTACTTTAGTTTTTATTGTTATAGCCGATAATAAACTACGCACGCTTAGGAGACGAATCATGAAAATAGGTAATTATGGCTTTACGCCAAACAACAACATCAATAAATTCAATAATAAAGCTGATATACAGCAACCTACAATTACGTCTCCTCAAGATAGCTACCAACAACGAGGCCGAGAGTTGGCTGCAAAGGTGCTTGGCGATAAAATGGCTGAGCAGCTTGGATTGCCTATCGCAGAAAAAAAAGCAGATAAACCACTATTTGATTTTGATGAAATAGTAAAAAACGTACTCGATTTTGTAAGTAGTGCTGTTAATAAAGCAAAAGCTAACGGCGCTGATGACGAAAAGCTCAAAGATATGTTAGGCGACGCGCGCAAAGGAGTCCAAATAGGGATTGACGACGCTGTTGATGAACTCAAAGGTACAGGCGTATTTAATGATGACATGGAAGAGGGGATTAATAAGTCCAAAGAGGGAATTTACAATGGGCTTGATAAGTTTGAAGAGTCGTTATTTAACCCACAATCTGCCAGCGTAAATATAAGCCAGGCTCAATATGTCAGTATGACGAGTAATGCAGAGTATAAATTTACTACCGCAGAAGGTGATGAGGTAAGTATTAGTTTTGCTGATGCATTTGAATCTCAGTCGGCAAGTGGCTATCAGCAAAACAATAATAGCGAGTCGTTTGCAAGCTCATCATCGCAATCTCGGCAGGTATCATTTTCGATGTCGGTTAATGGTGACTTAAATGAGCAAGAGCAAGAAGCTATTAATACGATGATGGAAGACTTACAAGATTTAAGTAAAACCTTTTTTGGTGGTGATTTAGATGAAGCATTTGAACAAGCGCAGGAGCTGAGTTTAGACAGCGATCAGCTGGTGGCTTTTTCTATGGATTTACGCCAAACAAAAACAATAGCAACAGTTAAAAGCTATGAAGAATATAGACCAGCACCAGAAAAACAAGTAGCGGAGGGTTTAGCTCCTTTTAATGACGACCTTAAAAATGCTTTTGAAAAAGCGGGTGAGCTTGGATTACAAAATCAGCTAGCTGGCATTCTCCAATGGTTAAATCAAGATCAGGAACAAATAGATAAATTAGTAGATTACACAAAGTCTATGTTCGAAAACCTTAATCAGTTAAATTCTGCGGCCGACAGGCTTACTGATTTAGAAACCACGCAAAGTTAAACTACTTTCTTTTATAAATACCTCATGGCAAACTGCCGTTCTTAAAGTAAAGTGGGAACGGTAGTTTGTCAGCGCATATAATGGTCTTTGATTCAGGTATTGGTGGAACTACTGTACTTGAGCATATAAAGCAAAGTATCCCCAATGCTCAGTACAGTTATTTTATGGATAATGCATTACTGCCTTATGGTGCTCAATCCCAAAAAACCATCATTAACCGATTATGCTCACTTATTCATTTCATCAAAGCTAATACGCTTAATGTTGATTTAATTGTAATAGCGTGTAATACCGCTTCTACATCTGCACTTAGTGCTGTTCGCCAAATGACAGATATTCCTATAGTAGGTGTTGTGCCAGCAATAAAGCCTGCGGCAGAGTTAACACGTTCAAATCATATTGGCTTATTAGCCACACCGGCAACGGTCGCCAGTTCATACACTAAAACATTAATTACTGAGCATGCTCGTAATGTAACCGTTAATCTATATAGCAGTGTGGAGTTAGTAACTTTAGCTGAGCAATACTTTTTTACAGAGTCTTTGGATACAAACAAGCTGCATCAAGTGCTTGATGGCCTACATATAGATAAAACTATAGATGTACTTGTATTAGGATGTACGCACTTTCCAATATTAGCAGAGCCTATTAGTCAGTATTTTGAAGGGAATGTAAAATTACTTGATTCAGGTGTAGCGATAGCAAACAGAGTCAACTACCTACTTAACCAACTTAACTTCTGTGTGAATAAACTAACAGACATAAAAAAGCCGCTGCAATATTATGCAACGGCTGATGTGTTTAGCAATAAGCTAGCGGTAAAGCTAGTTACACTGACTGATCCGTCTCAGTACGTAGAGCATTAGAATCATCTTCTTGTTTTTGTTTTGCTTCACGTACCTTTAAAGTACGTTGTTGGAACTCGCTATCGTTCAAGTTAGCAATTGCATTGTCTGCATCAGCTTGCGCCATTTCAACAAAACCAAAGCCACGACGCTTGCCAGTATTCTTATCCTTTAATAAACGAACATTGAATACTTTGCCTTGTTCTTCAAATAATGCACGAACCACACCTTCGTTTGCACGATAAGGAAGGTTACCAACATAAAGCGTTTTTGTTTTAACTTCAGCTTCTTCAGTCACATCAGATGACATTGCAGCAATAGCAATCGCACCTATTAATAAACCAGCACCAAATAGTAATGCAGGGTTTAAAGCTAAGCCGCCTAAAGCGAACTCAACAACAACAAAACCAACTACAGCAAGAATAACAGAGAAGATAAAAGATTTTTGATCGGGTAATTTCATTTTAGATCTACCAATAAACAGGAAATAAACATTAATTTAACATTGTGAACTTGCTATCTTAACGTCTAAATCAAACATAGCAATGATATTTGTATTAAATAATAAATAAGAGCACAAAAAAGCATCATCTTAGGAAGGTTTTCATATGGTTTTACATGGTTTTGTTCTATTTTTGTTCGAACAGTAAAAAGATCTAAAAAAAGGGTTGATCTGTTTTCGGATCTCCCTATAATGCGACCCCACTGAGACGGGAAACGCCAACGCATAGCGAGGCACGAACAACTCAGAGAGTTAAATAAAACTTCGGTTTTAAATTATCTAAAAAGAAAGTTTAAAACTAAGTGTTGACTCAAAAAATAAAGGGTGTATTATTCGCATCCCTTGAGACGCTAAAGCGACTCAAAACGTTCTTTAACAATATAAAGCAAT
>NZ_JADYWS010000040.1:0-28545 GCF_015864715.1 Pseudoalteromonas sp. NZS71 | reverse complement strand
CAGTAGTGAAACGAAACAGCGCCGATGATAGTGTAGCATTTGCTATGTGAAAGTAGGACATTACCAGGCTTCAAATTGTAGAAAGCCCGGATCTAACGATTCGGGCTTTTTTACGTCTGAAGAAAAGTGAAATGCGCGCAATTAATACACACCCACATCAACACCTAGCACGTAGGGCGAGCGTAGCGACTCCCGACGTTAAAATCACAACAAAACCCCTCAATATCTCAGTCGGCCAATAAAGTAGCATTTGCTACGTGACTTTCTACCGCTGTGGGCACTATGACATTACACAAGCTTCACATTGTAGAAAGCCCGGATCTAACGATTCGAGCTTTTTTATGCTTGTAGAAAAAGTGATTCAGGTATTCCTCTATAGCGGAGCGTCTCTTAGTGAATAATTCACTTAATTTAACGAGTTAAAGTGCTCGCTGATGCGAGCGTAGCGACTCCCGACGCTAAAATCACATCGAGAATAGCTACAGTGTTCTTATTTCACGAGCTGGGTTACCTGCTACTACAGTATTAGGCATTACATTTTTAGTAACCACAGCACCCGCACCCACAATACTATTTTCACCAATGCTTACACCCGCTAAAATAATTACACCTGCGCCAACCCATATGTTATTGCCTAACGCGATAGGCGCTGCAAAGTTTTCCTTATTAAGCTTTTTTGCTGGATTAGTAGCATGTGACACAGCTAAAAGCTGAACGTTCGGGCCTATTAAGCAGTCATCACCCATGGTGATTAAGTAATTGGCCAGTGGCTAGTTGAGGTGTAATTAATATTTATAAAAGTAGGATTGTTAATGAAGGCTGAGATATTTAGTCGTTAATCGCTATTTAGAAGTTTTACCTAGTTGTCTTGTTCTAAATTTTATATAGATACTTCTAATAAAGTACTTAAGAAAACTGTACTATTACAGGTGTTTTAAAATAACTATAACGAGAAACATATGAAATTATTAACTGCAGCAACTTTAATAGTTGCTTCATCGACAGCTTTTGCAAGCCCTGCACCGTTAGTGTCTATTCCTACTCATGATGCCTTTTTTAATAGTATTGCAGCGCATTGCGGTAAAGCTTTTGAAGGTGAAGTAGCGGTAGATAACGCGAAAGGGCCAAGCTCATTTACAGATAAAAAGCTGGTTATGCATGTACGTAAATGTAGCGAGGCTGAGTTACAAGTACCGTTTCATGTAGGAGACGATGCATCACGTACGTGGATCATAACGAAAACGGGTAGTGGCTTGAGTTTAAAGCACGATCATCGTCATAAAGATGGAACAGACGACGCATCAACTATGTATGGTGGCCATACGCTTGATGCAGGGTTTTCGCAAATGCAGTCGTTTCCAGCAGACCAATACTCTAAAGAGTTATTCGTAAAACAAGGCATTGCACAGTCTGTAGGTAATACATGGCAAATGTATATTTACTCAGAAGTATTTACTTATCGATTAATTCGCCAAGGACGTGAGTTTAAGGTGGATTTTGATTTAACTAAACCGATTACTCCACCATCAGCACCTTGGGGTTATAAAGACTAAGGTTACTTACCCTTGTTTGTATCTTCTTTAGTTTCGCATTGTAGTAAAACACTTAAATCTGGTTGGTAAGCACGTGGTTTTGTTGGAAAGCGCTCGTACTCTTGCACGCCTTCAAGTATTTTCAACATAAAGGTATTGCCGCGGCATAGACGGTCAGCATGGCGTAATAAAAATACACTTTGATTGGTAAAGTGTTTGTAATCGTCTGACTGGATTTCTATTTTATAGTTGTCTTCGCCAATTTTTGTTTGGTAGTAATGCACTTTGTTGTCAAAGTCGTAGAGCTTCTCTGTTTCGGCTTTTTCAGCAAGTGCAGTATTTGCACTTGAAAGGGCCACCAGTGTAGCGCCTATAAATAAGCGTGGTGCGTTTATTCCTTTCATAAAATATATCCTTTAATTTGCGAACTTTATACCCATTAATAAAAGTAATAAGGTCGATTTCTTTACGTATTAGTCTAACACCCAAAAAGGGAAAGTGTGATGTTCAAACAAATAAAACAACTTTTTGCTGTATTCGATGAACAGCAGCCAAGTATGCAAGAGCACGATTTAAAAACAGCTGTTGCTGCATTATTAATTGAAGTTATGCGTGCAGATACCAAGCTTGAACATGATGAACAACGAACCCTGACTGTAACCTTAAAAAAGTATTTTAATTTAACAGATATTGAGGTTAATGAGCTTACTAATAACGCGGAAAGTAGCTTAGATGATTCGATAGATTACTTTCAGTTTTCAAAACAGGTTAATGAGCATTGCAGCGCGGCGCAGCGAATAGAAATAATAGAATTATTATGGCGCTTAGCGTATGCCGATGGAGAAATAGATCCCCAAGAAGACTACGTAATACGTAAAGTAGCAGGGCTTTTATATGTAACGCATACCGATTTTATCGCCGCAAAACTCGCGGCGACAAAGTAATTAGTTATTTAGGCGTGCAAGTTATCTTAACTTACTTGCAACGCTTACTAACTGATGAGCAAGCGCCGATACTCGCTCTGCAGTAACAGGTTCATTAATTTGCCCATTTTCATCAAACAATGTGTGTACAGCGGGTACTGCAAGTTGATCGGCAAGCACTAACGATCCAATACCACTTAATATATCACGTACATGATTTAAACTGCGTAACCCACCAAGTCCACCTGGTGATGCTGAAAACAGCGCCACTACTTTATTACGAAAAGCAGGAACAGCACCTTGCTCTGTGCGCGATGCCCAATCAATCGCATTTTTAAGTGCTGCAGTTATAGAGCCGTTGTACTCTGGGCTTGCTAGTAAAATACCGTCAGCTGCACGTAGCTTGTCTTTTAAAAGCTGTACATCGCTTGGTGTACCTTGCGCTTCAATATCTTCGTTAAATAGTGGGATGTTTAATTCGTTTAGTTTTATTACTTCTACTTCAGCACCTGTTTGTAGAGCAAAACGTGCTGCCTCATTAATAATTTTTTGATTAAAGCTTTCTTGTCGAAGACTTCCTGCTAGGGCGATAATTTTTGGTGCTGACATGCTAGTGACCTTTTAGTGTTTAAACTTACAACGCTAATGTAGCAAAATTTTACTTGTAGAAAACCCCAATAAACGCAACACTTATGTGCGTAAATGCACATAAGTATAAGGTAAACAGCATGGCGATAAAATTTGAAGATTGGCAAGACGTTAAAGTAGCGTTTGAAGTAGCACGATTAGGCACGTTAACGGCGGCAGCAGAAGAGCTTAATGTGCACCACAGCACAGTACTTAGGCGAATTAATAATCTTGAAAAAAACTTAAATGCACGCCTTTTTCATCGCCATGCCCGTGGTTACAAGGTTACTGAAATTGGCACCAAGTTATTTGCAACAGCACAAACTATCCATAGCTCCTTAGAGCAGTTACATAACGATATAGCAGCAGCCGATAGCACCCTTAGAGGGAGTTTATTACTAACGACGGTAAGTGGTTTTATGGATGTACTTGGTGATGTATGTGAGCAATTTCAGGCGCTACATCCACAAGTGCAGTTAGAAGTTATTTTAGAACAAAAAAGATTAAGGCTCGATCACGGACAAGCACATATTGCAGTGCGTGCAGGCCCAAGACCTGATGAGGGCGATTATATTGCTCAGCATTTGGCGCAGCTTTCATCGGGTTTATACGCTAATAAACGTTACATTAATAAATACGGCATGCCTAGATTATTAAGTGATTTACAACAACATAATTTTGTATCAGGTGTGGCGGGTTTTAATGCCCGCGTGCCTTATTTTGCATGGGCTGATGAAAATATTCCTGCATCGCAAATTAAGCTGCGAGTGTCTGAAACCGCAGAAGCGACTCGTGCAATAATTAAAGGGCTTGGCATTGGCGGATTACAGCATGACGTAGCGGCGCAATATTCTGATTTAGTACCTATATTACACAGTGAGTTAAGCTGGCCTACCGATGTGTGGTTAGTCACGCATCACTTAGTGCATCGCACTGCTAAAGTACAAGCTTTTGCAGGGTTGTTAAAAACACACTTTAGTAAGTTAGCTGCTAATCAATAGTTTTAGCAGCATTTTAGCTGTGTTTTAAATGATTATAGTGTTTTTTTTACTTCTATGCCTAGGCGTTTAGCCAAGCGTACTAAGTTAGCTCTATCTAATTCAAGTACTCTTGCTGCTGCTGACCAGTTGTAGTTATGCTTCTTTAATTGCTCGGTAATTACGTTGTATTGCAACGATTCTACAGCTTGCTTTAAAGGTTGGTTGATTAAGGTGTTGGTTGTACTTTGACTTGCTACTAGAGAGTTTTGCGGCGCACTCGGGGTTAAATCACAGTGCTCGCTTGTAATGGTTATTATTGGATTTTGCCATTGGCTTTGTTTTGCTTTTAGGGCGCTGCGACTAATAACATGTTCAAGCTCGCGAACGTTACCTGGCCAGTTGTACTGATTAAGCAGTACTTGCGCTTCAGGGCTTAGTTTTAATTGTTTTATCCCTAATTTACGGGCTGTTTGCTCAATAAAATAACCAGCTAAGAGTGTTATGTCGTGCTCGCGTTTACTAAGTGGTGGCACAGTAATAGGGTAGACACTGAGGCGATGGTATAAATCGGCTCTAAAGCGACCTTGAGCTACTTCTTCTTTTAAATTTCTGTTGGTTGCGGCAACGACGCGTACATCTACGTACTTTGGTGTGTCTTCTCCTACCGTTTGTATTTCGCCGCTTTGTAGCACTCGTAATAATTTACTTTGCATGGCAAGGGGCAGTTCGCCAATTTCATCTAAAAATAACGTGCCGCCATCAGCTAATTGAAATTTACCTTGGCGCGAATTTTGTGCGCCTGTAAAAGCCCCTTTCGCATGACCAAAAAATTCACTTTCAGCAAGATTTTCAGGAAGCGATGCACAATTTAAGTGAATAAGCGGTTGATCTTTGCGAGCTGAATTTAAGTGAATATTACGCGCAACAAGTTCTTTCCCTACCCCTGTTTCACCTAATATAAGCACGCTAAAATTAGATGCTGCAACGAGTTTAATTTCGTTTTTAAGTGTTTGCATTAGCGGACTTTGACCAATAATTTCACCGCCGTCCCGTGTTAACGCTTCACGATTTAGTTCTTGCACTAATGCACTTGAGTGCTGTGCATGCTGTTTGTAATGGGCAAGCTCTAAAGCTGTTTTAAAGTGCGCACTACACAGCGTTTGTAAGGTATTGAGTGTATCAGCGCTTATGCTGTTAAATGCATTGGCGTTAAGGCTATCAAACGTAAGTACGCCAAGTAGCGCGTTTTTATCATAAAGAGGTAAGCCTAAACATGCATGTACCGGTATGTCGCCGGTTTTAGCTAATAGTAATCCGTCGTATGGATCGGGTAGCGGGCAGTCGTGCGCAAATTGTAGCGCGAGTGTGCTTTTGCAAATAGCTTCTAGGCGAGGGTGTTCTACTATTTTAAATCGTCTGCCAAGGCTGTCGGACATTAACCCTTTAATTGCCAGTGGTTTTAATTGCTCGCCCTGAAGCACTAATAACGCACTTGCATCACTAGGAATCACCCGCTCAACCGTTGCTAGTAATTGATCAAAGCTATGCTCGTGTAGTGTACTTTGAGCAAGCTCTAGAGCAACTTGTGTAAGGTTGAATTGCTGATTCATGTCAAAATGACCTATTCGAGTTTTTATGAGTTAATTTATAGTAGGTCATAAAGACTCATACTGTAAAGTGGTTTAATTTAACTTATTGAATTTAATTAATTAAATTTGTTGGCACAGTATGTGTAATAGCTAAGTAACGTAGTTAGTTACAGAGATCGCCATGAACACACTAATGCTGAATAATTTAAATAATCAAACACAGTTTAGTTCACTATACGAAACAGTATTATTTGCTGCCAATACTGCATTAGCTGTGAGTTTAGTGTGTATTACGGCAAGTATTTTAATTAGCTACCCGTTTGCTGAGTACTTTTCCATGGCGGTGCAAGTATCAGCTCATATTGGGACTATTGTTATTGCTGCTATTTTAAAAGTAAGTTACGTACTGCGCTGTGTTGCACAACATGGTTTAGGGCAGGAGGTACGATAATGCGCCCTATAAACTTAACTGAGCCAATGCCAGCACGCGTTGCTATTCATCAAGTATCTCAATGGCCATTATGGATGCTCGCTTTTAGACCTTTCTTTTTAGGCGGTGGCTTATTGGCATTTTTGTCGGTGGGGTATTGGCTACTTATTTTAACAGGCCATGCAAGTTGGCACTCATCGATACCTGCGACATTATGGCACGCGCACGAAATGCTGTTTGGCTTTGCAGGAGTTGTAGCTGTTGGCTTTTTACTTACCGCTGCACAAACATGGACAGGCGTACCGAGCATAAGTGGGAAAGCCCTTATGTGGCTTACGTTTATATGGCTTGCAGCGCGCTTAGCCTTTTTTGTGATATTGCCTGATATTGCTCATTTTAATTTATATGCTGCACTTACATTACAAGTTATTTGGTGGCTAGGCGCCATAGCAGTACTGGCTAATATGTTATTAAAAGCCAATAGCAAAAGTAACTATCCGTTTTTAGCTATTTTAGCTGTGCTTTGTGGGCTCAATGTATTGTATTTAATACTTGTTTTAAAACAAAACATGCAGCTTGCACTTGGTGTGGTTGATACCGCAGTACTGGTAATTACTTTACTAGTTGGCATTGTTGCGGGTCGCGTTCTACCATTTTTTACCGCTAAAGGTCTAGGTTTAACCGCACAAGTTCGCACTCCTAAAATAGATAAAGCGGTGATGTATTTATCTATTTTGGCTATCACTTTATTTTTCATCAACAAGTTGTTTTTGAACACGATTAATCCTGCGTTAGTTGTTGCAACTGTTGCTGCGCTTCACCTGGTCAGGGCTGGTTTTTGGTGGGATAGCAAGGTATTGAGAGTGCCGTTGTTATGGTCTTTACATTTTTCCTACTTAGCGTTAGGCGTAGGGTTAATGATGGTTGCATTTAGCTTTTATAGCAGTGCAATACAATTTAAAGATGCGCTGCACTTAATCACTATTGGCACAATAGGTATGATGATTTTAGCAATGATGACGCGTGTATCACATGGTCATACAGGGCGTACACTCGCTATTCCTCATTACATGGCTGTTGCTTTTGCGTTTTTGCTTGTGGCCGCTATTACTCGTTCATTACTCCCTTTTATTATTGGGCCTCACCTTGCTTGGCAAATAAGTGCTTTGCTGTGGTTAGTGGCTTTTTCATTATTTTTAATTCACTGCACACCTATATTAACGCGGCGTCGTGTTGATGGGCGTCGTGGTTAGTTCATCCATAGGAAACACATATGTTATCTGATAAAACCATTGAGATTGTAAAAAGCACAGTTCCGTTATTAGCGCAGGCGGGTACGGTTGTTACCGATCATTTTTATAAGCGTTTATTTAGCCATAATCCTGAGCTTAAAAATATTTTTAATATGGCGAATCAAGATACAGGTCGTCAGCAATTTGCACTTTTTAATGCATTGGCTGCGTATGCACAAAATATTGATAATTTAGCCGTATTAAAAGAAGCGCTAACACGTATTAATCATAAGCATACCAGCTTGAATATTTTACCTGAGCATTACCCTATTGTAGGTGCGCATTTAATTGGCACTTTAAAAGAGCTTATTCCTGAGCAATTTACTCCCGATGTTGAATACGCTTGGCGCGAAGCTTACGGCGTACTTGCTGATATTTGTATAACCGAAGAGGCTGCTTTGTATGAGCACAGTAAAAATAAACACGGTGGTTGGGCGGGAACTCGCCAATTTGAAATAACCAACAAACAGGCTGAATCAGAACTAGTAACGAGCTTTACACTTACGCCAGTTGATGGCGAAGCTGTTATTACACATAAACCAGGGCAGTATTTAGGTATTAAAGTTAAGCCAGAGGGCGCTGAATATGAAGAAATTCGCCAGTATTCTATTTCACAAAAAAGTAACGCTAAAAACTACCGTATTAGTGTTAAAAAAGAGCTACAGCCAAAGCCTGGCATGGTGTCTAATTATTTACACTCATTAGAGCAAGGCACTATTGTTGAGCTATACCCGCCGGCAGGAGACTTCTTTTTACGCAATAATACAAGTCCAGCGGTACTCATTTCAGCAGGTGTTGGGCAAACGCCAATGCTGGCTATGCTTGAAACGCTATTAAGTGACAACTCCAATCAAGAGATTATGTATTTACATGCCTGCGAAAATACTCAGCAGCATTCGTTTTCAAAATATTTAAATGAGTTAAATGCAGTTTATAACCGTTTACAAACAATGACGTGGTTTAACCAGGTGACAGAGGATGCTGACTTTACTGGGTTAATGAACCTAAACGCAGTACAAGCACAGCTACCATTGAGTAATGGCGACTTTTACTTATGTGGTCCTGCCGGTTTTATGGCATTTATAAAAAACCAGTTACTTGAGCTAGGTGTTAAAAACGAGCAGATTCATTATGAAGTGTTTGGTCCGCATCAAGACTTGTAATAATGCTTTAAAATAGAAAAAGGCGCGCAGCGATATGCTGCGCGCCTTTTTTATTAATTTATAAACGTTAATAAAGTGCCTTATAACTCTTTACAGGTAACACCTTCAAGTACTGTAGTAAGCTCTTTTTTAGGATAGTAAAGCTCACATTGGTTATTACGTAGCTGCAAAATAAACTTCTCAGATTTTATATTATGCGCGCCCATAATTACTCTGCCATCAGACCCTTTACTCATTGCATGATCAATTAGCAGTTCGCTACGTTTAGTAAATACGGAATCGGAAAGTGTTACTAATGCGCCTCCCTTAGCTTGTTGAATTGCCTGTTGTAGTGTTGCAATAACGCTGGGATTAACGCTCGTTAATATAGCGGGTTTAGCGGGCTCACTATTTACACTTTGGCATCCACCTAAAGCGAATAAGGTAGCTAATGGGAGTAATAATTTATCCATTACCTTTCCTCACTCAGTGTTGGCCAAGTTAAGTCCATATTACGCTGGGTAAATTGCTCAGGCATATTTAAAGGAATGAGAGATTCACGAGAGCTTGAAAAAGTAGCTGGCTCTGCTTTTGCAGCAGCCGTTCTAATTGGGCAACTGCCATTTTCAACATGAAACAATGCGGTGGCTAAAACGGCCTCGTCACTGTCGCCTAACTGATGATCAAAGTCGTCCTCAATTTCACAACCTTGAACATCAGCATCAAATTGTGGCGTAGGGGTTGGTGTAAAACCCGCAGCGTATTCGCCAAATCCTTTGCTATTTACCCCACTAAATTGAATAGTGTAATAGGTTGTTGCGCAGTTATGAGTTGGGGTAAAGCCATAGGGCTTACCGCAGGTTGTGTCGCCAATTAAAATAACTTCTGCGTCTATACCTTTTAAACCATTAATAAAAGCTTCTGATGCCGAACAGGTGCCTGATGTGCTTAATACATAAACCTTCGATAAGTTTAAATCAGGTAGGTTTTCACCTGTGCTAAAAAAAGTAGAGTAATCTATTTCTTCATCAATAAATGGAAAAGGCGAATCAACGGGTTGTTTATCGTTTTGTTGAGTTTGATAATAAAAGCGGTTGTTAACGTTGGCATTACCGGCAACCATATAAGCCAATTGTGCCGACAGTGCTAATAAACCACCACCGTTATATCTAAAGTCGATTACAAGCTCATCAATACCATCGGTTTTAAACTTATTTACCGCATCAATAAGCCCTTCTTGGGCAATGCTTATATGGCTATTAAATTGCATGTAACCCACGCTTGAACCATTTGCGGTTGTAATCGTTTTAACATTTTGAACCGGTGTTTGTTCAATATTGCCAGCGGTTACATTAAATGTTTTTTCGGCGCCATCATTACTGCGTACAACAATAGTATGTGAGTCGCCGTTAGTAGGACTAAATAAGCCTTCGTTAAGCGTATCTACACCCGACTGTGTATTGGTATTAATGCTAACACCGTCAACTGAAAGTACAGTATCACCACGTTGAAAGCCTATTTGGCTTGCAGGTGAATCATCTTCAAGATAAGCGACGCGTAAAATACGGTCGGCTGTATCGCCAATAAACGCCCAATTTATACCGTAACCAGAAGTAACGCCCGATTGCGCTTCTTGAAAGTAATCTTCAGTAGGTTCTGAAAAATGAAAGTTATCTTTTTTTGCCCCTGAGTCGGTAAGCTGCTCAGTTTTTAATTGGGCAAAATAATCGGCTACTGTGGCAAAGCTTTCAGGATCGTTATCGGCAATTTCATCATACCAAAGGTAGGTTTCGTCGCTCCAAGAGCGAAGCCAGAGTTTTTCGTAAAGGGCAGAACCGGCTTGATCTGGGTAAGGCTCGTTGTTATTAAAGGGATCGTTACCCGTACGCGGGGTTTCGCAAAAGTTTTTTAAATCGTTAGAGGGTTCAAATACACCCGCAGTCCATGTTGGACTGCTACTAACAGGTGTTGTAACTACAGGGGCTGAGTCGATGCCGCTACCACCGCCGCCACAACCGGTCAAAGCAAAGCCCGCAAATGCAGTGAAAATGGCAAGCGAGGTTTTATTATTTTTAAACATAGGTAAGGGCTTTTTTGTAAATAAGTTGTTTAAAATATTACAACACTCGCTCGTTTATTCAACATTTATAACTTTGATTTATGTAAATGAGTGTTAAAGCTTAGAGCTTACTCGCACTACTTGTATCTGCGAATGCTTGCTTTTGCCATGCATTAAATAACTTTTGCTGTTTATCAGAGATTTTTAAACCGTATGTTTTTTGCATGTAAGCGTAGGTGTCAGCTATACGTTTTCGTGCATAAACAGGCGGTTCAACTACACGTTGCTTAAAGTTTACTTTTACTTCGCAACGACCATATTGTGTGGCGTTTTCGCTAAGCATACCAAAACGATAATTAGAGCGATCGGCATTAATTTCGCCAATAGCTGGCGCTAAGTTATTTATATCAGCTTCCATTTTTCTAAATTTAGCACTTACTTTACGGCAGTTTTTACGCCCGCCATCTTGCCAGCATTGTAGCTGGTGACCAAATTCCCACGCCGGAACAATGTGCTCCCACTCAATGCGTAGTGCTCGCACATTTACTTTACCTGAGCGGGTAAGGGTATTTCGAGGAATGTAACCACAGTTAGACGGGTCAGGAACTAGTTTTTTGCCTTCTTTTTTAATATCACAGCCGCAGTAAATGCTTTTGGCGTTGTCAGGTAGGGTTTTAATTAAATGTCTTTTAGCCGTTGAAAAACGGGTAAATTGTTCGGCTGATACCGAAACGCACACACAACAAGCCAATAAGGCCAGAATAAATCGAGTCATATCCATCACAAATGTGAACTACAGGAATAGGCAGTTTAAAGCCCTGAAGATAAAAGATAAAGTTAACTTAAGGCCTACGCTTATATTAATAAAAAGTGCCTGATTAATTTTTTACTCAAAGTTATTTTCACTATTCATTTATTTCTCACTATTTATCGTATTTTAACCACACAAGGTTACCCGTTAAGGAGTATGCTTAAAGCTTACTCAATATGAGGATTTGGATTGCAAATGAAATTTGTTGATTATTATGCAGTGCTTGGAATATCGCCTGATGCAGATGATAAAGCGGTTAAAGTAGCTTATAAAAAGTTAGCCAGAAAATATCACCCAGATGTAAGCAAAGAGCCTCAAGCAGAAGATAAGTTTAAAGAAATAGCAGAAGCTTACGAAGTCATCCATAACAAAGAAGAACGCACTAAATACGACGAGTTACGTCGTCATCAACAAAATCGTGCTCGTCAACAGCAAGGCCATTATGGTGGTAACAATGCCTCTTCGCAAAGTAATTATCAGCAAAGCGATCCTCAAACCGACCAAGAGTTTTCTGACTTTATTAATTCAATGTTTGGCGGAGCTGGTGGATTCGATCGTTCCGGGCAGAGCAGAAGTAACGCCGCTCGCGCGCAAAAAGGACAAGATGTGGAAATAGAGTTCCCAATTTTTCTTGAAGAGACTTTAGTTGATACCGTGAAGCCTGTTGAGTTTATGTTACCGCAGCGAGACAGCAGTGGCCGTGTCACTGAAATTAAAAAATCACTTAAAGTGAAAATTCCTGCAGGCTCAGTAAATGGCGAGCGAATTCGACTAAAAGGGCAAGGCGGATTAGGGTCAGCGAATGGGCAAAATGGCGACTTGTATTTACAAATTAGTTTAGTGCCTCACCCATTATTTGATGTTGAGGGTCATAACCTAAATATAGTTGTCCCTCTTGCACCATGGGAAGCGGCTCTTGGTACAAAGCTAAATTTACCTACGTTGGCAGGCAAAATCCAATTAACTATTCCATCTAATAGTCAGTCTGGTCAACGCTTGCGTATTAAAGGTAAGGGATTAATGAGTAAAAAAGCTAAAGGTGACTTATTTGCTGTGCTTAAAATTGTTAATCCAACATCTGTTGATGATACCAGTAAAAAACTGTGGGAAGAATTAGCCGAAAAAGCTCACTTTAATCCCCGTAATAACTGGAGCAAGCCATAATGCAAATTATCGTGACACAAAAGGACGATTTACTTACTAGCAAAGAGCTATGTTTGAGTAGTGATATTAGCGAAGCAATTTTATATGAGCTAGTTGAGCATAATATTGCGGTTCCAATTGAGGGGGAGCATGTTACACAGTGGCAATTTACGGTATCTGCAGTGACCTTAGTTAAAAAAGCGGCCCGTATTCAACATGACTTTTCGTTAGATTGGTCGGCAATAGCTTTAGTTTTACAATTACTGGATGAGCGTGATGAGTTGATTTTCGAAAACGAAATGTTAAAGCGACATTTGAGTCGATTTAAGCACTTGGAATAAAATAAGCACTAGGCTTATTTACTCTTTGATAAGTGGGCGCTAGCTCTCAAAAACCAATATGACTACTTTGATTTATTCTTATTTTTAATTCGGATAAATCGTTTTAGTCGTATATTTTGTATAAGTAGTAATATTCCACTTAAACAAAAAAGTACACTGGTTGCTGAAAAGCTAATAAGCAGTGGATTATTAAAATTCTCTCGCTCATCGTAATCCATAATATGTAACATCCAAAAAAAGTCGAATATTCGCCATAGCGTGCTGCGAACGGTGACAACTTTGCCGTTATTTTCTGACAAGTACAGTGTTGTGTTAAAAGTGTCGTCAAATTGGACCTGCCAAACATTGGTTTTATATCCGACTTCCCGCGTACCTTGCTTTAGTAGTACAACGCTTGTTACTTGAGCGTCAATAAGTAAGTGTGCTTTAGCATTTGCGGTAATTTGTATTTTAGTTGGCGGTTCAAATGGTCGGCCTGTTATGCCATTGAAGCTTTGCTGCTCGTTATTACTAAAGACAGTAATAAGTGGTGTAGTTAAGAAGTTCTCAAAAATTATTTGTGTTGGATTAGCCACCTGAGAGGCAATATCGTCAAGGGAGGCAACATAATCAGCCTGCGTAAATGGGTTATTAAGAGTACGTGTTGCAAGATGCTCCCCATGAACTTTATCAAGAGGGATTGCACTCATAATTAAACCACCTAGTAACCATGCTAAAATTTGTAGTGCTAATAAATATCCTAACCATTTATGTAACTTGCGAGCATGTTTAAATATTTTTTTATTCATGTTTTAGGCTTATTATTTTTAGAAGCTAGTTTATTACATTAATGGGATAAGTTGCTGCGACATTTTGTCGCAGTTTAAACTATAGCTTACTGTAATCATTTAAAAATAAAAAAGATTACACTTAAATTCCTAACATGACTTATCTGTTTAATTGAGCTGAATGTTTGATATCCAGCTAGCTTTAAATGCTAAAAAATACTTAAAAGCTGCGAAATATCCATATAAAGTGGTTAATAGAGCATAGTTGATTTGGTATAACGGTAAAACTGCGTTAAAGTTTGCAATGAAATTATTAGAGGATAAATACGAAACGATGTCGGAAATTCAATTTTTAAATGTAGATCTTGAGCTTGAATCAAAGCAAGATATTAGTTTGCTAGTGGCGGACTTGAAAAAAGTCGCGACGATTTTACATTATGACAAAGACGAATACCGTCAACTAGCGCGTATTGAAGCTACAGGTGAGGTGAGCACACCTGATAAAGCCATAAACCATATATGTGAGCTTATTGAATCGTGTTCGCGTAACGCGCTAAAGCAATGGTTAAGCTGTTCACGTAGAACGTTTGATATTGGTTTTGAATCAGGGACTTCTCCTAAGTGCTTTAATCAAGCCTTAGATGCAGATACATTATTGCGTATATCTGCGATTGGTGCGGGTATGGAAATTACCATTTACCCAATCGAAAAGTAACTATCTTCGCTCTACGACTGCTGCGGTCATTTTTGATACGCAGCACAGCTCATTGCGGCTATTTGTAATTTTTATTTCCCATACTGAACTACGTTTACCAATATGAAACGCTCTTGCCGTTGCTGTTAAAGTGCCGTTGCGAGATGCTTTTAAATGACTTGCGCTAATCTCCTGCCCTACACAGTAAAATTTAGTAAAATCGACAACAAAGTTAGCGGCATAGCTGGCAACTGTTTCGGCAAGTACAACGTTAGCACCGCCGTGAACCATCCCCATTGGGTTATGATGCTCAGGAATTGCCGGCATTGTGGCAACCAGATAATCATCGCCAATTTCTGTGACTTCTATCCCCATAGTTTTCATTAATGTTCCTTGGCCATTAATGCCTTGTTCTAACTGCTTGCACAGCTCTAAGGTGATGGGCTGGTACCAAATACTCATAATGTCTCCTTTGCATTTTTAATCATTTATAAACTTAGCTTTAGTTATATCCCTAAAATGTACACAAGTGAAATTACTTTAGCTATTTTAAGGCTTAATTTAAATTTGCGATTTTTATTTAACTGTATATACTCACAGTTAAATGTACTGTATGGAAAACCAGTTGTATGCGACCATTAACGAACCGCCAAGCTCAAATACTCGAACTAATTAAAGTTTTTATTAAAGACACTGGTATGCCTCCTACACGTGCTGAAATAGCGCAAACATTAGGTTTTAAAAGTGCCAATGCTGCTGAAGAACATTTAAAAGCACTTGCTAAAAAAGGCGCAATTAAAATGAAACCAGGTGCAAGCCGTGGTATTCAGTTAATTGAAGAAGAAGAGCCAGAACAATTAGGTTTACCGCTTATAGGGCGTGTTGCTGCTGGTTCACCTATTTTGGCGCAAGAGCACGTTGAAAGTCACTGCAAAATCGATCCATTAATGTTTAAACCGGCTGCAGATTTTTTACTACGCGTTAACGGTATGAGCATGAAAGATATTGGTATTATGGATGGTGATTTACTTGCTGTACATCGTACTCAAACCGCTGAAAACGGGCAAGTTGTTGTTGCCCGCCTAGACGAAGACGTAACTGTAAAACGTCTTGAGAAAGCGGGTCGTAAAGTATTACTTCATGCTGAAAACGACGATTTTGAATCTATTGAAGTAGATCTTGAGAATGAGTCTTTTAATATTGAAGGCTTAGCCGTTGGCGTTATAAGAAACGCTGATTGGATGTGACTTTAAAAATAGCTTTTAAACAAGCAGTTTTATAAATGCGTACTAATTAGTACGCATTTTTGTTTTAAAATTTGTACTAAAAAATAGGGCGTAAACAGCCCACTGACTATTTAAGCTGTAAACTTTTTTGCACTTATATTTTCCTCCTCCGAATGCGTTAAACCCCTTTGTTTTGCTCATATCTTGAACTTCCTGTTGCCCAGTTGATTACCGATTTTTTATTAATTATTCAATATCACCTGATTGTTTTTTATACTAAAACTTGCTTGTTGTTCGTTTTTTAGCTAATTGTTAATGTGCTGAGCTAATAATAACTCACAGCTTTTTAGTTTTGAGAACACACAATATACACAAACTCGTTGTTGGCGCAGCAAAACCAATCAATATTAAATAAGATTGGCTAAAAAAATAAAAATAACGAATTGGCGTTTAAGCCGTATGCCTCTTCGCTTTGCATTCGCAATAGCATCAAAGGAGCCGTCACATGGGTAAACTGACCTCTACCTTGTGGCTTATATTATGTGTTTTTTCGCACCCAGTTTTGGCTAACAGCCAATACAATATGCGCAAAGGCGTAACCGATATAAGCAATAATGTATATCAGCTGCACATGACCATATTTATAATATGTTGTGTGATTGGGGTGATAGTGTTCGCAATTATGTTTTGGGCACTTATTCATCACCGCAAATCTAAAGGGGCTGTACCTGCCCAATTTCACGAAAGCACTAAAGTAGAAATACTTTGGACTGCAATCCCGTTTGTTATTTTAATTGCTATGGCAGTACCAGCCACTAAAACCCTAATTGCAATGGAAGATGCCAGCAAAGCTGATCTCACTATTAAAATTACAGGCTCGCAATGGAAATGGCATTATGAATATATGGGTGAAGATGTAGAGTTCTACTCTATTTTATCTACCCCGCAAGATGAAATCGCGAACCTTGCAGATAAAAATCCTAACTACTTACTTGAGGTTGATAAGCCTCTTGTACTGCCAATAAATCAAAAAGTACGATTTTTAATGACTTCTGACGATGTTATTCACTCTTGGTGGGTACCTGATTTTGCAGTTAAAAAAGATGCGAATCCCGGCTTTATAAACGAAACATGGACGAACATAAACGAAGAAGGTACTTACCGAGGCCAATGTGCTGAGTTGTGTGGTAAAGATCATGGCTTTATGCCTGTTGTGGTGGTCGCTAAATCTGAGGCTGATTTTAAAACGTGGCTTGCAGATGCAAAGCAAGCTAAACAAAAAGCAGCATTAGCAGATGCCGCATTACTTGATAAAACCCTCCCAAAAGAAGAATTAATGACTTTAGGCGAACAAGTATATATGGCCAATTGTGCTGCATGTCATCAGCCTACTGGCATGGGGTTACCGGGTGTATTTCCTGCACTTAAAGGCAGCCCTATAGTGCTTGGCGATATAAAAGATCACATTGATGTAGTTATCCATGGGCGACCCGGTACGGCAATGCAAGCATTTGCCAAACAGTTATCTATAAAGCAATTAGCAGCGGTTATTACTTATAAACGTAATGTGTGGGGTAATGATACGGGTGATGTTATTCAACCGAGTCAAATACAGGCAGCACTTGATGCCAAAGTGGAGGCGAACTAATGAGTAGCATAGTAGAACAACCTAACGCCAATGAAGCTCATCATGCTCATCACCCAGCTAAAGGTTTTAAACGCTGGCTTTACACAACTAATCATAAAGATATAGGTAGTTTATATTTAATTTTTTCGCTGACCATGTTCTTAATTGGTGGTGGAATGGCCATGGTGATCAGAGCTGAATTATTTCAACCAGGTTTACAGTTGGTCGATCCTCACTTTTTTAATCAAATGACCACCGTGCATGGTTTAATTATGGTGTTTGGTGCGGTTATGCCGGCCTTTACAGGCCTTGCTAACTGGATGATACCACTCATGATTGGCGCGCCAGATATGGCATTGCCAAGAATGAATAACTGGAGCTTTTGGATTTTACCGTTTGCGTTTTTAATCCTATTGGCATCATTATTTATGCCTGGTGGGGGTCCTGCATTTGGTTGGACTTTTTATGCACCACTGTCTACAACATACAGTAATGATAATACTGCATTGTTTGTATTTGCCGTACATATTATGGGGATTAGCTCAATAATGGGCGCAATCAATGTGATTGTAACCATAGTGAACTTACGTGCCCCTGGCATGACATGGATGAAGTTGCCCTTATTTGTATGGACGTGGTTAATTACTGCCTTTTTATTAATAGCGGTAATGCCAGTGCTTGCAGGCGCTGTCACTATGGTACTTACCGATAAGTATTTTGCGACCAGCTTTTTTGATGCCGCAGGCGGTGGCGACCCGGTGATGTTCCAACACATTTTTTGGTTTTTTGGTCATCCCGAAGTATACATAATGATTCTTCCTGCCTTTGGCATTATATCTACAATAGTACCTACCTTTTCTCGTAAAAAACTTTTTGGCTATGCCTCAATGGTATACGCCACATCCTCCATAGCACTATTGAGCTTTATTGTATGGGCTCATCATATGTTTACCACTGGGATGCCGGTCGCTGGCGAGTTGTTTTTTATGTACGCGACCATGCTTATATCGGTACCTACAGGAGTAAAAGTATTTAATTGGGTTGCCACAATGTGGAAAGGCTCAATAACTTTTGAAGTGCCAATGCTTTTTAGTATTGCGTTTATTGTGCTGTTTACCTTAGGTGGCTTTTCGGGGTTGATGCTGGCAATTACACCTGCTGACTTTCAGTACCACGATACTTATTTTGTAGTGGCGCATTTTCATTATGTATTAGTAACAGGGGCTGTATTTTCGATAATGGCGGGGGCCTATTACTGGCTGCCCAAGTGGACGGGCAATATGTTTAATATCACGCTAGCTAAATGGCATTTTTGGCTATCGCTGGTGAGTGTGAACGTACTGTTTTTTCCTATGCATTTTGTAGGGCTTGCCGGTATGCCGCGTCGAATTCCCGATTATGCACTTCAATTTGCCGACTTTAACGCAATCATAAGTATTGGTGGATTTGCCTTTGGTTTATCGCAATTGTTGTTTGTAGCTGTGGTAATTAAATGCGCGCGTGGCGTTGATAAAGTGCCTGCAAAAGTATGGGAAGGGGCAGAAGGGCTTGAGTGGGAAGTTGACTCTCCAGCGCCATATCATACTTTTTCTACGCCGCCGGTAATTAAGTAATGACACACGCACCGCTACTCAAACGTTTGGTACTTATTTGCATAGGCATGTTTGCCTTTGCCTTTGCTTTAGTACCTTTGTATGACGTGTTTTGTGATGTAACAGGGCTTAATGGAAAACCTTCGCTTGAGCAAGCAGAGCAAAGTACACAAATAGTACAAAATCGAGAAGTCGGCGTTAGCTTTACTACTCACGCACAAAGTGGTGCACCGTTTGAAGTTAAATCAAAAGAATACAGTGTAGTGGTAAAACCCGGTGCAATGCGTGAAGTAATGTTTAGTGCTAAAAATAACAGCAATCTAGATAAAGTAATGCAGGCTGTACCATCAGTCTCGCCAGGTAAAGCGGCAAAGTATTTACACAAAATAGCCTGTTTTTGCTTTGATCAGCAACCTCTAAAAGCAGGGGAAGAACTTGAATTTAAATTACTTTTTTATGTTGATACCGCACTGCCAAGCGATATTGAAGAATTAACTTTATCTTATACCGTATTTGATATTAGTGAACAGCTGGTGGCAAGTAACAACTAGCTTTTTAAACTAGTGTGAAACTAGGAGTAAATAAAATGAATCAAGAATATGAGCATTATTACGTACCTGAGCAAAGCCCATGGCCTATTGTAGGTGCTGTTGCATTGTTTTTTATTGCAGTAGGGGCAGGCTTGACTGTTATGAGTGTAGGTAATGAAGGTGGTAGCGGGGTTTATCTGCTTTATGCCGGTATTGCTGTACTTGTGTATATGTTGTTTAGCTGGTTTAAAAATGTAATTAGTGAATCGGACCAAGGTTTGTACTCAGCACAAATGGATCGCTCTTTTAGACAAGGTATGAGCTGGTTTATTTTTTCTGAAGTTATGTTTTTTATGGCCTTTTTTGGTGCGCTTTTTTATGCACGCGTATTGTCGGTACCTTGGCTTGGAGGCGCAGGCAATAATGCAATGACTAACGAGGTTTTATGGCCAACTTTCGAAGCTGTTTGGCCGCTAGTTTCAACACCTGCTGGCGAAACTACTCAAGCTATGGGCTGGCAAGGCTTACCGCTTATAAATACCTTAATACTGCTTACTTCCTCAGTTACTTTACATTTTGCCCACGTAGCGATGGAAAACAATAAACGCACTCCACTTAAAGTTTTTTTAGGCGCTACTATTTTATTGGGCGTTTGCTTTTTAGGGCTGCAAGTTGAGGAGTACATGCATGCATATAATGACCTTAACCTAACGCTAGATGCGGGCATTTACGGTAATACGTTCTTTTTATTGACTGGTTTTCATGGCATGCATGTAACGTTAGGAACCGTACTTTTATTTGTAATATTTTTACGGATATTAAAAGGGCACTTTACTAAAGATAAGCATTTTGCTTTTCAAGCAGCTGCTTGGTATTGGCACTTTGTTGATGTGGTGTGGCTGTGTTTGTTTGTATTTGTATATGTGCTGTAGCGTTTATTGGCGAATTATTTGCTTTAATAAAACCAAGTTTAAGCGCTGCAATAACAACAACTAAAACAACGACCGAAAACAATACGCGACGACCTAAAAAGTGAGACATAGGTCGTCCCCCAGTTTTCCCTGACACCATAATAAACAATGCTCTAAATAAGTTAAAAAGTATAAATATTAACAACAGTACGATAATAATTTTAATAATCACTGAGTTGACCCTTTATGCAGTTAGTTTTATGGCACAAACAAAAGCTTAGTTCACTAATCACACTTTGTATGGTTGTGGTTGTTGTACTTGTGTGTGTGCGATTAGGGTTTTGGCAGTTGGAGCGAGGTGAGCAAAAGCAGCAACAACTAACCGCTATTGCTAAGCAACAGAATCGGGGTGTGATGAGCTGGTCTCAATTACTTAACCTGCCTGATAGCTGGAACAAAACTGGTGTATTGGTTGAGTTAAAAGGGCGGTTTGTACAAAACCAATATTGGCTTTTAGATAATCAAGTTTATAACGGACAAGTAGGGTACGACCTACTTGCTTTACTAAAGCCAGACAGCGAAGAAAAAGTGATTTTAGTTAATTTAGGATGGGTAAAAGCGCCTATATCTAGAGATACACTGCCAAAGGTTACTCTGCCTACAGGTGTTTTTATTCTTAAAGCGCAAATAAAAGAAAATAACTTAAGTAGCTTTACGCTTGAAGATAAAACTACAAATAACGACTTACCTACAAGAATCCAATCTATCGACTTGAATATGCTGAGCACTCAAAGCCAGCAATCATTAATTAATTTTATGGCTTACAGACAAGGTACTGGTGATGAGATTGCAACACCTCATTATGAGGCAGTTGTTATGAGCCCTCAAAAGCATAATGCCTACGCTGTGCAATGGTTTTTAATTGCTGTTGCATGTGCTGTTGTGGCTATTTTTGCGAGTAAAAAAAGGACACATAATGAAAAATAATCCCCTTTTGTTGTTTGTGGGTTGCTGCGCAATCCCATTAGTTTTGGCATATGGCGCATTAAAGTTTGATTGGTTGCCTACTGCAATTACTAATAATGGCGAGTTTTTAAGCCAAGAAATAAAACTTAAAAATTGGCCGCAAAATAATCCCAAGCAATGGACTATCGCACTTAATTATTCAAACGAATGTAACACCCCATGCAGCGAACAGCTCAATGCACTTAATAATTTATATGTGGCACTTGGTAAAAACCAAGGCAAGGTTGATATGGCTGTAATGGGAAGTCCCGACAATAAAAACCTACCATGGAAAATTATTACCGAGCAACAGAGTTTAAATCCTGCAAGTTTGTATTTAATTGATCATATGGGGTTAGTGGTACTTGAATACCCCTTTAAGGTCGAGCCACAAGAAAACCGTTTAGTACAAAAAGGATTATTAAAAGATCTAAAAAAATTACTTAACTATTCTCGTTCTAGCTAACTAAGTTGAGCTTAAGTTGGAGTATCTGATGTATAAAAATTATAAAAACTTAGTATTAATAACAGGATTACTCGCTTTGATTGTAGTTGCTTTAGGTGCGTACACCCGCTTAAGTGATGCAGGTTTAGGGTGCCCCGATTGGCCTGGTTGTTATGGCTTTTTAACGGTACCTAAGCATGAGGCTGACATAGCCTTAGCAACTCAAAGCTACCCCGATATGATGTTCGAAACCGCAAAAGCGTGGAAAGAAATGATTCATCGCTACTTTGCAGGTGCTTTAGGCTTACTTATTTTAGGTTTATTTGTGTTGGCTTTTTTAAAACGCCAATATCCAACTACGCCAGTTAAATTGCCTTTGGCTTTACTTCTACTAGTGGTGTTTCAGGCTGCCCTTGGTATGTGGACAGTAACCATGAACCTTCAGCCGCTTATTGTAATGGGCCACTTATTAGGTGGCTTTAGTATTTTGTCACTTATAACGCTTTTATATTTACGGCTAACCGCAAAACCTATTATGGGTGGCGATAGCGGCGCAAAACGCTATTTCGGTTTAAGTTTAGTAGCGCTCAGTGTATTAATTATCCAAATTGCACTTGGTGGTTGGCTGGCTGCAAATTACGCCGCTCCACATTGTAGTGGTTTGCCATTGTGTAATTACGCACAACCGTTTTCATTGAGTAGCGTATTTCAATTACCACTTGAGCACAGTAATTATGAGTTTGGTGTGTTATCGCAGCAAGCGCGTATGTCTATTCATTTATTACATCGCATTTGGGCACTCGTTACTTGCATTGTTCTGGCGTTAATTATGTGGAAAATATACAGCCAAGCGTACTCTAAAAAAATTAAAAATTGCGTTGTGAGTGTATTACTTGTTCTGCTTTGCCAAATTAGCTTAGGGCTTATTTTAGTACATTGGCATATTCCGTTGGGAGTTGCACTGGCGCATAACTTGATGGCAGCCATACTGTTATTAAGCATGGTTAGGTTGTGTTATTACCTAAAATCACGCACATAAAGGGGAAATATGATGGCACTTATAATTGATAAAAAAATACTGCTACCCGTTAATACTCAATCGCTAATTTCGCGTACTCATAGTTTGCTGCAAGACTACTTAGCAATTAGTAAATTTAAAGTGGTAGCCATGCTGGTGCTAACAGCTTGGGTTGGTTTAGCGCTGGCTCCCGATTTAGGGCGCGGTATGGTCGTACAGTTTATTAGCTTGTTAGGTATAGGGCTACTTTCTGCTGCTGCAGCGGTTATTAATCATGTGGTTGATAGCGAGATAGACTCAAAAATGGCGCGGACTCGTCATCGCCCTGTGGCTAAAGGGCGTTTAAGTAAAACACATGCGCTTAGTTTTGCAGCTGTTATTGGGGTTGCTGGTTTTATTATGCTGATGGTGTGGGCCAATACCTTAACCGCTATATTAACGTTATTTGCATTGGTAGGTTATGCATTTGTTTATACATCATTTTTAAAGCGTGCAACGCCGCAAAATATTGTTATAGGTGGGTTGGCTGGCGCAATGCCTCCATTATTAGGTTGGGTGTCAGAAACAAACCAAATGGCAGCAGCCCCTTGGTTACTCGTAATGATAATATTTACCTGGACCCCACCACACTTTTGGGCGCTGGCTATAGCGCGAAAAAGTGATTATGAACGCGCTAAAATCCCTATGTTACCAGTAACCCATGGTATCGATTTTTGTAAAACGTGCGTCGTTGCTTACTCTGTTTTACTCGCTGTTGTTTGCGTATTACCTTATTTAATCGGTATGTCTGGATTAATCTATTTGATAGGTGCATGTGTATTAAATGCCGTGTTTATATATAAGGCGGTCAATTTAAAAATTGCTGGAAATGATGAGACTGCAATGGACTTATTTCGTTTTTCGATTATTCATTTAATGGTACTCTTTGTAATCTTATTTATAGATAAATGGCTCCCTTTATGAAGCAGTTATGGCTTGGATTAATCGTTGTTTTAGTTTTGTTTTTATCGGCATGTTCAAACGAAAATAGTCCGCCAGATGTCGATGCATTAGTTTACGAAAATGCAAAGCCACTGTCTGATTTTACGCTAAACGATCAGCGCGGTGAATTAGTGACTAAGCAACAATTTGTAGGACAGTGGAATTTAGTATTTTTAGGCTACACAAGCTGCCCAGATATTTGTCCATTAACACTTGCTAAGTTAAATGCTGTTTATAAAAACTTACAAGCAGATTATCCGCTACAAGTTTGGTTTTTATCGGTTGATCCAAAACGCGATACACCAGCTAAACGAAAGCAATATATAGATTACTTTAACCCTGATTTTTTAGCTGTATCAGGGGAACATAAACACCTTTTTCCTGTTGTTCGAGAGCTTGGTTTAATTTACGCCATTAGCGATAGTAGTGAATCAGAATATGCTGTTGATCATAGTGCCTCGGTCGCTATGGTTGATCAAAATGGAGCCGTTAGAGCTATTTTTAAACCAGAATTTAAACAAGGTAGTGTGCCATTAATTAATGCGACGACTTTAACTGAAGAGTTTAAAAAAATAGCTGATTACTATAAAAACTAGTTTTTTACTTTTTACCAATTTTAAAGGAGCTTTAGGCTCCTTTTTTTGTATTTTAACGACAGGTTAAATTTAATTAAGCATTTTATGGCAATTTTAATAACTAGGGCTAAGCTTTTGTTATGAATTGAATTGACAGGGAATGCACTTACTAAATGCTAAAACTTCCGAGCGAACTTGCTATTACGCAAGTTGAAACACTACATCAAGACTTACTACACGAACTCAATAGCAACGATGATATCTGTCTTGATATTAACGATGTGATTTCTGCTGATACTGCCTCAATTCAACTTTTATGCGCCTTACAAAAACACCTACTTACTATACAGCACAAAATAATATGGGTAGGCAGTAGCGAGGCCTTAACGCATACAATTAATAAACTTGGCTTAAGCCAATACTTAACAACCGAAAGTAAAAGTTAGGGGTATATATGAAAAGAATTTTAGCGGTTGATGATTCAGCATCGATGCGTCAAATGGTGAGCTTTACATTAAAAACTGCCGGGTTTGATGTAACCGAAGCTAAGGATGGCAGTGAAGCTCTCGCTATTGCCAAGCAACAAGACTTTGATGCCGTGATCTCAGATGTAAACATGCCAATAATGGATGGAATTACATTAATACGAGAGCTGCGTACTTTACCTAGTTATAAATTTACACCACTACTGATGCTTACTACAGAGTCGGGCTTAGAAAAAAAGATAGAGGGTAAAGCTGCTGGTGCAACAGGTTGGATTGTAAAACCATTTAATCCCGATCAGCTACTAGCGGTAATTAAAAAAGTTATTCGCTAAGGAGCGCAGTGTGAGTATAGATTTAAGTCAATTTTTTGAAGTTTTCTTTGAAGAGAGTTTTGAAGGCCTAGATACCATGGAGGCTGAGTTATTAAACTTAGTGCCAGGTGAGGAAGATTTAGAAACTATCAACACTATTTTTAGAGCTGCTCACTCAATAAAAGGAGGCAGTGGCACTTTTGGTTTTAGCTCTGTTGCTGACTTTACTCATGTACTTGAAACACTACTGGATCAAATTCGCCAAGGTGAACGAGAGCTTAGTACCGAGCATGTCAATTTATTACTCAAAGCTGTGGATTGCTTGCGCGCTTTACTTGCTGCACTTCAAGGTGAGCAAGAGCCAGATTTAACCGAGGCAGATTCGTTAAAAGTACAATTTGAACATGTACTTGGAATGAAAAACGAAACACAAGGAAATAAACCTCAAAGCAGTGAAGAGCAAACAAGTAGTAACACCTATCAAATAGACTTTAAACCCCATCATCATTTATTTAAAACAGGAAACGAGCCACTGTACATGATCAGTGAGCTTGAAGAGCTAGGTGAGTTAGAAACCACAGTATTTTACGATGAAGTTCCAGAAATTACAGATTTGAGCAGTGATGAATGCTTTTTACATTGGCGCTTTTTTTTAGATACTAGCCATGATGAAAAAGCCATAAAAGAAGTATTTGAATGGGTAGAAGACGATGCCGACATAAAAATTGAATTATGCGGAGGCTTATTTGGCAATGATGAGCAAATACAACCTAATCAAGGTGAGATATCTAAAGCCGTTGAGCTTGAAACATCCGATTTAATAAAAGTAGCTGAGCTACCTAGTAAGCCAAAGCAACCCGCTGCTAATAAAGATAAAAAACCTGCAAGTACACCAGAGTCTACCTCCATTCGAGTTGGTATTGATAAAGTTGATTCGTTAATAAATATGGTTGGGGAACTTGTTATTACACAAGCTATGCTAAATCAACTCAGCGAACAAGAAATCACACCAGCCACAATTACTTTACTACAAGAAGGTCTAGCGCAACTTGCCCATAATACGCGTGATTTACAAGAAAATGTGATGCGCATTCGTATGCTCCCAATTAACTTTGTATTTAGTCGTTTTCCTCGATTAGTGCGAGATATAGCGCAAAAACTAAATAAGCAGGTTGAGCTAAAGTTGATTGGAGAGCAAACCGAGCTTGATAAAACAGTAATGGAAAAAATATCCGATCCTATGGTGCATTTAGTGAGGAACTCACTTGATCATGGATTAGAGACTGTTGAGCAAAGACTGGCGGCAGGTAAAGATCCCGTTGGCACAGTAACCTTAAATGCATTTCATCAGGGTGGAAACATTGTTATTGAAATAATGGATGATGGGCAGGGGTTAAATACAAAAAAAATAAAAGAAAAAGCCATCGCTAACGAATTAATCTCAGCTGATAACCATCTCAGTGACGATGAAATAAATGAGCTTATTTTTATGCCCGGCTTTTCGACAGTAGATGAGGTAAGTGACTTATCTGGTCGTGGAGTTGGGATGGATGTAGTTAAGCGAAATATTCAATCATTAAATGGCTCAGTAGAGGTAACCTCAGCGGCCGGTGTTGGTTCTACGTTTACTATTAGATTACCACTTACTCTCGCTATTTTAGATGGGCAATTAGTTAAGGTGGCTCAGCATACTTATATTATCCCGCTCATTTCTATTGTGGAATCTCTGCAAATTGATATTGCTAAAGTGAGTCGAGTGGGTAAAAGCCTTGATGTATTGAGGCTTCGGGACGAATACATTCCTATTTTAAGGCTCTACGATATTTTTAATCATAAAAATGCCATTGAATCACTCGATAAAACGCTGCTTGTTGTTGTAGAAACAGATAACCAAAAGGTGGGTTTATTAGTTGATGATTTACTGTCTCAACAACAGGTTGTTATTAAAAGTTTAGAGGCTAACTATCATAAAGTTGATGGTGTATCGGGAGCCACTATTTTAGGCGATGGGCGTGTATCGCTGATTGTGGACATTAGCGGCTTAATAAAGCTCTCAGGTTTAAAAAAACCAGGTAGCCAAGAATTAACGATTGAAACGCAAGCCACTTTGGAGGCGTTATGAGCTCAGAGCAAAGCCAGTTAAGTAATCAATTAAATCTTCAGCAACAGCAAGGTGTAAAACAGTTTTTAACTTTTATTATGGCTGATGAAGAATACGGCGTTGATATTTTAACAGTACAAGAAATTCGCAGTTGGGAAGAAATTACAGTACTGCCCAATGCGCCTAAATTTGTAAAAGGCGTTATTAATTTACGTGGAACAATAGTGCCAATTATTGATTTACGGTTGCGCTTTGGATTACCAAGTGTCGACTATGGGCCATTAACGGTGGTTATCGTTGTCAAAATAGAATTTGAACTAGGTAGTAAAATTATAGGTGTTGCTGTTGATGCCGTTTCTGATGTTTACAGTATTGCGGAGCAAGATGCGAAAGCGGTTCCTAGTTTATCTGAATCGAATAATTGTGAATATGTAGCTGGGTTGGTGAATGTTGGTGAAAAAATGGTAGCGCTAATTGACCTGCAAAAAACAATGAATATTTAGCAAACAGAAACTAAATGAATAATAAACTTAAAGGTGGTGATGAGCATGGGATGGTTTAGTAATCCAAAGCAGTCAAAATCAAGTAATGATTTAATTGTAGACGCATTGAATAAATCATTAGCGGTGATTGAGTTTGAACCTAACGGAAAAATAATTACTGCAAATATGAATTTTCTAAACGCGATGGGCTATCGCCTTGAAGAGGTTCAAGGCCAGCATCACTCTATGTTTGTTGACCCAGATGAAGCTCAGGGCAACGATTATAAGAACTTTTGGCAACGAGCCTGTAGATTAACTCGTTTTTAAATTTGTTTTTATTGATAAACAAACCATAGCTGAGTTCCTATTTTGGTTCAATTGATTACTGTATTTTTACGCAGAATATAGAAGTGTTTGATATTGTTTTAATTGGCGTTTTGGAAGGGATTACGGGTGTTTGAGTGGCTTTTATTTAGAGTAAGAGGGCTTACCCTTCTTAATGCATCGTGTTCTGCAGCTTTTCTATATTATGAACAAGGCAATACAGTTGCCATTGCGCATTCACTTTTGTTTGACCCCGTAAGGTCAATTTATTCATGCCTTTATTCACTGTAATGTTCCCGAACACTGGCTCAATACAACCAAGTCGTTTGCTATATTGTCGTCGACCTATGGGGCTGTCTATTTTTACTTTCATTTTGTCTACATAGCTCAGCTTTTTGCGTGATTTATTATTTATAAACTGTACTTGTCGCCCCGTTTTAATGGGTGGCTTTCGCATACATTGCTGTTGTAGTGGACATACTTTGCAATCTTTTAAGTAACCGCAGAATCGTGTGTATTGTTGGTTATGGCTGTTTACATTGACCCCGCTTCGCCACATGGCATTGCCTGCAGGGCAGCGGCATGTTTGCGTTGCCTCATCA
>NZ_JADYWS010000004.1:0-221772 GCF_015864715.1 Pseudoalteromonas sp. NZS71 | reverse complement strand
TCTTCGCCCAGTCCATCTTGTGATTGGTGGCGTTCAATAATACGTTTGCTTGCGCGTTCTAGTTTTGCTTTTTTGCGGCTTAACTCATCGAATGTGCCGCTCCACTCTTTACTCGCATTGGACTTTAATTTACACCCATCAATGGCAAACATATTGCGGCCTATCAAGTCTTCCTCATCACATATCATCAGCACTTGCGTGAAAAGTGGCTCAATCTGTTCATGCATTTTAGCCACAAAACCCGCTATAGATGTGTAATGTGGCTGGATATCACCCGACACACTCATAAATAAAATGTTCGTCTCACACGCTTTAGCAATTCGACGGCTACTGATCAAACCATGTGCATAGCCCAGTAAAATAATCTTTAGCATTACCGAAGGTGGATACGCCGCCGCGCCCGTTTTGTCATTGTTGTACCACGCGTCAAATCCCGATAAATCGAGTTTATTTTCGACAATATAACAAAGGGCATACTCAAAAGTGCCAGGCAGAATTTGCTCAGCGAAATTGATAGGAATGAATTTATTTTGACAGGATAAGTCAGGCTTGTAGTTAGCCATAACAGTTTACCGTGGGTGAATAATATCTATTAGATCACAGCAAACAGATGGATTCAAGGTTAAAAAGCAACCAACCAAGAATAGTTGGATACGTTCCTAAAAAGAGTAATTCTACAGCCTCAACGCCCCTCTAAAGAGTCTTTTGCATGATATAACGCTATGCTCGCAGCTTTTAAAAGCGCAGAGCCTTGCTGTGCATCATCTGGTGATATAGACACACCAATACTTAAATTAACGTTTACAACTTGGCCATTAATCGTAATATTTTGATTCACACAATCCATCAACTTAGTGCATATAATGAGTACTTGTTCGATTTGCTGAATATCTTCCACCAGTACTACAAATTCATCGCCACCAAATCGAGCAACACTATCCGATGGACGCAAGGAGCATTTTAAACGCTCAGCAACCTCTTTAATTAGCTCATCAGCAACTGCATGCCCCAAAGAGTCATTAAAGTATTTAAAACGCTTAATATTTATATGTAATAAAGCAACTTTACATTCGTGCAATTTTGCTTGCTCAAGGGCGTGTTCAACGCGGTCATTAAATAATGTACGATTTGGCAACCCTGTTAAGGCATCGTAGTTGGCCAATAAGTGCAGCTCATTTTCGGCTGATTTTTGTGCATTTATATCGGTTAAAATAATGACATAGCTATTAAGGCGCTGTTCGTTATCGGCCACTGCACTTATTTTCACAAGTACATGGCGTGGCTCACCACTTGCTAAAACTACACTGTCTTCACACGAAAAGTGCTCTCCAATGGATAGCTTTTGCATTATGCGTAAATAATCAAAACGATTGCTGCGCGATATACCTAAATTTAATGCTCGACTAGATAACGACTCAGCAGAGAAATTAAAGGCGGTTTGCAGTGATTTATTAGAAGCCCGAATATTTAAATTTTTATCGAGGATAAACACCCAATCACGTGTTTGCTCAAATGCTGCCGTAAATAGTAAAGCGTGTTCTTCAAACACCATCTCACGGGTCATATTTGTGTAGGTACCCGCTACTTTTTGTGGCGTTTTATCATCCCACTCAACGACTTTTCCAAAATCCTTATACCAGCGCCAATAGCCTTTTGCATGGCGCAGGCGGTAGGTGCAATTAAAGTAACCTTTATCGGTAGATAAAAACTCAAGCCACTCTAAGCGAAATAGCTGTTTGTCTTGCGGATGAATTTTAGATAAATATTCATCAAGGCTCACGGTTTCATTTTCGTAACCTAACTCACTCGCTAAGCGAGGTTGGTAAATACTTGGATTGCTTGATTCCCAATCCCAAACACCCGATTCGCTGCCTTCAAGCGCTAGCTTTAAACGCGCTTCGCTTTCTTTACTTTCTTTATTTGCTGCCAATAAAATACGCTGAATTTTATTACGGCGCATAACCCACATAGCAACAAAGCCAATAAACAGCATGCCATAAAGCACCATAAAATAAGGTGCACGCCAAAGTGGATACTTTACTTTTATTTTTAAAATAGCAGGCGAGGTATATTCGCCAGTCAGGGGGTCTTTAGCCCAAACTTTTAATTGATAATTACCTGGATTCAATTTTGGAAACAATACACGGTTGTTATTTCGGGTATAACTTTTTTGTCCGTTATCGAGTTGATACTCATAAATGATGCGTTCTTGATTACTAAATGCCATGGCCGAAAATGCAACTTCAAGCCCTATATCATCATGGTTTAACACAACCTCGTTGAGCGGTTGTTTTAAATCAAGCGATAAATCTCGTGACATTAAATCAACTCGCGTAATATTTACGTGATCAATAAGCGACTGATAGTTTTGGTTTTCCATTGGATGAAAATAAGTAAAACCTTTTAAGCTACCATACGCAATATGGCCATCTTTAAGCTGTGCCATGGCGTTGCTATTGAACTCAGCAGAGAGTAGCCCTTCTGATGTAGAAAATTGCTGAAAATGAAGTGTTTCTGGGTTTAATCGCCAAATGCCTTTATGGCTACTCATCCAGATCATGCCATCATCATCTAGCACCATATCGTATAGCAGAGTGCCTAATTTATTCCTCTCTAAATCGATTGTATGGACTAATTGATAAGTAGATGCGTCAAGGCCTATTAAGCCGAAATTAGAAAGTGATATCCACAATATATTGTTGTTATCAATTAAGTAAGAAAGCACACTAATGGCTACGTTTTCATGCTGTTTTGGCACTTTATAAATCATTTTAAGTGCTAAATCACTTGGGTTTACTTGGTATAAAATACCGGCATTAAAAAATAATGGTGAATCTGGTTTATTGCTCAGCGCAGGTAAAAAGCCATGGGCTAAAAAGGGTTCAAATTGATCAAACTGACCACCCAAACGCGTTATTACTTGAGAATCTATATTGTATATAAATACCCCATGATCTGAGTGCACAAAGTATAGATCGCCATTTGGCATTAATGTAACGCCATGTACCCTACCGGTAATTAACTCCTGATTAGCAGGGTTATGTACTTTAGGTTCGCTAACTTGATGCGTTACAGGGTCAAAAATAAACAAACCACGATTTGTATAAAGCCATAAATTATTTTTATAAGGCGTTATTTCATATACGGTAAACTCAGTGGTGAGTAAGTCGACTTTGTAATCTTTTAAATAAGCTTTACCAATATTTGTTTTTAAATCAACCTCGGTAATACCGTTATGCGTTGCAAGCCAAAGCTTGTCTTTATATTCGGTAATCCCCCAGATAGAGTGATGCGATAAACCATCCCCCCCGAGCAAAGTGCCATCGACATTATTAAAATGATAGCTGTCATGAGATAAATAAAACGCACCATCAGTCTTAGTCGCAACCCATGTACCACCCGATTTATCTTTAGCCATATCAATAATACTGGTATCGGCAAGTGTGTACTTACTTTGGGCTATTCGAGTATTTTTAATCATCTCCCCGGTGTTTAAATCAAATTTAAACAAGCCTTTATCGGTAGCTAAATCTATTTTTCCGTGTTCGTTTACTATGCTCCAAACATTTAGGTCACTTAGTAATACCTTACTTTCAAAAGGTAAATCGGGGCGTTCAAACATTTTTGATAAGTTACTAATATCAACTTCGTATAAACCTTGGACCGCCCCTACTAACAACTGTTTATTTTCACCTAATGCGAACGACTTAACATTATTTTGGTAAATATGCTCAGCTTCACCTTTTAAGTGCTGTAGGGGTCTAACTTGCTCTGTTGCAATATCAAATACATATGCGCCATGGCTTGTACCTATAAATATATAACCATTGTAGGCAAAGAGCTTTCTCACAAGGGTGTTTTTATATTTAGCCGGAAGCTCAAAAATAGTTGTGATTTTTCCGGTTGCTATATCAAGCTTTGCAAAGTCGCGGCCTCGGCCAATCCAAAGTGTTTTTTTATCAACGGCCACCATACTAAAAACAGACTGATTGATAATTTCTTCTTCACTGGTAGGTTTTTCTAGAAATTGCTGATATGAATCTGTTACGGGGTCGTATCTAAATAGGCCTGCAAGTAAAGAGGCTATCCAAATGTGCCCTTGAGGGTCTTGGTAAATACGATCAATGATCGCTTCTTCTAATTCACCATTAGGGCCGTTTATTGGAATAACTTGATAGCCATCATAACGATTAAGCCCAGCCTCAGTAGAAAGCCAAAGGTAACCATTAGTGTCGATAAGCATTGTATTAACGTAGCTTTGCGATAAGCCTTCGCTTGGAGATAAACGTTTTACTTGTGCGCCTACTTGGCAACTTAGGATAGTTATTAAAACTACAAAGCAACTAATGATCCCATTAACGCATTTACTCATGCTTATTCCATATTATTATTTATTATTATGGGTACTCTAGAGCGACTATATTTCGATGTTTGTAAGTATCAAAAAGTACTTGTAAAGCAAGAGTATATGTTAACACCTGGTTAAAACCAATAGCACAATATAAATCAACTACGTTTTTATATGCGAAGGTATTAATCATCTTATCTTGCGACTTTAAGAGTGTTGATAATAGCTGTTTAGCAACACCTTTACCGCGATGTTCCAGCACAACAAACATGGTAGATAAAAATAAGAACTCTGTTTTATCTTGCAGCCTACATGCTGCAACTATTTCATTATTATAGTAAGTAACCCATACCTTATCTTGTTTATTAGCCCGCCCTCTTACATTATGTTTTTTATAAAATTTATTAACGAGTGGAACTTTTAGCCCATCCAGCAACTTAACTATATACATTTTTATATCAACACTTAGCTAAGCATTAGCGCTAAATATTGCTCAAACTTTTGCTTCAAAACCATTTGTTCAGCCATTGGACGGCTATGGATTGTATTATAAACTTGCTCTCTCGTTTTTTTATTTCGCTTAATTTGATACGCCCAAAAAGACGCTTCATAATCTAACTGAATTTGGTATTTTTCTTCACGTGGCAATAGGCATAAATTAAAACTCACAATACTTCCTCATTCGCTTTTAAAATTATTTGATTAACCCCGAAACTGGGCAAGAGGTAATCTCCTTGTTATTATACGCGTCTTATTTTATTTATTTCTGTAGTAATTGGAACTGATAATGAATAGACATTTTAGTATCTTGTTATTATTGGTAAATTTATTTTTTAGTGCCTCTTGTTTTAGTCATCAATACAACCTCACTTTTAATCGTCCGCAAAGTACACCACAAGCTGATTATGCCTTAGAGTTATTAAAGTTAGCATACGCAGATATCGGTTTTAAAATACATATAATCGATTTTAGCCACCAAAATGCTTTGCTAGCTGCAAATAATGGCGTACTTGATGGGCAGTTAGGAAGAGATGCAAGCGTTGAAGAAAATTACGAAAACTTAATTAGGGTCGATTATGAGCTCTTTAAGTTTGACTTAGTATTGTATAAAAACTGTTTACCTAGCAGTTTAGAACAGCTCGATAGCGTCGCAATTGTTGATGGCTACCCTGTCCAAGAACATTATTTAGCAAGCACACAGTTTGCAGGGAATATTATTAAAGTTAAAAGCATGAATACCCAACTTAATTTGCTTGCTCAGAAAAAAGTACAGGGAGCTTTAATGATTAACTTTATAATGCAAAACAATGAGCTACCTTCACCTCAAGGTTGCTTTGAAAAAGAAGTGTTGAATACTTATCCGCTTTATCATTATTTAAATAAGCGTAATGAAAACTTGGTAGAAAAGCTTAAAATGTCATTAATTAACTTAACTAACAATGGCACTGTATACGCACTAAGAGCCAAGTATGGATTAAGCTTTTAAAAGTCGAACCCTTGCTGCTGCGCCTGTGTGCTTGGCACTGCATTTTGCTGCTTTTTTTGAAGATAACGTTTGTAGCGCTGCTGGCACAAACTAAGCACCTTCTTTTTTTGGTCGTTGGTTAAGGTATTCCACGAAAAGCGTTCATCCCGACTACGATAACACCCTTTGCAATACCCTCTGTTATTAACTAAGCAAATACTCTTGCAAGGACTTGGAATATCAAATATTTCAATTTGTTGCATGCATAAGTACCGCCCAGTTGAAGAGGAGGTATTAGTATAGCGTTATTTTTGAGCAAAAAAAAAGCAGCAATTTAATTGCTGCTTAGTTTCATTGAGCTGTGAGTATTAATGTTCACAGCTATTAGTATTTATCTCTGTTTTACGGTGAAATGGCTTAGCGTACATAGCTAGCACTAATGGTTTTAACTCTTCAGGTACACAGGCTAAACGTTGTTCAAATGTCGCTGTATCAGGAGAGTCTATTACCGCATCTTTACAACCACCAGCGATGTAATTGCCTGGGTGTAAATAAAACGAATCAACAATTTGCCTATCAATTGTTTTAGCAAGCTCTTCAGCACTATCACATTTAGATTCAATTGGTTGCCCAAATGCTAAATGCACGTGCCCTTTAGCAGTACTAAAGCCTTCAACAATGCTCGCAATATCTTCACCAGCCGATTTAACGTACTCACCATGATGTTGCTTGTGGTAAAGCTCTTTGGCTTTAGCAATTGCACACGGCTCATATTGATAAGAAATAGAAACAGGCACTATTTTTAACTCTTTAATATAATCGCCAAACTCTTTCTTTTGTTTACGCCCATTTAATTGCAGCATTTTTAAAAGCGCAGGATCAGTTTGATCAAAACCGTCTTTTGCACGCCCTTCTTTTTGCGCAATCCAAATAGAATTTCCACCGACCACAGAATCGTAAATGTATAACGATAGTTGAGTCAGTGCTTTTAACATCTCTTTTGGTGCTTTAGCAGAGCGCTTAACTATAAAGCTTTTATTTAGACGCATAAGCTCAGTAATGTAAGGTATTTGCAATAAATTATCGCCAATAGCAATACGCACTGTTTTCATTTTATGTTGGTATAAACCCCAGTTAACTAATGCAGGATCAAGCACTATGTCTCTGTGGTTTGAAATAAATAAATAGGCCTGGTTAGCATCTAACTGTTCTAACCCAGAAAAGGTAACTTTTGATGTGGTGCGCTTCACTAGTTTATCTAAGTATTGTGCCACTTCATTTTGCACATCTTCAACGGTGCTTACTTTGCCCCATTTTTTACGTAACTGACTTCTTACCATTGGACGCGCAATAAAAGGCACTGCCGATAAAAAGCGCGGTAAATTATACTTTGCTATTACATCAATAAACGCATCATCGTTAATTAAACGTGTAAGCGACGCCGCAACTTCGTCGTCGTTGTATGGGCGTATATCTGCGTATTTATCTTCTAATTCACTCATTACTACATCTACAGTGTTAAAAAACGGTACGCCAAAGCGCACCGTTTATGTCTATACCCGATTATAACTCAGCCAATCTAAAATGCGAAATAACCAAAAAAACGATTTTTATTTTTAGCAACTTGTTTTAAAGCCGAGTTTAATTACCTTCTATGACCATGAGCTTGCTTAAAAGTGCAAAAATCTGATCAGTCTAGCAAAATACCATGTTCTCAATCTGCTAGTGGGCAGACCACTAATACAAAGCCCTCTAATCATTTGGTAGTAATACCATTAACAAAGCCTTTCTTTCGTAGTACCTTAAGCTCGTATTTTAGATTTTTGATGGATCGTAGGCATCTTTTTACGATTTTAACTCTTTCAGATCCACTTATTTTAGGGCTCATAATGAACATTACTATTCTTGATAACGCAACGTTAGCTAAAACGTCTCTTACTGGTATTGAACAACTTGGTAAATTAACGACTTATGAACTTACTAGCCCAGAGCAAGTTATTGAACATTGCCAAGGTGCTGATGTATTAATCACTAATAAAGCAGTTTTAAATCGCGACACGATTAGCAAACTTACACAGCTTAAATTAATTTGTGTAAGTGCAACTGGTACTAATAATGTTGATCTAGAAGCCGCTAAAGAATTTGGTATTGCCGTAACTAATGTAGCTGGCTATTCAACACCTTCTGTTGTTCAACATACGTTTTCTTTAATTACTAACTTACTGGGTAACACACACCGCTATCAGGCGGATTGCCAGCAAGGCGCGTGGCAAAAAAGTGAAATGTTTTGCATACTCGATTACAGCTTTAACGACTTACAAGGTAAAACATTTGCCATTATAGGCGGTGGTACGCTAGGTAAAGGCGTTGCTAAAGTGGCTGAGGCATTTGGCGCAAATGTTATTGTTGCAGAGCGCAAAGGTGTTGCATGTCGTGATGGTCGTACGCCTTTTGAAGACGTCATTAAAACAGCCGATATAATCAGCGTACACTGCCCTCTAACAGATGAAACACGTGATTTAATTGCACTTAATGAGCTTAAAATGATGAAGCCAAGCGCTATAATTATTAATACAGCACGTGGTGGAATTATTAACGAATCCGACTTAGCTACAGCGCTTGAGCAAAACCTAATTGCTGGAGCCGGTGTTGATGTACTAACTAAAGAACCTGCTGAGCTTTCAAACCCACTTGCTAATTACAAAGGTAATAACCTTTTACTTACTCCACATATAGCATGGGCAAGTACTGAATCTATTGTGCGTTTAATTAATGAAGTAAGTTTAAATATTGCTGCATTTAATAAAGGCGAATCACGTAACCGCTTGGTGTAGTGATTTTATTGTAGTAATCAAATAAGCTAAAAAATGGCTGTTTTTACTAATACATTTAATATTTTATTAGATAAAAACAGCTTAACCCACTTAACAAACTGATTAATAACAACTTATAAATATGGTCTACTCTTTGCTTTAATACAGCTAATAACCAATTAAAAATCTTATTAAGGTAAATAAAAATGAAAAAATCACTTTTAGCAGCCGCTTTAATCGCTCCATTTTTAACAGGCTGTGTTATTGCCGTATCAGATGGTGAAGCTGAGACTCATTGGGCTGGTAAGAATTCATCTAGCTGGCAAGCACAACATAAAAATAATCGTGAAGCTATATCAGAGCTAAAAATGGATAGCAGTTATCAATCTGTTTTAACGCAATTAAAAACGCCTAATTTCACAGAGCTATTAAAAAAAGATGACGATGTATACCAAGTACTTTTTTATGTAACTCATAGTAAGCATTCAGATTCTAAAACAACGAAAGATGAATGTACGCCACTTGTATTTAAAAATGATAAGTTAGTGGGCATTGGTGAAACCGCTTTAGGTATGATCACGCAGTAACCTATAATACCAATCCGCAATAATACTTAATCATTTTGCGGGGCTAAACGTGTCGCTACCTGTGTTAAAAAACTCTCATTTACGACTGCATGGATGCAGAAGGTAGAGCAATGCAGGAGCAATTGCCGAGAACAACTAAATAGCGAATTTTTTGCCTAGCTATCAACACGTTTTTCCATCCTCAAAATAGATCACTTAATTAAGCGAATTGGTATAAAAAGTAGTTTGATACAAAAACGCCAATATATGAATATTGGCGTTTTTTGTATATTAAGTTTTTAGCGTGCGACTATTCTATCTCGCCCTGCATCTTTAGCGGCATATAAGCCTAAATCGGCCTCTTCTAATAACGCTTGCTCAGCATATACTTTACCACTTTGAGTGGTGGCGATACCTATACTAATAGTGATGTGGTCTGCATTTAATGAGGCTTTATGTTCTATATTCAAAGCATTTACAGCATTGCGTAATTTATTAGCAAACTCCACAGCTTCATGCCTATTCATTCCAGGTAATACAGCTGCAAATTCTTCACCACCATAACGAGCTATAAAGTCACTACCACGTTCACATTGAGCTGCGAGTGCTTGTGCAACATCCTTTAAACATTCATCGCCAGCACGATGTCCGTAGCAATCGTTGTAACGCTTAAAGTGGTCTATATCCATAAGTAACACTGATAGCGGGGTTCCACTGCGTTTACTTCGGCGCCATTCACGAGCTAAGTTTTCGTCTAGGTAGCGTCTATTTGGGATTTCAGTTAAGCCGTCGATTGAGGCTAGCATCTCTAGCAGATCATTTTTTTGCTTTATAAGTAATTGGTTACGTACTCTAACGCGCACAATAGAAGGGCTAAATGGCTTAGTGATATAATCCATAGCACCGAGTTCTAGGCCCTTAGCTTCGTCGTCATGGCTACGATTAGCTGATATAAATATAACGGGGATCGATTGAGTTATCGGATTTTCTTTAAGTTGCACAAGCACTTCATAGCCGTCAATTCCTGGCATAATCACATCAAGGATAATTAAATCAACTTGCGCAGTTTTTACAAAGGTCAGTGCTTTTTCACCACTTTCAACTAAGAATACGTCGTGTTCTACTTTAAGTGTTTTTTCAAGTACTAATCTGTTGATTGGATCATCATCTACAATAAGTACTTTAGCTCTTTTCGACATCCCTAGCCCCTACCCCTTTTATAAAAACAATTACCTGTTCTAACTGCATAATAAGCTCTTTCAGTGTTATTTCAACAGGCTTGTTAGTTGTTTTAAGTGTTCTTTCACACAATAAAGCGCAGTGAGACAATCGTCTAAAACCTAAATTACCTGCTACACCTTTTATACTATGCACTAAGCGTACCAAATCATCCTTATTGGTTGTTTCTTCTATTTGCAATAGCTGGGTTTCGCATAAATTAGCAAATTTACCAATCATTGTATTGAGGAGCTTTTCATCCATACTAAACTGCGTTAATGCGAATGATTTTTCAAAAAAGCTTGGTTTAACTAAGTTTAAATCGGCAATTGCATCAATAAGTACCTTAGCAACAACTGGTTTAGTTAAATGCTTATTCATACCGCACTTTAAAGAACGTTCAATATCAGCGGGTTCACAATGAGCCGTTAAAGCAAAAATAGGCAGTTGCTTTGCGTCAAACTGTTGACGAATTAAAGCCGTAGCTTGGCAGCCATCTATTTGCGGCATTTGCACATCCATCAATATTAAGTCAGGCTTTAAAACTTGCAATAATTCCATGCCGATAGATGCGCTTAAAGCGGTAACAACACTTACGTTTGCTTGGCGTAATACACTGCTAATTATTTCTAAATTAAGTTGATTATCATCAATGGCTAATACAAGTAGACCCGATATATCAACTTTAGTTTCAGCAATATTATATATTACGGCATTGGTACTAGCTTTAGGCTGTTGCTGAGAGTTCAAGCTAAATAGCCTTTGTCCCAATGCCGATGCTTTAACGTGATGCGCAGCTAAATGCTCACTTGTTGGTAAATTAAGGGTGTGCTGATGATTAATAATAATTACCGATGTTTCTTTAGCTGATAACGAATCATTAATTGCTTCAATATTTAAAAGTGCAGGTAAGTCGGCCGCATCGATTATTATTTGCTGAGTATTGGAGAGCTTAATTGGGTATTTAAGTACTTCATCTAAATTAATATTAGCAAGCTCTGTATAAGCATTTGTTACTTGCTTAAGCTCTTTGCTTTGATCCGATAAAATAGCCAATGTATTAGTCGGTAACATCGTATTTTTAGTGGTATCAACCAAAAAACTAACGCTGAAGTAAAACTCACAGCCATGACCTTTTTTACTCTTTAAAGCAATCTCCCCTCCCATTAATGACACCGCATGTTTAACAATCGCTAAACCTAACCCAACACCATGATGTATACGTGTTGAAGACTCATCACCTTGCGTAAAGGCGTCAAATAAACGCCTCTGATCGGCTTCATCTATGCCCATACCGGTATCAATTACTTTAAAGCAAATATGCTGTTGCTCTAGGCTATCGCTTTCAATAAGTTCCATTTTTAAAGTGATAGAACCTGTTTTTGTAAACTTAACAGCATTTGTTAATAAATTACCTAATATTTGCTGTAAGCGAATACTGTCGCATATCAAATCAGGCGCTATTAACGGGTCAATATCAATAACAAATTCAATACCTTTTCCTTCGCACAATGGAGCCGTTAAACTTTCACAAATATCCACCAGCTCAACCATACTAAAAGATGCTTGTTTTAAATCGGTTTGCGAACTTTCTATGCGTGCAAAATCAAGCATTCTATTGAGCATTAGCAACAAGCTTTGTGCTGCATGCTTAGCTTGATCCGTTTGTTGTAATTGCTTTTGCGTTAATCCTTGCTCAATAAGCATATCAAGCAGCCCTAAAACAGCATTAAGAGGAGTGCGTATTTCATGACTTAAATTGGCTATAAAGCGACTTTTAGCAAGGGTTGCTCGTTCGGCATCTAGTTTCGATTTAGTTAATGCGCTCACATCCTGAATGTGAATAACGTAATAAGCTGGGTCGCGGTTTTCATCCCATACAAGCGATACACTCAGTTGCAACCAACTTGTTAAGCGCCCTTGAGCAAGCGTTAAGTGGTATACGCGTTTTTTGTCATCTAGCAATTGCGCTAAAGTGCTTTTTATTTGCTGCCATTGAGTATCGTCAAACAATGCTTTTAACTGCTCACCAACCAGTACTGGCTGTTCAGAAAACTGCTTTCTTGCCGCTTTATTTACTTGTAATATTGTGTGCTCAAGCGAGAGTAAAACCACACAGTTAGCCGCAAATTCAATCGCACTTCTAAATTTAGATTCTGATGCTTTTAAGGCCAATAATGCTTGTTGCTGTTCGGTAATATCGCGACCAATACCCATAGTCCCCAACAGATGTTGGTGCTCGTTATAAAAAGGTGCAATAGTAAGTTGATACGTTTTTTTATCAGTTTCTATTCGCTGTTCAACACTGTTTCTATTTTGTAATACTTGTTTTTCAAGCGCATTTATTTGTTGATCGTTATCACCTAAATCATCTACATATTTACCGACTAATGCAGTTTGATCTTTACCGATGTACGCCTCAAATGCTTTATTGCATCCTAAGAATGATCCATCAATATTTTTAAAATAAATAAGATCTGGCACACTGTTTAGCATAGTGTTGAGCAAAGCCAAGTGGCGCTCTTTTGCTTCGTAACTGCGGCTTAGTTTTTCTGATTGCAACTGAACCTGGTCGTCCAGAGCTTTATTTGCACTTTGTAATGAATCAACTAACTGTTTGTTTTTAGTAAATACACGCTTCACTTTAGAAAACCAAGGCTGCCAGCTCAGCGGTACTTTATAATCGAGCTGCACTTCTTGCTGTGTACCGTTACTCTCTAGGTACGACATTAAGTGAGTCATTGGCTTAATAAAAATGCGCTGACTTAACCAAAAAAACACGCCAAACATAATACTTAAAAATAGCGTTAAAAATGCGAACTCTAATAGTATTTCATACTTAATTGGGCTTATTAATTGGGGTTTGTGCTCGTAAAATGCTGCGTGAATAGGTAACTCATCCATAGGCTGCATAAAGTAATTACTATCACTAGTTAATACTGTTTTTTTACTATGGTGCTGGGCCAAATCAGGCCAATAATTTTTTAATGCTGTTGCTTGCTCTATTAACTGTTTAGAGCTGGCGATAACTTGATGTGATTGGTTCATAAAAACGTATTCACCACTGTTCGGTGAAACCTTTTTTAACCACCCAGAAATTGCCTGAACATCATAAATCAAAATAATGTAATCGGCTGAGCCAGTGCTTCGTTGTCGGCCAATAGCAAAATACGATTTATCATTCACTTTAACAATGGGACTTGAAGTAAGTTTGTTTGGTGAAAATTTTGGCTTGAATTTTCCATTTAGAATTTCAGTAAGCATTAAACTTTGGCTTTTGTTGCGCCTGCTTACATAAGCAAAGCCATTATTATCAACATACGCTACACCCGATAACGACTGCATTAATGCAAGCGTTGTATTAAACGAAGGCCCTAATGTAATAGCCTGCTGCCACTGCATTAATGCCTTAGCAGATAACGCAAACTCCCCCTTACCTACAATTTCAGTGCCTTGCTCACTAAAGTGACGGTAATAGTAACCATCATATTGATTTATGCCCTCGAGTAAGCTTTGGTTTATTTTTGGATAGGTCGTTTGCTCGTATAAGCTAAACATGGTGGTAAGTAGATTACTCACCGACTCCATCCCGTGAGTAACCTGTGCTGAAACATTCGTAAAATCGGCTTCGCGTTTTTCAACCGCCCGCTCAAGCTTTATATTATATAAGTGCAAGCACAGTAAAAAAGCGACAATCAATGGCACTAAAAGCGCAATAAATAATGAACGATAATAATGCTTCAGAGGTAAAAAATTCAATGTACTGCCTGCCATTTGGCTCGAAAATCAATCGATAGACTATCGAGCCAATTTGTTAAGCGCAAGTTATAAATTTTCTTCTGCAAATGACGCTAAGCGACTACGTACAACACCGTTGAGGTTTATAGTTGCGCTGCCTTCAAAGTTTTTAAAGCGCTCTACTATGTACGTTAAGCCCGATGTTACTGGCGTTAAATAGTTACTATCTATTTGCGCCAAGTTACCCGTACAAATTAATTTAGTACCTTCGCCGCAGCGAGTAATAATCGTTTTAAGTTGAGATGCCGTTAAATTTTGGCTCTCATCTAAAATGACCACCGCATTTTGAATACTACGGCCGCGCATAAAGTTAACCGATTTAAACTGAACATTAGCCTTCTCCATAATGTAGTTTCGGCTTGATATCGGATTTTCGTCGCCTTTGTGCAATACCTCCAGCGTATCGGTAATGGCTGCAAGCCATGGCGCCATTTTTTCCTCTTCGGTGCCTGGTAAAAAGCCAATGGACTCTGCTATTTCTGGCGTATTACGAGTAACTATTACTTTGTCGTAAATACCTTTTTCGATAACCATTTCAAGGGCGCTGGCAAGCGCTAACAAGGTTTTACCACACCCTGCTGGGCCGGTTAAAATAACAAGTTCAATACTTGTATCAAGGAGTGCATCAAGCGCCATACCTTGATAAATATTTTTTGGCTTAACGCCCCATGCTTGTTGATGCATTAAGCGCTCAACGCTAATATCTTTTAACGTAATGTGCTCATCATCGTACGATTTAACACGTGCAGCAAAGTGATCTCCGCCATCAAGCAAATATTCATTACAAAATACATCAGGGATTAAATTTTTAGGCACATGATGAAATGTATCTCGGCCATGTTGCTCAGTATTGCACTGCCCAACATGATCCCAAAAATCGCCTTCAATTTTTTTATAACCACTAGTGAGTAAGCTTATATCGTCAATAAGTTGATCGGTACGATAATCCTCAACATATTTAAGTCCTGCGCCTTTGGCTTTTAAGCGCATGTTTATGTCTTTTGTTACCAATATAACTTTTGAATCACTGTGTTGCTTTTGTAAATACACCGCACAGTTAATAATCCGATGATCGTTTTCGTTACCAGGCAGCCCCGAAATCGAGTCGGCAAATAAATGGTCGTTTACAATTATGAGTGTACCCGCAGAGCTCGCTTTTGCCTTTTTATTACTCGGCAGCGCCACGCCTTGTAGCATTTGCTCGGGCGTTGCATTTTTAAGTACTTCATCTAGTCCACGAATAGCGACGCGCGCATCACGACTTACATCGTGTTTTCTGTCTTTTATGTGGTCAAGTTCTTCAAGCACTGTCATCGGAATTACAACGTCATGTTCTTGAAAAGACAAATAAGCGAGGGGTTCGTGAAGTAGTACGTTGGTATCTAGCACATACATTTTACTTTCAAGGTTCGAAGCTTTTTCCATAGCACTTTCCTTACGTTTTATGATTTTTATGCTATACCAAAATAACTAAGTAAAACGGGCAAAACTTAAACCTGCAATACTTAATTGCCAAGGCATAATGTAAGTTTAGTCTATTTGTCATAAAAGTCCGTTTTATTACAAACTGTAATTAGTTTTGATTTACCTAAAAAAGAGTCATAAACAAGTTGTTTTAATAGTAATAATTAACACTTACAAAATTAATTAAAAGTGAGCCAAATAGCGCCTTGCAGTGGTGTTAGCTTACAGGTAACATAGCCGCCTTTTTCATCATAGACGAGACATACATGAATTTTTCCTTAGGTCAGCGTTGGATCAGTGATACAGAGTCAGATTTAGGATTAGGCACTGTTGTTGCCATTGAAGGCCGTCAGGTCAGCATATTATTTCCTGCCAGTGGTGAGAGCCGTGTTTATTCTTCGGCAGAAGCACCTGTTACCCGTGTGGCATTTAATCCTGGCGATGTGATCAAAAGCGTTGAAGAATGGGAATTAGAAGTAGAGTCTATTGAAGTACAAGGTGAGTTACTGTGTTATCACGGCACCCGTGTTGATAACGGCGAAACTGCCAAACTTAAAGAAACGTTTTTAGATCATTTTATTAAGTTTAATAAACCACAAGATCGTTTATTTGCGGGCCAAGTCGATCGTTTTGATCGCTATACACTTCGCTACCAAACGTGGTTACATAAATTTGAACGTGAACAATCGCCTATTAAAGGCTTAATTGGGCAACGTGCTAATCTTATTCCTCACCAGCTTTATATTGCCCAAGAAGTGGGTAAACGTTTTGCACCACGCGTACTTTTATCAGATGAAGTAGGCCTTGGTAAAACAATTGAAGCGGGCATGATTTTACACCAACAAATTATTAGTGGTCGTGCGAGCCGCGTACTTATTGTTGTACCAGAAAATCTACAGCACCAATGGTTAGTAGAAATGCTACGCCGCTTTAACTTACATTTTTCTATTTTTGATGAAGAACGCTGCGACGAAGCGTTTGCAGATTCACCAAACGTGTTTGATACAGAGCAATTGGTACTTACCAGTCTTGAGTTTTTAACCAAGAAAAAACGCTGGTTTGAACAAGCAACACTTGCTGATTGGGACTTACTAGTTATAGATGAAGCCCATCACCTAAGTATCAATAACGGCAAGCCAAGCTCAGAGTACCAACGTATGGCAGAGCTTAGCCAAGATATTCCGGGCCTTATTTTGCTTACAGCAACGCCTGATCAACTTGGTCACAGCAGTCACTTTGCACGTTTACAGTTACTCGATCCGGATCGTTTTTACGACTACGACGTGTTTAAAGAAGAAGAAGCAAATTATAAAGACGTAGCGCAAGCGGCAAATCAATTACTGCAAGAGCAAGCTCTGGACGACGCAGCCAAAGCCACGCTAATTGAGCTATTAAAAGAAACCGACATTACTGATATTCTTGAAAAAGCACAGCAAGGTGATTTACCAGCGCGTAAAGAAATACTTAACATGCTACTCGATCGCCACGGCACAGGTCGTATATTATTTAGAAACAGCCGCAGCGGCATTGACGGCTACCCAAGCCGTAAATTACACGCCTACCCAATGGCATTACCAAAGCAGTATAAAACGGCTATGTCGGTTCTTGGTAACATGGGCGGCATTCAAAACCCTGAACTAAGTGCACACCGTGCTCTTTTTCCTGAAAAAATATTTCAAGAATTTGAAGGCGAAAGCGCAAGCTGGGGTTTATTCGATCCACGTGTAGATTGGTTAATCGACACCCTTAAAACACTTAAGCGCGAAAAAGTACTGCTTATATGTGCTAAAGCTGAAACAGCTATCAGCCTTGAGCAAATACTGCGTGAACGTGAAGCAATTAAAGCGTCGGTATTTCACGAAGGCATGTCGATTATTGAGCGTGACCGCGCTGCTGCATTTTTTGCAGACGAGTACGATAATGCACAAATATTACTGTGTTCAGAAATTGGCTCAGAAGGTCGTAACTTCCAGTTCTCGCATCACTTAGTGTTGTTTGATTTACCACTAAACCCAGATTTGCTCGAGCAACGTATTGGTCGATTAGACCGTATAGGCCAAACACAAGATGTGAACATTCATGTGCCATATTTTGAAAACACCGCTCAAGAAGTACTGCTACGTTGGTATAACGAAGGTCTAGATGCATTCGAATCTACATCAACAACAGGGCAAATGCTTTATAAAGAGTTCCGTGATGACCTACTTGAGTATATTTCTGCGCATAACTGCGATGAAGACGAGCTTGATCCATTACTTGAGCAAGTAGCACAACAAAATGCGGTACTGCGTAAAAAAATGGAAAGCGGACGAGATCGTTTACTAGAACTACATTCATCGGGTCAAGGTGCTGCCGATTCGCTTGTAACTGATATCGAAAAACTCGATAACCAGTTTGAATTGCCAAGCTACATGATCAACGTGTTTGACACATTTGGCGTAAGCCAAGAAGATAAAGGCGAAAACACCATTATCTTAAAGCCAACGGAACATATGTTAAATGCATCGTTCCCATCGCTTAAAGAAGACGGCATGACGGTTACCTTTGATCGCGACACGGCACTTTCGCAAGAAGACGTGCACTTTGTTAGTTGGGATCACCCAATGGTGCAAGGCACCATGGATATGATTTGTGACGACGACTTTGGTAGCGCATCGGTGGCTTTACTTAAAAACAAAAAGTTACCGCCTGGTACCTTTTTTGTTGAGCTTATTTTTGTTGCAGAAGCAATGGCACCAAAAGTATTACAAGTTGGTCGCTTTTTACCGCCTACACCAATTCGTATATTACTTGATAAAGCAGGTAATAACCTAGGTGAAAACGTGGCATTTGAAGGCTTTAATCAGCAGTTATCAGCCGTAGGCCGCCAAACAGCAAGTAAGCTTGCCGGTGCATTGCAAAGCGCTGTTCACCCAATGATCACTACCGCTAAAGATATGGCACAAGAAAAACTTGAAGTTATTCGCGCAGCGTCACTTGCTAAAATGCAAACGTCACTCAGTGAAGAGCAAGAGCGACTTGTTGCCCTTAAGCAAATTAATCCGAATATTCGCCAAGAAGAAATTACCTTCTACGATAAGCAACGTAACGACCTAACTACGTATATTGAAAAAACGCAGTTACAACTTGATGCAATTCGCTTAATAGTGGTTTCACACTAAATATTTAGTTTTTGAGCCGACTCCAGAGTAAATTTAGAGTCGGCTATTAAGCTTAATTGATATAAATAGCTGTATCTTTTTAAACTTCATTTAAAAACCACGTGTTCTTATTTTACTATGAGCCAATTCTACCCTCTCTAGCTATATATTAAGCCCTTTGTTGAACTGTTGATTTTTCCCAACATAACCGTATCTAAAAACTCAAGCTGCACTCTATACAACTATTCTGTGAGATAGTTGATAGGTTTATTTTCCCTTGCATAAAGTTGTTTTTTTGTTAACCTACTCGCCTTCCATTTTAGTCTTTTTGAGGTGTTTATGGCGTTTCTATCTCGTTCGATATTGGCGTTTTCCATGGCGCTCTCAAGCACTAGTGTCTTTGCTCAAGCCCAATGCGATGTTGAATTACGTCATGGTTTAATTATTACTGACGATGCAATTCGCATATTAGATAAAGGCCAAACTCGTGTCCAAATTAATAACAATAACCAACTGTTTATTCGTGGTTATTGGGTTGATTTAAGTGATGACGAAAGCAAAGTACTCGAACAGTTTAGTAATGGTATTCGCCACACAGTCCCCGAATTAGTAAACCTTGCTACCGATGGTGTTAACTTAGGTTTAAGCGCTATTGAACACGTAGTTGAAGGTATGTCAGACAAAGAACCTGAAGTACTTAAAACACAATTGCAGTATGTAGAGCGCGCGCTAATGGATAAGTTTAAGCGCGGAGATGACTTCTTTTTTATAGCCCCTCAATCACTTTCGCAAATAGATGACTTTTTCACTAAAGAGATCAGCCAGCAAATTCACTCTGCTGTTCATGGATCGTTAGGTGCTATTTTGGTATCACTTGGCGATGCGTTTAAATCGCGTGAAGGTAATATAGAAGATCGCATTAACGACATGGGGCAACGCATGGATATTATCTCAAGAGAAATTGATAAATCGCTACAAAAAAAGGCACATCAATTAGAGCTTAAGGCTTCTGAGTATTGCGAATGTTTAAATGCACTCGATGTAACCGAGTCTCGCTTACAGGCAATAGTACCTGGTATGGCCGATTACGATTTAGTGCAAATAAAGTCTTAGAGTACGTATTCGTTTTTAGAATAAAATAACACCGAGTATAAATATACTCGGTGTTTTGCTTTGTAATTGATTAAAACTAAGCGCTTCTACTTTTTATTCTAAATTGGTGAGCCCGGTGGGATTGGCAGCACTTTAAAGTTGTTTGGCCATTGCCCTTTAATTAAAAACTGATTTACTTGCTCAGCTAAATATTGCTTAAACGCACTCTCGCCAGTACTTGTATGGCTCAGCATTGAGTTTTGGTTAAAGTCTTCACTCAACTTAACTAAGTAGTAACGTAGCTGCGCTTGCACTTCAGGGCTTGCACTATCGCTTGCTACTAAATCAGCCATAGCTTTTGCTGTTAAAAATTGCACGCGCTGAGTGATTTTACCTGTCATTGTATTAGGTGATGACACGTTAAACACTTGGCTATATAGCTCCTCAAGTAACTCATCTAAACTATAAAAGTCATTACTACGCGCTTGTTGCTGCGCTAAGCGATTTAAACGCTGTGCATTTAATAAAAGCGACAAGCTGTGCTGCACTGCAACCTCGGGTAATGCCATTGCATCGAGCGTTAACCCTGTGCGCCCAACTATGCTTTCGCGCGATTTAGACTCGCCATATGCTTTTGGCGGAATTAGCGATAACACAGATTCAGGAAGTAATAAGTTACTTGGCTTAAGTGTTGCAAAAATAGCGTTTACCGCTTCTTGCTGTGTTTTTTTATTAACGACTTGTGCGCCTTTTACGGGTGAGTCACCGCGTGTTTCGTATTCGTAATCAACACCGGCTATAAGCTTAACCGCTGCCTCAACCTGAAAACGGTGAAACAGATAAAGCGGAACTAGTTTTTCCTCTAATTGCGATAATGAATCACCCGTTTTAATATTATTAATACCAAACTGCGAAAGCGCTTTTTTACGTACGTCGAGTACTCTTAAAAGCTCCTGCGAAGGATTAGTGCCGTTATCCCATAAATGAGCTGTTGGATGTGCGCCACCTTTAGCACGAGCGTCGCTATCTGATATAAACTCAAGGCCTTTGGCTTTGTTCTCTTTTAAAATAGCAGCAAGTTCTGCGCTTTCATCTTGGTTAGTAAAATTGCTATAGCCATATTTAATTACTTGGGTATCCCACACGCCCATGCCTGTTGCATAGCCGCGCGTTACATCAAGCTTACCTTGTTCATTAAAACTAAGTAGCGGATGTGGGTAATCCATTACTGAGGCTCTATCCCCTACCGATGCTGCAAAGTTATGAGAAATACCTAACGTGTGGCCAATTTCATGTGCGCTTAATTGGCGAATACGATCAAGCGCCATTGCTTGCAAGTTTTTAGCAACTTCATTGCCTTTTAAATAAGGAGCAGCAAGAGCTTCGGCTATTAAAATATCTTGGCGAACACGCAATGAGCCGAGTGTTACATGCCCTTTAAGTATTTCACCTGTACGTGGGTCGATCACCGAACTTCCGTATGACCAACCACGCGTTGCACGGTGTACCCATTGAATGACGTTGTAACGAATATCCATAGGGTCGGCGCTACTTGGCAGCACTTTTACTATAAATGCATTTTTATATCCTGCCGCCGTAAATGCGTCGTTCCACCACTTTCCACCTTCAAGCAAAGCGCTTTTAACGGGCTCTGGAACGCCAGGATCAAGGTAATATACAATTGGTTTAACAGGCTCACTAATAGGTAAACTTGAATCCTTTTTAGTTAAACGATGACGCGGTATATAACGCACGTACATAGAGTCACCAAGCGGCGCTGCGTAATCTTTATGTTCTATACTCCAAAAACCTGATTGCGGATTAAACTTACGCGGCGTGTAGTTGTCATCTGGTAATTGAATAAGTGAATGATGCATATGAACAGTAAGCGCATAAGGGTCAGCACTTACTTGGCGAACAAATTCACCTGGTTTTGTGCCTTTAAATGTAAGTACAGCTTCAAGCTCGGTGTTTTTTACAAATGCTTTTGAGCGATTCATATAAACGGCGCTACGTGACTCATCAAGGCTAAAGTTACCTTGCTTACGCGCCGCAAGCGTTCGGCTTACGCCGTGTACATCACTTAATAAATAAGGTGTGTAATCAATAAGTGCTGTGGCTTTATCTTCTGCGACTACTTTAAAACCAGCAAGTATACTTGATGCAAACGCTTCTTTAATACTTTGCTGTTCGGCCTTGTTACTTGTGTTGGCACGATAGTAAGTATTTACAGCGCGTAACATTACTTTGTCGCCAAAACGCTCAAACTGCACAAGGTGAGTATTACCAAGCTGACCTCTATCAAGGCCTATATCGTTAGAGCCAATACCGTAAGGCAAGCTTTGCTGCAGTAAAAATTGCTGTTCAAACTTATCAACTTTTAAATATACTTTTCCGTTTTGGGTATCGTAAAAAAACGAATAATAGCCCGGAAAATGATTCATTTGCGTAGTAAATTCATCAATTGACTTAATTGCTGCGTGCGCTTGAGTTATGATAGAGCACAGCACAGTAAAGAATATGTAACTTAGTAGTGGTATTTTTTTCATAATCTTATCTTTGTTATTTGTGTTTTAAGTACGATTAGGTGGTCCCATTATAGGGTGCTATTTAAACAATACAGTTATTTAAGACGAATTTCAGCGCTCTAAGCTAATCTCTCTCACATTATGATTGGTTTTAACACGTTATCAGGAAAATAGAATGCGTAGACTCCCTCCAGTATTACTAGAAGATGGTTGTTCAAGAGAACTTTTATCATTAATTCGAACAATTTTAGCGGCATGTAAAGAAATTTCGTTTCGCGTTGGTCAAGGCGCGCTTTCTGGCGTATTAGGCTCAACCCTTGATGAAAACATTCAAGGTGAAACTCAAAAAAAGCTCGATGTATTATCTAATCAGCTGTTAAAAGATATTTTACTGGAATCAGGTACGGTTAAAGCAATCGCTTCTGAAGAGGAAGACTACACAGTAGCAGGTAACCCAGACGCTAAATTTATAGTGGCATTCGATCCACTGGATGGCTCGTCAAATACCGATATTAACTCACTTGTGGGTACTATATTTTCTATTATGGAAGTGCCTGAAGGCTCAGACGCTGCTGATCAAAGCATTTTTATGCAGCCCGGCCACAAGCAAGTTGCAGCAGGTTACGTACTTTACGGCCCGTCAACAATGCTTGCGCTGACTACAGGTAAAGGCACGCGCATGTTTACCCTTGATAAAACACAAGGCAGCTTTTTACTTACACAAGATTTTGCCGAAATCCCTGCTGATACAAACGAATTTGCTATTAATACGTCTAACCAACGCCATTGGCAGCCAGCTATGCAAAACTATATCAATGATTTGCTAGCAGGTGATACAGGCCCTCGCGCTAAAAACTTTAATATGCGCTGGATTGCAGCAATGGTGGGCGATGTACATCGCGTGCTTAGCCGTGGCGGTTTATTTACTTACCCTACCGACACCAAAGATCCTAAAAAGCCAAATAAATTACGCCTACTTTACGAAGCAAATCCAATGGCTATGTTAGTAGAGCAAGCTGGCGGTATCGCATCAACCGGTACCGAGCGTATTATGGATATTCAGCCTGATGCAATCCACCAGCGTGTAGCCGTTATTTTAGGTTCTAAAAACGAAGTCGAAACGTGCTTGGGATATCATAAATAATCGCTTAAAACGATTGTCTTCAATTTAAAAAACCGCATTCAATTGAAATGCGGTTTTTTTGTAGGTGAGGTTTTACACCTCGCTTTTTAGACACCAAAGCCACGTTACATGAGCGCGAAGTAAATTCGCACCTACAGGGTTGCATATATTGTAGGTGAGGTATTATACCTCGCTTTTTAAACACCAAAGCCACGTTACATGAGCGCGAAGTAAATTCGCACCTACAGGATTGCATATATTGTAGGTGAGGTTTTACACCTCGCTTTTTAAACACCAAAGCCACGTTACATGAGCGCGAAATAAATTCGCACCTACAGGGTTGCATATATTGTAGGTGAGGTTTTACACCTCGCTTTTAATCTCAAAAGCCACGTTACATGAGCGCGAAATAAATTCGCACCTACAGGGTTGCATATATTGTAGGTGAGGTTTTACACCTCACTTTTTAAACACCAAAGCCATGTTACATGAGCGCGAAGTAAATTCGCACCTACAGGGTTGCACATATTGTAGGTGAGGTTTTACACCTCGCTTTTTAAACTTTTACTAACGCAACTATTTGAGCAAGCTTTTGATGATTAAGATCTCCCATTTGCTCGCTATTACTGAGCGCATAAATAAAACCTTCATGCTCAGCACAATCAATGTCATCTCGCGATTCAATTACGTTTGCCCAAAGCTCTAAATCATCTAAGTCTATTTCGTTACTTAAACAGCGCTTAAGGACATCAATTAAAACCTCGGTTGAGAGAGTATAATGAGTTTTATTGCTATCAGCAGGGCTTGAAACGATAACCGATATAGCTTCGTCCCTTTGCTCACCAAATGTAATAAATTCAGCTAATGCTTTTTGTGTATTCATAATATTTGTTATTCTTGGCTCACTGTTACTAAAAAGAATTATAATGACTCAACTTAACTGCGCTCAATGCCACAGTACTCTAACGTGTAATGTAGACGATATATCAGCGTGTTGGTGCAATGAGCTGCCGGCTATTTTACCGCTTGATATCACAGCAACAAGTTGTTTATGCCGCAAGTGCACGCTTAATAAAATAAATACTTTTTTAAAGGGTGTTTATACACAACCTATTAAAACTCAAATAGACTTTGCAAAACAATTTAGAGGTAACGAAAATTTAATTGAAGGGCTCGACTACACCATGCAAAGTGGTTACATGATATTTAGTAAGTGGTTTTTTTTAAAGCGTGGTTCGTGCTGCAAAAATGGTTGTAAAAATTGCCCTTATGGTTTTAGAAAGTAAAAGCTATTTAATACAAATACGAACAAACATTGGTTTTTACCTTCTCATTTTCTTCTCTTTCACTTCTCCTTGTGAGTAATATTTTTAAATGCAATTATTCACAAAGAGGTTTTGAGGCGCTGCGCTTTTAACGTGAGCAAGCTTTACATATGCAACATGTCTACTTTTCTCCCGTGGCGATGGGCAATGAATCACTTGCGCCCCACTCACTCCACGAGCCATCATAAACACTTAAATTACTGTAACCACACTCGGTAGCAAATAACGCTAAAACACAGGCTGTAATACCTGAGCCACAGCTAAATTGTAGCTGCTGCGCATCACCGACCACGTCATTAAATATCGCTTTAATTTCAGTAAGTGGTTTTGCTTCACCTTTATTAAGTAAATCCATAAAAGGTAACGATCGACTATTTGGGATATTCCCGCTACGCATACCTTTTCGGGGTTCACTTTCTTCGCCTGTAAAACGCTTATAAGCACGTGCATCTAGCAATGCAGTGCTAGGCTCATCGATTGCGTCAACCACTTGTTGGCTATTAATAAAATACGCAGAGTTATAGTTTGCCGTAAAATCACCTTTACCTGACGCTTTGCTATAACCTTGTTGTGTGGCGTAATCGCTCTCTAACCACTTTTTAAGGCCACCACTGAGTACTTTAACATTGTGATGCCCCATAGCTTTAAACATCCACCACGCTCTTGCTGCGCTAAATAAACCGCCATCTTCGTATACAACTATAAACGAGTCGTTATTTACACCTGCATTTTGCATCACGTGGGTAAACTGCTGCTCGCTGCATATCATACTTGGTAAGGGATTTGATCTATCGGCCAATTCGTTTTTTATGTCAAAACGTTTAGCGCTAGGCAGCATTGCTTGAGGCGAATAAGCACCCAAAACACCTGGGCGCAGCATACCTGCATCAAATATCACTAATGCAGGATTATTAAGTTGCTCGTGTAATTGCTGACAGCTAATTAGGTTTTTCACTACGATTCCTTATCACCATGATACTTAGCAAACTCGTCATTACCCGTAAAACGCGCTTCAATCGCTTTAATGTGTTTATCTTCAGTGTGTTTCCAAACGCCAGGAATACAATATACATGTTCAATAAAGCTAAAAAACTTATCCTTTAATAATGTATTTGGTTGCCAGCCCTGCACTACTTCGTTCATATTCTCTGCTAGCTGCTCTGCAGTGCTTGCATGCTTTACCAAACCCTCAATGTTGTAACAGGCTTGTCCAAGAGTTAAAACTCGTTTATTGAGCAGCAATGCTTCTAAGCCGACCGTTGAATTAATCGTTAATACGGCTTCAGCGCACTTAATCAAATCACTTGTTTGATTTCCATTAGCAAAAATTGCAATCGGATCTTTTTCATAAAGATGAGCGTAATGTTTATGCCACGACGGATGCTCTTTAAAAACCACTTTTAAACTTGGATCGTTTAAGCTTTTGACCGCTTTAATCACCTCGTCGTAAAACATGTCCATAGAGTTTATCCACGGAGAAAAGCTAGCTAATTGAGTATCGTGAGGTACTTGAAAAGGCGCAAATATATAGCGTTCTGGCACATCGGCGCATTCAAATTCACAGCGCTTTTTATGATCAGCTCTTGGAATTAAATCCGGCGCACAAAAGTTTAGCTTATTTTGTGGGTCAAAATTTAGGTAAAAAGAAGGGTCACGGCTTAACGACGCATTATAGTTAATACCATTAGGGTCTAAACTGCTTGTACCGGGTAGTAAACCATTTTCATAATAAAACTGCTTAACACCTAATGCTTTTGCAGCCATAGCAACGGTCGTATTTGGAAGTTTATTGCCGTTCCAAATAACAATGCAGTCAGGATTAGTCTCGGTTAATAAGGCTAAATACTTAGCGTATCGTAATCGTTCAAATAAAACTAACCCAGCACTGTAAACAGCAGTAATAATAGGACTATTCCAGATAGCATTACGTGCTCTTTTGCGTTTTAGCTGAGAGTTAACTACATCAGTAAAATTAACTTGAAACGCATCTTTTAAATACTTAACAGCAGAAAGCTTAGGGGCTCCCATGATATGTAATTGGCAATCCATTGACAATTTTTTGATTATTTTTCTATAGTATTTTGCGTGTACATTTTTGCGAGAGATAAATAGGTAAGCCATACAAGCTATATTTGCCAATTATTGTTTTTATGAAATAATTCTAAGTGGACAATGACATCAAAGCAAGGTTCCCTTTACTTAATAATTACTTTAAAGCCTTTATGGCTACATTTTTATAATTTCACCACGAAGTGGTGCCATTCTAGAGAGAATATCGTTTTGCAAACTATGGCTAATGTTCTGCTCATTCATTGCATTTATAAGTAAATCAACCACATGATTAAAGTCTTTCTCTGTAATATGCATACCTGTATGGATTGCTACCATAGAGTCGCCATCGTATGTACATGGGCCTTCTACTAACATACACATATGAGTAATAAACCCTTGGCGAAAGTACGCTATATTGCTGTGTTCAAAGTAATGAATTATCTGCTCGTCATTACCTATTTGATAGATAAAGCTATCAACAATTCTGCCTATCCCCGCTTTACCATCGAGCTTTTGATAAAGCGATAATTGTGTTGAGCTAGCACAACTACAAAGCAATCCTACGCATACTATAAAAATACCAACGCTTTTCATTACCAATACCCTGTTACCGATAAATACCAACCTGTTTGATCGTCAGCTCCTGCAATGCTTCCTAAATCAAGGTAAGCCGCTGTCACACTTACGTGCTTATTAGGCATCCATGCTACAAATAAGTCTTTCCAATCTTGTTCGCCTAAGTTTAAGTTATTTGATTTTTGACGATACTCAACACCTACGGCGACTTCACGACTAAAAAATAGTGCTGTGCTGCCTTCAAATAGCACTTTACCACTACCATTTTCTCCACCGTAGCCAAGCAAACCAAGTTGATTAGCTTCGCTGTATCGTGTAGTTACGTTCCAAAACCAGTTATAGCCAGCAATAGCCCCTAAATGTAATTTACTAGCAGCGAGGTAGTAGTCAGTACCGCTAGTCTCTTCTGCGCCTACAAGTGTTGCAATACTGCCATCATCCAGTGATTTATGCTGAATACCTAAGCTAAGTTGTGGCCAATCACTGTAAACAATATCACCATATAAACGTATTTTAGCACCTGTAATTGATTGCTCTATTTCAGCATCAAGTGCTGGTACATCAAAGCGCTGTTGGGCATAACTGAGCTCAACACGATTAAATAAATTAAGTTGTGCACCACATACGTCAAGTGTGTAGTCGGTTACATCTGCGCGGCTACAAAAGCCATTTACCGAAAATTCATCATCACTTGCGTACCCAGCAAGTTGTGCCCACGGTACAATACCACCGCCGCCACTGCCTTCAATTTGAGAAACTCCCGGTGTAGCTAGCAGTTTTCCATTGCTTGCAATGCTCGGTACACTAATTATTAAAAACAAACTTGCTAATAAGTATTTAATTTTTTTCATAGTATTCCTCCAGCCATTCTTCTAATAGTTCTGCTTTTAAAGGTCTACTTAAGTAATAGCCTTGTGCATGATCGCACTGCATACCTCTAAGTAAATTTAATGAGCCAAGTGTTTCAACCCCCTCAGCTACAACCGAGAAACCTAGCTGATGCCCCAACGTAATTGATGATTGCACTATAAATTGATCTTTTTGCGATTCATCAAGTTTTAGGATAAAGCACTTATCTAGCTTAAGCTCATCAATCGGTAACATTTTTAATCGACCAAGTGATGTTTGCCCTACACCATAATCATCTAATGATATTTTAACGCCAATTGCCTTTAGGTTTTCGAGCGCTTTAATACCTTTTTCTTCGTTTTCGATCATATCGCGCTCAGTAAGCTCAATAGTGATCAGCTTAGGATCTACTTTGTACTTTTTAAGCGTACGAACTAATGCAGCATGAAAGCCCGGAAATGCTATATCTTGCGCAGATACATTTATTGCAGCCTGTAAGTTTATATTTTTAGACTGCCAATTAGCTACTTGTGCTACAACCGTATTAACAACCCACCCAGTAAGCTCAACAATAAGGCCCGACTGCTCAGCTAAGTCAATAAACAGTTCAGGATTAACCCAACTACCATCTTTTCGCTGCCAACGAATAAGTGACTCAACTTTATCTATTTTTTGCGTTTTCATGTGTAATTTGGGCTGATAGGTCATAAATAACTGACCATCATCATCGCTAATAGCCTGCTTTAATTCATCAAGCATTATTAAGCGCTCTAAGTGCGCCTCGTCCTCACCATTTTGATAATAATGTATGCTCTCTTGTGTGTTTGCAGCACTTTCAACAGCAATTAGCACGCGGCGCATTAAGTCATCACTTGCAATTCCTTGCGTAGGATACTGCACAATGCCCGCACTAAAGCGTAAGTTAATTTTTAGTTTTTGAATGGTGTAGCACGCTTGTAATTGTGCCATTAAGCCAACAATACCGCTTTTGTGTTCGCGCGCTGCCGCAGTCGGAAACACAGTTAAAAACTCATCGCCGCCAATACGAGCATGAAAGCCCCCTAACTCATCCGAAAACTCACTTATTCTGCAAGCAACCGCCTTTAGGCAGTCATCACCAATACGCGGACCGAGCTTATCGTTTATATGGCGAAGCCCTTTTATGTCTATTGCAACGAGCGTGTACTCGGCTGATGAATCTAACTCATCATCAAGCACCTCAAGCATGGCTGAGCGGTTATAAAAGCCTGTTAGGGAGTCGTGTCTGGCTTGAAAGCTAATTTGTTGCTCGCGCTGATTAATATCATTACCCATGCTATCAAACGCTGCGACTAGCGTGTCTATTTCGGTACTTTGCCTTCGCCCTTTGAATTCAAATGCATAATTACCTTGTGCAAATTGCCTTGCTATTACAGCTAGTTGAGTAAGTGGCGTAGTTAAATTATTTGCAAATATGCTGCTCGTAATAACACCTACAAACATAGTTAAAATAGCTAAAATAATAAGTGTAAAAAGCAGTTTTTCGAAGTCACTATAACTTTGAGTTAAATCGGCACTCAGTAAAATAATTATGGGATGGGTCAACAACGATGGTAAATCTATTTCTCGGTTACGATACACTAAATACTCACCAAAAAACCGCGATGTGGTTACGGTACTAAAATAGCTAACAGGTTCAAATTGCTCAGGACGATTAGCTAATGAGCTAATAACAATATCGTCAGCACTGCCTATAAAACTTACATCCATACCTGTTAAGCTTTTTAGTTCATGGGCTACATTGTCATCAATTTTAAAACCCACCAAACTATAGGCCACTGTACGTGGCGCTTTTACAGGTAATAAAATAACTTGATACAGCTCGTTATTAAGCACCACAAAGCTAGACTCTTCTGGCGCACTTAAAAGCTCTTCCATCAAGGGCTTTAAGTTGTGTGCAAAAGCGTCTTCGTCAGTATTAGCGGAAATTAGCTTACCCGATAAATCAAGTAACAACATTAATTCGGCATCAATACGCTGACTGTGATTAAACAGCACGCTGCTGATTGTACCTGCATCTCTCGTTGCTACAGCTTGCTTAAAACCAAAATCGGAGGTGAGTACTTTTGCAGCGGTTAACAGTAGGCTTTCTTTTGACTTTAAATATTGCTTATAAACATTTTGCGCTACGGTAATATCTTGATTTACTTTTTCTTCTTGAAACTTACTCGTAGACCACCAAAAACTAAACAAGCTGACCATAGTGGTTAATAACACTAAGCCAACACATAAAATGGTTATGCGATTTCGTAAACTATTAGTCATTACCAACCTTAAACTTACTGCCAAAGGTATTTCTAGGTGCTGGAGTTGATGTGTTTACTATTATCTGTAACTGTTTTTGGGAATTAATTGTTATCATTTTTTTATTTTCCAATGGTGCTGTTTGTAATGGATGCCACACACTCACTTGTGCCGGCAGTGTATTAATAGGCAAATTTACATAGCCTTTTTTATCTGTTTTATATACGAATTTGCTGTTAGCTACATAAATATAGCCAACCATAGAGTCATGTATATTACACCCCAAAACAACAACCCCTTGTTGCTCAAACGTAATGGGCTCTTTTGGTTGGCCTGAATATAATCTTAGTTGAAAAGGCTTAGCTTGTGAAAAAGAATAAACATGATGGCGAATATTATCGCTGTTAGGAAAATTAACTTTTTGACCCTGTTGTACAACTAATAATTCGGGTAAAAACTGCTTATGGACTTGATCCATTATAGCAATGGGCAAATTTGATGGTGTGGCTTGTTTACCAGCAATATTAAGCTCAACCACTGCACCTGATAACTTTTGGCCGTGTTGATCTTCTATTACTAATTCAATATTCGCACTTAAAGCAAACTGACTAAAAAACAAACCTATAGCTAAAAAGTAATGACTTTTAGCAAACTTTTGCAATGCCCGTTCAAACATAACAATACCTAAACATTAATGTTAGGTTAAGTTAATTAGAGACGAGCGCTAATTGCAAGAATTATAGCCCAGTAACTAAAAATAAAGATTTAGTTACTGGCTTTATTAGCACTTAAGTGCTGTTATTTAACAATTAATCCGTAATCGTTATCTAAAATAGTAATAACTTCTTGGCGAGGATCTTCAGGGATTACGATATCTCTGCCAACAATTTTACTCGCTATGCCAACATAGGTATTTGACACTTCAAGCATTACTGATTCTGGTAAAATATAATCTTTAGCTAACTGCTCACGCTCACTCATGCGATCTTTATTTAATAATACGTCGCTCTCTGGCACATTATTAATAAGTAATTGGCGAAAACCTTCTTTAGAATTTTCAACAATTTTACCATTTTTGTATGCTGCTTCATCCCAAATACGTGACGAATCAGGCGTGCCTACTTCATCAATATATATAAGCTGTTGCGCGCCATTTAAATCCTCTACATAACCAAACTCAAATTTTGTATCTACAAAAATTTGGTTAAGCTTCGCTAGCTCATCACTAATTAATTTAAAACCTTCAACTAACAGTTTTTCGTATTTGGTTACGTCATCTGCCGATTTAAAGTTAAATACATCTAAGTTATTAGTAATGTTAGCGCGAGTAATATTTACATCATCAACTGGCGGAATATCAGCAACGCCTTCAATAATACCTTTTGTTGATGGCGTAATTAAAACGTTATCAAGCTTTTGGTTCGCTTTTAAACCTTCTGGCAAGTCAATACCACAAAAGTTACGTATGCCTTTAGCGTAATCGCGCCACATGCTACCCGTAATATATTGGCGAGCAATTGCCTCTACTTTTACTGTACTGGCTTTGCGTACAATCCACACATACGGATGCGGAATATCTACAATATGATTGCCCGCAAGACCTGCTTTATCAAATAACTTAAACCAATGGGCTGCCACTGAGTTTAAAGCTATACCTTTACCCGGTACGCCATTTAAACCATTTTCGCCTTGCCAAATGCAATCAAATGCAGAAATTCGATCTGAAATAACCATAATAGCAAGCTCAGTACCTGTCGGTACTTGGTAGCCTTTGTCTTTAATTAATCGCGCGCTGTCTTCATCAGTTAACCAATAAACTGAACGAACTTTACCGCTGTGTACTTCACCTTTGGTACGAATGGGTAAATCATCGTTTACGTCTAAAACTTTATAGCTAGTCATGCTATCTCCGGGGTTAGGGATGCTCTTTGAGCAAAGTATGGTATGGGGTTATATGGATTGTATAATAATCTAGCCAACCTCAAAGCTCAATCGGATGCTTAAAACAAATAAAGGCATATATTTATAAGCGAGTCGCAATGGGGTAAACTTAATGCGCTAACCAGCCTGAGGAGATAGCTTGAACTACTTAACTGCCACTAAAAATAAAAAATACTTGATGTATATTTCTCAAAATTATTCATATGCTATTTTGAGGCCTATTCAGGCTGCAATATTAGCTCATGGTGGTGAAGTGCGCTGGTTTTTACAAGGTTTGGCAGTCAATCCTAATTTTTTAAAAAAAGAAGAAAAACGGCTTAATACAATAGAAGATATTCACGAATGGAAACCCGATGCAACGTTTGCACCGGCTAATTTAATACCCACTTTTTTCCCTGGTATCAAAGTAGGTGTGTTTCATGGCTTTGATGCAGGTAAGCTAGATAAAAAAGGGAATAACGATCATCTTAAAGCTAGAGGTTGTTTCGACCTGTATTGTACACAAGGCCCAAATACAACAATCCCATTTAAAGCCTTACAAAGAAAACTAGGCTATTTCAAGGTAACAGAAACTGGCTGGCCTCCTCTTGACCGATTATTTGATGGCATCACCGAAACGCCTTATACAAATAAATCAGACACCCGACCAACCTTATTAATCTGCTCTACATTTTCAAAGCGACTATCGCTTGCACCAAAGCTATATGAGCAAATAAAATATTTTAGTGAAACCGGAAAATGGCGAATTTTAATGCAATTTCATCCAAAAATGCCAACTGAATTGGTAAGCAAATATAAGGCATTAAGCAATCAAAATTTAACGTTTATTGAGACCGACGACGTAGTCCCTTTATTAAAATCAGCCGATGTTATGTTATGCGATACATCATCAGTACTTTTAATGTTTTTAGTCCAACGAAAACCTGTGGTCACCTTTTGTAATAATGCTCCTGAGGAACACCTACTTAATGTAACAGACCCTAATAAAGTTGAAGAAGCCTTAGAGCAGGCTTTCACGTACCCTAAAACACTTATGAAAAACATTGAAAACTATTGCCAAGAGCTTCATCCATATACTGATGGGCAGTCGAGTGAACGCGTAGTTGCTGCAACAAATGAGTTTTTATTAAGTGAAGATAAACTAAAACCTAAGCCATTTAATATTATTAGGCAATTTAAAACGCGCAGAAACCTCAATTATTGGAAATGGTAAAATAAAGTAATGATCAACCTAAAAAACGTAACTTTTAAGTGGCATAAAAGCGATAGCTCACCCACGCTCAACATAAAAGAGTTAGTTATAGAAAAAGGTGAGCATATTTTTTTACACGGTCCTAGTGGCTCAGGTAAATCGACATTGTTAGCGATTCTTGCTGGTATTAATACAGCCACCAGCGGTGAGGTATCAATTTTAGACCAAAACCTAACTACATTAAGCAATACTACCCGTGATGTTTTTAGAGCGGATCATATTGGCTACATTTTTCAAAACTTTAACCTGCTTCCTTATTTAACTCCTATTGAAAATATAACGCTTGGGTGTGAGTTTTCAAAAAGCCGAAAACAAAAAATATTAAAGCAATCATCAAATAAACACTCTGCCTTACAAAAAGAAGCGATGCGGTTATTAAATGCTTTAGGCCTTACTGCGCAGTATCACCATAAAGATGTAGCGACATTGAGTATTGGACAGCAACAGCGCGTTGCTGCAGCTCGCGCATTTATAGGCAGCCCTGAATTAATAATTGCTGATGAGCCCACCTCTGCACTCGATACAAATAACCGTGAGAGCTTTATAAAGCTACTGTTTGAACAAGCAAAGTTATCTAATAGTACGCTGGTATTTGTGAGCCACGATGAAATACTAAAGCCTTTATTTGACCGCTCCATTGACCTTATAAGCTTGCAGGAACAAGTATGATTCTCGCTAAACTTGCTTACAAAAGCTTATTAAACCGCCGCGCAAGTGTACTGCTTACATTATTTACTATCGCAATTAGTGTAATGCTACTTTTAAGTATTGAACGTGTACGAATTGATGCTAAAAGTAGTTTTAGTAATACTATTTCGGGCACTGATTTAATTGTTGGTGCGCGTACCGGCGACATACAGTTGCTGCTTTCGTCAGTATTTAGAATCGGCCATACTAATAACGGCGTAAGCTGGAAAAGTTATGAATACATAACAAGTCAGCGAGGCGTAAAATGGAGCATACCTATAAGCCTAGGCGACAGCCATAAAGGCCAAGCGGTACTAGGCACAACACTTGATTACTTTAGCCATTATCGCTTTGCAAAAAAACAAAACTTAACCTTTAACAAAGGCCACCCTTTTGCTGCAATTAACGAAGTGGTGCTAGGTAGTGAAGTTGCAAATAAATTAGGTTATAAACTTAACGACTCTATTGTTATATCGCACGGTATGGGGAACACCAGCTTTCATCATCATGACGATAACCCATTTAAAGTCGTCGGTATTTTAAACCCTACTGGCACGCCTGTTGATAAAACGCTGCATATTCCTTTGGCTGCAATCGATTTAATTCACGGCGGTAAAGCTAGCCTTGAGCATGAGCATGAGCATGAGCATGAGCATGAGCATGACGAACATAACAACCTAGTTGGGCATCCAAAACAAATTACGGCATTTTTAATGGGATTCAAATCGCCTTTATACACGCTACAAATTAGGCGTAATATAAATCAATATAAGCCAGAAGCCTTGCTTGGGATTATGCCAACCGTAACACTTAAAGAGTTATGGGAAATGCTCGCCATAGTAGAAAAAATACTTTTGCTATTCTCAGCTGTTGTCGTTTTAATTAGCCTACTTGGCATGCTAACGACATTGCTCGCAAACCTGAGTCAGCGTCGTCGCGAACTTGCTATATTACGTTCGGTAGGCGCTCGCCCTTGGCATTTATTTACACTTATAAGTATTGAGTCACTACTGACCACTTTACTTGGTTGCCTAGCAGGTAGTGTGCTTTACTATTTAGCTATTTTTTCAGCCGGCGGTTACTTACAAAGTCATGCCGGTATAAGCGTAAATATCACAATACTCTCTTACTATGAACTGGGCTTAATCGGCGTTATTATGGCAGCCGGTTTTATTATTGGCTTAATACCCGCTACTCGCGCTTATTTTTATTCACTCAGCGATGGTATGAGTATAAAAGCATAATTTTTAGGGATTTTATGACATTTTTTAAAACAGCTTTTCAGTACATTGCTGCTATTGGCTTATTATTTATAAGCGTAGCGAGTTATGCTAATCCACCAAAAGAAATTTTTTGGGAAGACTTAATCCCTAAAAACCACGTGCAAATAGACACTCAAGCACAAGCTAATCACGAAGGTAGTGATCAAAACTGGGTGCAACCCGATTTAGATGCTCCAGTGGTAAAGGCACTTGATGGCCAATCGGTGAGTTTGCCTGGTTTTGTTGTGCCACTTGAGGGCGATAGCGAAGTAATTACCGAGTTTTTACTCGTTCCTTATTTTGGCGCCTGTATACACGTACCACCACCACCGCCAAATCAAATAGTCCATGTAACAATTAAAGGTGGAGTACCAATAGATAGCCTATACGACGCAATTGTTGTAACTGGAATAATAAGTACTGAAACATGGTCGGGCGAAATAGCGCAGGTAGGATATAAAATGAAAGCGGTCGGTGTAGCACCGTTCGAGCTTTAAAATAAAGGGCCCGCTTTTAAAGCTGGCCCTTAAATATCATTAAATTTAGAATCGATAAAATTAAAATAACTGAATACTCAAATAACTAGGGCGTGTTGATCTTTGTGGATTGAAATTTGTTCAATCTAGGGGCGATTTAATCGCGGCGCGAGGTTTGTAACCTAGCGGGCTAAGTAAAAATCGAGCAACAAAGATCAACACGCCCTAGATAACTACTTTTGGCAATTTGAGCAAAAAATAGTACTGCGCTGCCCCAATCTAATTTCTTCCAATTCGTTTTCACACGCCATACATGGCTTGCCTTTGCGCCCATATACTAATAACTCTTGAGCAAAATACCCGGGCTTACCATCACTTTGTGCAAAGTCTTTAAGCGTTGTACCACCTTGCATAATGGCCGCAGCAAGCGTGTCTTTTATAATAGGGATAAGTGCTTGATAACGTTTGAGCGATACTTTTCCCGCTTCTCGCTTTGGATGTATACCCGCTTTAAATAACGATTCATTCGCGTAAATATTACCAACACCAACCACCACTGCGTTATCCATAATAAATTGCTTTACGGGTACTTTTTTATTGCGCGATTGTTCGTACACGCGTTTAGCAAAAAAATCATCGGTAAGCGGCTCAGGGCCTAGCTTAGAGAGTAGCTTATGCACTTCACCTGGCTCTTGCCATAAGCAGCAACCAAAGCGACGAGGATCGTTTAAGCGCAGTGCTTTACCGTTGCCAAAAATAAACTCTACGTGGTCATGCTTTTTAAGCGGCTCACTTTTATCTACAACACGTAAATTACCTGACATACCCAAATGTAAAATAGTGCTCCCAAGCTCACAGTGCAAAAGTAAGTATTTAGCTCGTCGTTCAATACTAGTAACAATTAGCCCTTCAAGTTGATACACGTCATCTGGCACTGGCCAGCGCATACTGGCATTGTAAATATTTACCTTTGTAACAACTTGGTTTTGTACGTGGGGAGTGATGCCCATTCGGCTCACTTCTACCTCTGGTAATTCAGGCATTAATTAGACTCACTTTGTGAAAAATCAAAACTAGGAAATAACTGCTGTGCAGTTTTTAAATCGAGTGCGAGTATTCGTTGGCTACTCTTTTCGAGTAAGTAATATTGCCCATCGCCTTTATAAAGCAAATAAACCCAAGGTAAACTCTCGCCAGCCAACTCAAATGTAGCAACATATAAAGGCGCATTAGGATTAAAAACAACAGATTCGTTAACGCCCATTAACTGCGCGCTTTGCCATTGGTTAATTAAATCACTAAGTTGCTGCTCAGATGCTTGCCACACAAGCGGTATGTCTTTTTGTAGTGGGGTTGTACGCCAGCTTGTTCCTATTCGCTCAATTTTTTGATCAACAAATTGCAGTGTCAGTACAAAACTTTGCTGGGGGAGTACGGCTTGTAATGTTGGTTTATCCTCCCCTCCCAAAAGTTGCTTATGCCAGCCATTTAAGAAGAAGATCATAATCAACATCGAAAATATTATAACGTTGTTCCAACCTTTACGGCCCAGTCGCATATTAATACACCTAGTAAATTCAAGATTTTAAAGTGTAACTAAAACTTAATTGCGCTGTCTATATGTTAAAGGCCGCAGACTTTGTTAGAATATCGGCAAATTTAAAGGAGTTCCGTCAATGTCTATGTATGTAGTGGGCCATAAAATCCCAGATTCAGATTCTATTTGTGGTGCAATTGCACTGGCTTATTTAAAAAACCAAATCGATGAGCCTGCAATTCCAACTCGTCTTGGTGAAATTTCACCTGAAACTCAATTTATCCTTGATAAATTTGGCTTCGAAGCACCAGAGCTTAAATTAAGCTACGCGGGTGAAGATGTGTATATTGTAGATCACACAGAAAAAACACAAGCACCCGATGATATCGACCAAGCTCGCGTTGTTGGCGTGGTAGATCACCACAAATTAGGTGACTTAACATCATCTACTCCGCTTGAATGCTGGATTCGTCCTGTTGGTTGTTCAAACACCATTATTAAAATGATGTACGACTTCTACAGCGTAGAAATCCCTAAAGACATCGCGGGTATTATGATGTGTGCAATTTTAAGCGACACAGTCATATTTAAATCACCAACATGTACCACTGCCGATATTAAATGTGTTGAAGCGCTAGCTGAAATTGCAGGCGTAGAAGATTTTAAAGAACTGGGTATGGATATGTTCCGTGTTAAATCTGCGGTAGAAGACACACCAGCACGTGATTTAGTAATGCGTGACTTTAAAGATTTCAACATGAACGGTAACCTAGTAGGCATTGGCCAACTAGAAGTAATCGACCTTGCTGTTTTTGACGACATTAAAGCAGACCTTGCAGCCGATATTGCTAAGCTAAAAGTTGAGGGTAATCGCCACTCTGTATTTTTACTGCTTACCGATATAATGAAAGAAGGCTCAGAAATGCTAATTGTATCTGACGATGCAAACTTAGTTGAGCAGGCTTACGGTGTAAAACCAGAGAATGATAAAGTATGGTTAGATGGCGTACTAAGCCGTAAAAAGCAAGTAGTACCACCACTACAAGATGCATTCACAAAAATCTAATTGTGTTTTCATTTATTGATTTAAAAGCCTTGTTGGTTATGCCAACGAGGTTTTTTTTATATCAATTCACTAATCATATTTTTAAAAACAAAAAACCCAGCCTAAGCTGGGTTTTTAAATTCTAAAAGAACTAAAATTACTTAATTTTAGCTTCTTTAAAAAGAACATGTTTACGAATCTTTGGATCAAACTTTTTGATTTCCATCTTCTCAGGCATGTTACGTTTGTTTTTGTCAGTAGTGTAGAAAAAACCAGTACCGGCAGTTGAAACTAAACGGATTTTATCGCGCATGATTCAGATCCTTAAACTTTAACGCCGCGAGCACGGATTTCTGTAAGAACCGTGTCGATGCCTTTTTTATCGATAATACGCATACCTTTAGTAGTAGTGCGTAATGTTACAAAACGTTTTTCACTTTCAACCCAAAAACGGTGTGTTTGTAGGTTAGGTAGGAAACGACGTCTAGTCGCGTTTCTCGCGTGTGAACGGTGATTACCAACCGCAGGACGCTTACCTGTAACTTGACATACTTTAGACATGTCTATATATCTCCAATAACTTCGCTCGAGCTTAATTTAATCTAAGGCCGTGTATTTCCGCCCTAGAGATAAATCGAAGGGCGCTCTTTATACAGCTTTTACAGGCAAAGATCAAACACTGATCTATCCAATCAGCTCATATATGTAAATTTGATAGCGGCTAATTATAAAGATCGAATGCCCTTAGGGAAAGTAAAAACTGCATTTAAATTAAACTAATTTGCCAAAACACGTTAAACAGCTCATTTTTAACACACTTCTGTATCTAACAAAGCTAAATCAGGCCTCGCTCGGCAAACGAAACACACGTTTCTCCACCAACAATGATGTGATCGAGCACACTTATGTCGACCAATTGCAGTGCTTGCTGCAATTTATTAGTAATAAGTTTGTCTGCTTGGCTCGGTTCTGCAATACCACTTGGATGATTATGCGCAAAAATAACAGCGGCTGCATTATTTTTAAGGGCAGCCTTTACCACTTCACGCGGATAAACACTGGCAGAATTAATTGTGCCATAAAAAAGTATTTCATCTTTTACTAATCTATTTTGGCTATCTAGGTATAACACCATAAATACTTCTTGTTGCAAGCCTCGCATTTGAATTGTTAGGTAATCGTAAACTGAGTTTGGCGAATTAAACACGGCGTCTCGTTGGCAACGCTCCTGCATATAACGTTGGCTTAGCTCTAACACAGCTTGTAGCTGAACATACTTAGCGGTCCCTAACCCCTTTTGAGAGCAAAACTCCTCAATGCTGGCATTAAACAAATTATGAAGTGTTTTATTCTCGTTTAATAAATGCTGAGCCAACTCAATTACATTCATTCCCGGTAACCCTGTTCGTAAAAATATGGCAAGAAGCTCTGCGTCAGTCAGCGCCTTAGCCCCCTTTGCTATGAGCTTTTCACGAGGTCGAAGTGAGTTTGGTAGTGAAGTCAGTTGCATTATTCATCCTTGAGAGGCGAAAGTGTCTTATAAATGTAATGCAAATTTGAAATTTAGCCTGTTATTTCGAATTAAAAAACTTCGCTGTATGGGTAAAGATTTGTTATTTTAAGCCCAATATTTAATAAAAACTGATGAACATCCATGACTAACTTAACAAACAAAAAAATTGTACTAGGTATTACCGGCGGTATTGCAGCTTATAAATGTGCAGAACTCGTTAGGCGATTAAAAGACTCTGGTTGTGAAGTAAAAGTAGTTATGACTGAATCAGCTAAACACTTTATTACACCACTGACCATGCAAGCCGTTAGTGGAGAAACAGTCTCTGACTCATTACTAGACCCTTCTGCTGAAGCTTCAATGGGGCATATTGAATTTGCAAAATGGGCTGACTTAATTTTAGTTGCTCCTGCTACCTGTAATATTATTGCTAAAATGGCAGCCGGCATTGCTGACGACCTACTAACGACGTTACTGCTAGCAACGCCTGCAAAAGTCGCAGTTGCACCAGCCATGAACCAGCAAATGTATGCACACGCAGCAACACAAGCTAATTTAGCCACATTAAAGGCACGTAACGTACTTATTTGGGGCCCAGGTAAAGGTGAGCAAGCCTGTGGCGATATAGGCGCTGGACGCATGTTAGAGCCTCATGAGCTAGTTGCGCTATGTATAGCAAAAGAGCAACCGCAATTACTTGCAGGAAAAACAATTACAATAACAGCAGGCCCAACGCGTGAGCCTCTCGATCCGGTACGTTTTATATCAAATCACAGCTCTGGAAAAATGGGTTATGCACTGGCAGAAGCCGCTTTGCAACTCGGTGCTAAGGTTAATTTAATTTCGGGTCCGGTCACTATAAAAGCCCCTACTGGCGTAAACCTTATCAATATAGAAAGCGCTGAGGAGCTATTAACTGAGTCACTTACCTATGCACCACAATCAGATGCATTTATTGGCTGCGCTGCTGTTGCGGATTATCGAGCTGCAAACATTGCGACTCAAAAAATGAAAAAGCAAGGCGACGAACTCACTCTTACTTTAACTAAAAACCCTGACGTAATTGCAGCTATTGCCAACCTTAAACAAAACCGTCCTTATACTGTGGGGTTTGCCGCCGAAACTCAAAATGTAGAAAGCTATGCTAAAGGTAAACTACAAAATAAAAATCTAGATATGATTTGCGCTAATGACGTATCAAAAAGTGGCTTAGGGTTTAATTCCGATCATAATGCTTTAACACTGTACTGGCATAATGAACAACTAGAATTACCAACAACAAGTAAAATAGAAATAGCTCGCAAGGTGATCGAACAGCTGGCTAAACATCTATAAAAGGCTGGAAACAAACTGAATAAAACATTAACATACGCCAATCATTTGAACAAAAAATGACTAGGGTTCTTAACTGCGCCACTAAGAATAACTAATAAAAAGGAATGTTCATGCCTGCGACAAAAAGAAGTAATCGCAAAGAGCAAATACTGCAAGCACTCGCACAAATGTTAGAAACTAATTTAGGACAACGTATCACCACAGCAAAACTAGCTGCTGAGGTGGGTGTGTCTGAAGCCGCGCTATACCGTCATTTTCCGAGCAAAGCGCGTATGTTTGAGGGCTTAATTGAGTTTATTGAAGATACCCTTTTATCTCGTATAAATATTATTATTGAAAACGAAAAAGAAAGCCAAACGCGCATTTATAACATTCTATTATTACTTTTAACCTTTGCTGAAAAAAATCCAGGCATTACTCGTATTTTAACTGGCGATGCTCTGCAAGGTGAGCAGGAACGTTTACGCGAGCGGGTACAAAGCTTGTTTGAAAAACTAGAAACTCAGTTTAAACAAGTACTTCGTGAGCGTAAATTACGTGAAGGTAAAAACTTTCAAAGTGATGAGCTTACACTTGCAAACTTTTTACTTGCCTACGTTGAAGGCAAAATGAATCAGTTTGTACGTAGCGACTTTAAAGCAAAGCCAAGTGTTCAATTTGAAAAACAATGGCTTGAGCTACAAAAAATTTGGCTGTAATGTTTGCTAAATTAATAAATTAAATACCAAAAAACGACCTACGGGTCGTTTTGTCGTATGTAGCTGCCATTTATCTGATCCGCTCGAATTGTGAGCCAAACTCGTTACAATGAAACAATGTCATAATACGAGAATCAATAATGAAAACAAAACTCACCTTATTAAGCACGGCACTCGTTGCCAGCTTAACTAGCACCGGCATACACGCCAAAGAATCGCTACAATTTAAAGACGTTTTTAGTTTTAAATCAGCTAAAAGCACGCAACTATCTGACAATGGTCAAGTACTCACTTTTAGTGCAACGCCGTATCGTGGAAATGCAACTGGCCAAGTTTACTCACTACAAAGCAATACTCTCATCGCAGAAGTAGAGCGCGGCACTAAACCTCATATTAATAAAGCCGCTAACTGGGTCGCTTTTACACAAGTACCTACATTACTTGAAAAAGAAACAACCAAAAAAAAAGACACACTTAAAAACAATCTGGTACTCGTAAACACACAATCAGGTGCCCAACAAAGCTTTGCAGATGTAAAAGATTACACATTATCTGATGACGGTATGTGGCTTGCTTATCGTTTAAATAAAAAAGACGATGACGCAAAAGTAGAAGATAAAACCGATAACACTAAAAACGAAGAAGACAACGCTATCACGCCCGATAAAAAAGATAAGAGCTATGCGCTTGTTATCGTAAATTTATCTGATAAACGCTCCCATACAATAGAAAACGTATTTAGCTACGCTATTAACTCAGCTAACAGCCAGCTATTAGTGAGTCAAAGTTACAGCGATGGTAATAACAACCAAATAGCGTTAATTGAGCTCAGTGACTTTAATAGCAGCATATTAATTGATGAACCGGGCGTAATCGCAAATAAAATAGCGTGGCACCCCACTGACAATATTGCAGCGTTTACATTGGGTAACTATGTAAATGATGACACGCGCCGCCGAAGCTACACTTTACAGCTATATAAAAACGAGAAGCTCTCAACTATAGATTCACCTAATAAAACATGGACGTTAGGGAAAACAGCCACCCTTGAATGGTCAGAAAATGGCGAGCGTTTATATTTTGAAAACCATCCTAAATTGGCAGCTAAAGTAAAAACTAAAGAATATACCGACGAAGCCTCACTATACGATTTTGACACCATTGTTGAACACAAAGGCCTTAATGTATGGCACAACAACGATGCGCAAATAAAACCACGTGAAGAGCAGCAATGGAACGAAGTTAATAAAAATCGCCATTACAGTGCGGTGTATCACGTTAACTCGCAAAAAGTTGCGCAACTTAGTACACCAAACATGCCTGAGGTTGCACTAAACCCTCAGCGAGATGTGTCTTTACTTGGCTCATCTAACATCCCCTACCTAGAAAAAATAATGTACGGCGGTTTTTTTGCTGATTACTTTGCAGTAAATATAAATACCGGTAAACAAACTCCAATTATAAGTAACTACCCGTTTAGACCGAGCCTTGCCCCTAATGGTGAGTTTGCAGCTTATTTTAGCGATAGCCAAATACAGTTAAAAGATTTAAAAAATAATAAAGTAACACCGCTTACAAAAGCGATTCAGGCAACTTTTGCTGATGATAAACACGACTACCCATCTACTCAACCTGGTTATGGTTTTGCAGGTTGGATGACCGATAGCAGCCAAGTGCTTGCTTATAGTAAATACGATATTTGGGCATTTGACGTAAAAACTAAGCAAGCTAAACGCCTAACTAATGGTAAGCAAAGCAATACGCAGTACCGTGTTATTAAGCTTGATAAAACCCAAGTGGGCTTTAAAAAAAGCGATACATTACTTGTCTCTGCTATTAACTTACAAACTAAACAAAGCGAAGTTGCAAAGCTCGACTTAACCACTAACACACTAACTAAGGTGCTTAGCGGTGATAAACGCTTTGATATGGTTAAAAAAGCCAAAAAGGCTGACAAGTACTTATTTACCTCGCAAACTTATAGCCAATTTCCTGATTACTACCAAACAGATTTTAGCTTTAGTTCACCAAAACAAGTGACCACCCTAAACCCACAAATTAGTAATTTTGCATGGGGCGAAAAGCCAGAACTAATAAGCTATAAAGGCTTTGACGGTGAAGATTTACAAGGCGTATTAATAAAACCTGCGGGATATAAAAAAGGCGATAAAGTGCCTGTGGTAGTGTATTTTTACCGTTACATGAGCCAGCGTATGTTTGATTTTCCTAAAATGGAATTAAACCATCGCCCTAATTTTCCTATGTTTACCTCAAATGGTTATGCGGTATTTTTACCTGATATTCGTTTTGAAATAGGTCACCCGGGTAAATCGTCAACGCAAACCATGATAAACGCCACCCAAAAATTAATAGATTTAGGCATAGCCGACCCAGATAAAATAGGCTTACAAGGTCACTCTTGGGCAGGCTATCAAAGTGCGTTTATGATAACCCAAACAGATATGTTTAAAGCGGTTGTATCTGGCGCTCCAGTATCAAACATGACAAGTGCTTACAGTGGCATACGTTTAAAATCGGGCCTTGCTCGTCAATTTCAATACGAAACAGGACAAAGCCGTATTGGCAAAAACTTATTTGAAGCACCAGAACTTTATATAGAAAACTCACCGGTGTTTTTTGCAGACAAAGTTAATACGCCTATCTTAATAATGTCTGGCGACAAAGACGATGCAGTACCTTGGCATGAGAGCGTGCAGTATTACTTAGCTCTGCGCCGTGCAGGAAAAGATGCTACATTTTTACAATACGAAGGTGAACCACACCACTTGAAAAAGTTTCCTAATCAGGTCGATTTTTCAGTACGTATGATGCAGTACTTTGATCATTACTTAAAAGGCAAACCAGCTGAAAAGTGGATGACAAAAGGCGAGGCATTTATAGAGGAATAGATATAACATTTATTCAGAGCTCTACGTAAGCGATAACGTTGAGCTCTGCGTCAATTAAATCAAGGCGAGGCATATTACATTTAAGTAATCAGTCACTACCTAGTCCTTCATACCTTTGAAAAATGCTGTAATGATCTTTAAACTTTTATAAACACCACCGTATATAAGCGTTTTAATCAAAGTAAAAAACTATAATAAAAGCCTAATATAAGTAATAATCACTAAATTCAGAGGTTAAAGAGTCGTTCATTATGCTAGGTTTTTGGTACAAAGAGTTTCCACAATACCCAAAAGACCATAAGGATTTTTGGCGTACTCGCTTAATAGCTCACTCTTTACTAATAACTACATGTTACTTTTTAGCTTTAACACTCCTCAATCTTTTTTATTTTGAAAGCTATGACATTGCTTTAATTGATGCCTTAGGACTTACGATATCGTTAGGTATTTATACTTGGTTTAATAAAACAGCCAATGTAAATGCAGCAGCGTGGGCTGTCACCCTTATGGTCGTTAGCTTAATAATGATGTTTGTGGTTTCTGTAGGTGGGCATGCGCATTCTTTATTTTGGGCGACGTTAATCCCGCCTTTTAGCTTTTTTTTAGTTGGAAGAAACTGGGGAAGCCTATTTAGTGCAGTCGCCTTTACTATTTGTGCGTATCTTGTGTATTTACAACAACAGCAAACTGTAACAATTGGCTTAGGCTCTTTATTTAATCTCATAGAGGTAAGTCTTGCTCATATTTTAATTTTTAGATTTTACGAAAAAACACGGTTTTCGGCATACACTCGATTATCTATCCGTAACTTAGAAATTCAACACTTAGCAGAAACCGATAAGTTAACGGGGCTTTATAACAGGCAAAAATTTGATTTTGAATTATCACAGTTAATTGCTAAAAATGACGTTTTTAAAACCCCGCATTGCTTACTTATTTGCGATATAGACCACTTCAAAAATATAAATGATACCTACGGGCATTTAGTTGGCGATAACGTACTCACTGAATTTTCTAAAATATTAAAAATGCGTATGGGAAATGATGCACTTATTGCGCGATGGGGTGGAGAAGAATTCACTATTATTTTATCCAACACCTCTTTAAATGATAGCGCTAAAAAAGCCGATGACCTGAGAAAGTATATTGCCGAAAACACAATTACAAATGTAGCATTTACTATAAGTATTGGGTTAGCAACGATACAAAAAGACGATACAGTGCTAAAACTATTGGAACGGGCTGATACTGCGCTATATAAGGCTAAAAATAATGGACGCAATAAAGTATGTGTTAGCGATAACGATTCAACCGTTATCGCTCAATCAACCTACTTAAATGGGTTTATAGCCTAAACTTAAGCGTACTGCCCACAAGCAAATCCACAGCTCCAAGCATACTGGAAATTGTAGCCCCCTAACCAACCCGTTACGTCAGTTACTTCGCCTATAAAGTATAGGCCTTTAGCTTTTTTAGCTTCAAAGGTTTTTGAGCTCAACTCGTCGGTATCTACACCGCCCAATGTTACTTCTGCTGTTCTATAACCTTCTGTGCCATTGGGTTTAATTTGCCAAGCATGAATATAATTTACCAGCTCATCTATTTGGGCATGTGTAAGCTGATTAATATTACAATCTGGTATCGCTTTGCTTTCGTGCAGTATTTCTATAAAGCGTTTAGGTAAAATAGTCGAAAGGCTGTTTTTTAACGACTTTTGGGCTTGTGTTTCACGCCAATCAGCAAGTTGCTGCCTTAAATCAATTTCAGGTAATAGGTTTATAGTTACAGCCTGCCCTGCTCGCCAAAATGAGCTTATTTGCAATATTGCAGGGCCCGATAACCCTCGGTGAGTAAAGAGGATATTTTCTTTAAATACGGTGCCGTCTTCGCTTGAAACTTCACATGGAATACTAATTCCCGAAAGCCCTTCAAAACGCTCTTTATCATGCTGATGCAAAGTAAACGGCACAAGTGCAGCCATAGTTGGTAACACGCTTAAGCCAAACTGCCCTGCAATTTTATAACCTATTGGTGTAGCCCCTAGTTTTGGCATGGTTAAGCCACCCGATGCAATAACTAACGACTCACAGCTTAAGGTTTCTTGCTCTGTGGTAACGCTATAGCCGGTTTCGGTTTTTGATACGCTGATCACTTCACTGCGTAGCTTTATATTTACTCCGGCCCACTCACATTCGGTTAGTAAAATATCAACAATGTCTTGTGCATTGTTATCGCAAAAAAGCTGGCCTAGTGTTTTATGGTGATACGCCAAGCCATGTCTGTCCACCAGCTCAATAAAGTCATGCTGTGTATAACGACTTAAGCATGATTTAACAAAATGAGAGTTTGTGCATAAGTAGTTATCCGGGGTTGCATTTTCATTTGTAAAATTGCAACGCCCACCACCACTTATTAAAATTTTACGACCTGGTTTTTTTCCCATATCAAGTACTGTAACGCTTCGGCCACGGTATCCAGCTTGCGCTGCACACATTAATCCTGCAGCTCCCGCACCTATTACAATTACATCTACTTGGGTCATTTATTTATCTCATTAAAAAATTTGCTCGATTATAGCAAAGTTTAATAGCTAACAACGCAGCATTTGAATTATTAGTAATAACACAACAAAAACACATCAGTAATAAGTGGAGAATAATTACTCGCACAATAAAACAACCCTTTATGCTTATTTTTAATTTATATGACAAATACTAAACAACGAGTAAACCGCTAAAAACCTGGGTTATAACTAAATGAAAGAGGTACATAATAAATTGATATTTTAACCTAGTTAACAGATCGTTTACTTTTGTTCCCGCATCGTGATCTTATATCACGAAATAATAAATAAAAATCTAGGGATAATTATGACAACTAGTAAAACTTTTAAAAGATGCGCAATTGCAATTACAGTTAGTACGCTTTTTGCAGCAACATCTGGCATGGCTCAATCAGTTTCAAGTTCAATGGCTGAAACATCGGCTAAACTACAAAGCCAAGGCAGTTTCGAAACTCAGTTCATTATTAAATATAAAAATAATAACGAAATGGCGAGCTTTTCAACTGCTGACGCAAACCCGTCTAGCATGAAAAAGCGCGCACAGAGCTTTGTTAAAAACTTCACTTCTAAAAAAGGCAAAGTAAAAGCAAAATATATTCGTGCAATGGCACTTAATAACCACCACGTAATGCGTGCTGATAAAAAATTAAGTACAGCAGAAGCGCAAGAATTTATGCAAGAAATGGTTGATTCAGGCAATGTGGAATACATTGAAGTGGATCAAATGTTAAAGCCGTTTTCAACTCCTAACGACCCTCGCTTTGATGACCAATGGCACTACTACGAGCAAGCCGGTGGTTTAAACTTACCTACTGCATGGGATACAGCAACGGGTAGCGGTGTAGTTGTAGCTGTACTAGATACAGGTTACCGCCCACATGCCGATTTAAATGCTAACATTTTACCGGGTTACGATATGATCTCTAACCTATCGGTAGCTAACGATGGCGGTGGTCGCGATAGCGATGCACGTGATCCTGGTGATGCAGTTGCTGCGAATGAATGTGGCACTAACGGTGCACAAAACTCTAGCTGGCACGGCACGCACGTAGCCGGCACAGTTGCTGCGGTAACCAATAACGGTGAAGGTGTTGCAGGCGTAGCTTATAACGCAAAAGTAGTGCCTGTTCGTGTACTTGGTAAGTGTGGTGGTTTAACCTCTGATATTGCAGATGGTATTATTTGGGCATCTGGCGGAAGTGTTTCAGGTATTCCTGCCAACTCAAACCCTGCAGATGTAATAAACATGAGTTTAGGCGGCAGCGGTTCATGTAGCTCGACAACTCAAAATGCAATTAACACCGCGCGTAGTAACGGCACTGTGGTAGTTATTGCTGCAGGTAACGATAACGATAACTCAGCAAACTACAACCCAGGTAACTGTAATGGTGTAGTAAACGTAGCATCAGTAGGTCGTAATGGCGGTCGAGCTTATTACTCAAACTACGGTAGCAATATTGATGTTGCAGCACCGGGTGGCGCGCAAAGTTTTGCAAACGACTCTGAAGGTGTTCTATCAACTTACAATTCAGGTTCGTCTACACCTTCAAGCGACAGCTACGGTTATTCGCAAGGTACATCAATGGCTGCGCCTCACGTAGCAGGTGTTGCTGCACTTATTAAGCAAGCAAAACCAGATGCAACGCCTGACGAAATAGAAAGTATTTTAAAATCAACAACCCGTTCGTTCCCTGCTACATGTACTAGCTGTGGTACGGGTATTGTTGATGCAGCCGCAGCTGTTGCAGCAGCAAGTGGCGGCACCACTCCGCCTACAGGCGGTGATAGCGAGCTTATTAATGGTGAAGCTAAAACAGGTTTAAGTGGGGCTGCAAATGCACAAGCATTTTACACGATGACCGTACCAAGCGGTGCAACTAACGTAACATTCACTATGAGTGGTGGTACTGGTGATGCTGATTTATACGTACGTGCGGGCAGTAAACCTACAACTACTACCTATGACTGTCGCCCTTATAAAGGCGGTAATAGCGAAGAGTGCTCTATTGATAACCCTACAGCAGGCACTTACCACGTAATGCTTAACGGCTACTCTGCGTATTCAGCTGTGAGCTTGGTAGGTAATATTACTGGTGGTTCATCGTCTGGTGGCAGTACAGGCACTCCACAAGCTGGCGGCGGTACTATAAGCGATGTGACAGCCAATACTGGTCAGTGGAAACATTACACGTTAGATGTACCTGCAGGAATGAGTACGTTTGCAGTAACAACGTCGGGTGGAAGTGGCGATGCAGACTTATTTGTAAAATATGGCAGCCAACCAACAACCACTACGTACGATTGTCGCCCTTATAAAAATGGCAACGCAGAAACATGTACATTTACCAATCCACAAGCAGGTACTTGGCACTTGAGCGTTAACGCTTATAGCACTTTCTCTGGTTTAACACTTAGCGGACAATACCAACCGTAATTTAAAGTTTGAGCCGTAAATAAAAAACCGATGTTGTTTCCAACATCGGTTTTTAAATAGTAAGTAGCTGATTAATTAAAGCTAAAACCTACACTTTATTACTGTTATAGCTTCTCTAGTACTGATTCTGCGCGGCTTACAACAAACTCTTTGTCTTGCTCTACAAATAAACCAGTTACTACTGCATTTTCAACAATCATAGCGTAACGCGTTGAACGTAAACCACCAAAACTAGCGGTATCTTTATCAAGCCCTAACGATTTAGTGAAACTTCCATCGCCATCAGCAAGCATTGTAATTTCTTGCGCGTTTTGCGAGTCGCCCCATGCTTTCATAACAAATGCGTCATTAACAGATACACAGTAAATAGCATCAACACCTTTTGCTTTAATTTTATCAGCAAGAGTAATAAATTCAGGTAAATGTGCATTTGAACACGTTGGTGTAAATGCACCTGGCACTGCAAATAACACGACTTTTTTACCTTCAAACAACTCTTTATTTGTAAGAGATTGCATACCGTCGTCAGTTAATTGCGTTAACGTAACCGATGGTAATTCTTGGCCTTGCTCAATCATGGTGGTTCCTTTAAAAGATCAATACAGAATAAGTAACAATCATACTACGTAACCTATTACAGTGTAGGTAAAGTGTAACTAACTTAGTAACTCAGAGTAGTCTAGCAAAGGTTTGTAGACCGAGTTCACTACATTTTATGAAAACTATTTTAGCTTCTATAGTTTTCATAAAATTTATTGCTCTGTAGTTAAGGTAAATTCAAATCATTTATAAAGCGAGAAAAGTCATTACCTAACTTTTTATCCCGCATGCTGTACTCTACAATTGCTTTTAAATAGCCTAACTTATCTCCGCAATCGTGAGAGCGACCACTCATATGGAATGCTTCAACGGTTTCTTGTGCCATTAATGCGTCAATAGAATCTGTAAGTTGTATTTCACCGCCAGCACCTACAGACGTTTTTGCGAGTAGAGGCCAAATATTCTTACTCAGTACATATCGCCCTACAACAGCAAGATTTGAAGGTGCTAAATCTGCATCAGGTTTTTCAACCATTGCTTTAATTGCAGCACTTTTACCTGGCATTAACTCAACACCGTTTATATCAGCAATACCATATTTACTAACGTCTTCTTTAGCTACTGGCTCAAGCATTATTTGACTTGCTTGAGTTTCTTTAAAGCGTTTAATCATGGCCGCTAAGTTTTCAGTTTTTTGGTCCGCTGTATAAGCATCAAGTATCACATCTGGCAGGAGCACTACAAAGTTATCGTCACCAACTATTGGCTTAGCACACAAAATAGCATGCCCTAGCCCTTTAGCTTCACCTTGGCGTACACTCATAATGGTGACATCAGGCGGACAAATAGAGCGAATCTCATCTAATAAAGCACGTTTAACACGTTTTTCAAGAGTAGCTTCTAGCTCGTAACTTGTATCAAAATGGTTTTCGATTGCATTTTTAGAGCTGTGTGTAACTAATACAATATCTTTAATACCGGCAGATACACATTCGCTGACAATATATTGAATTAGAGGTTTATCAACTATAGGGAGCATTTCTTTTGGAATAGCTTTTGTCATAGGGAGCATTCTCGTCCCTAAGCCTGCTACTGGAATTACAGCTTTCATATCTATCCTTAGTGATTAAGTTTGTAAATAAACTAGCAGATACAAAATAGATACCAGCTGAATAAAGTTACCTCTTTTGAAGAAGTAAATTTGAAGCTGCTTTTAAAATGAAGACTCTACACTTTGGGAATATAAAATAGATAGGTAAATAGTGAACTTATTAATGATTTTGTTAGGGGTGAGATTACATTAGCTAAATAAAAAAGTCTGAAGTTGTTATTAATAACAACTTCAGACTAATTAATATTTAACAATACCTTACTGAAGGTAGAGTTATAAAACCTTTTTATAATTAAAGACCAGCGCGATCTTTAATTACTGCAATAAGTGGTGAGCTAGCAAAGTTGCCTTCAGCCCAAGCAATATCAGCACCATCTGCTAGAGCACTTTTTGATAAGTTTTTAACTATATACTCACCAGTATCCACTGCATTACTAGCAACAGCATGGCGTAATAAGTTATTACCATTACATTGTACTGCATCATAAATATTACGAATTTTTACACGAGAGCTTTTAAGCTTGCTGCGTAATCGGTTTTTATCGTCTGCCGCAATATATTCACAAATAGATACTGCTAATTGATCTTCAGCATTTGCAGGTGCTGTATACGAAAAAGAACTTACAGCGACAACAGCAGTAAGTGCAACTAGCTTTGGTAATTTAAACATGACAAACCCTTTATAATACTTTGTTCTTATATAGACTATCAAATATTATATCAATCTATCAAAAATTACGCAATAATGTTAATGTTCTTTATACAAAGTTACGAATTTATAACTAGATTTGTTTTTTTCATCAGGAAGGTTTTCTTGCTCTTCTTTCACGTCCCAATTAGCAACTTTATTGTAATCAGGAAACTGTGTATCGCCTTTAATATCTAAATCAATAAAGGTTAAATACAAGCGTTCTGCTTTTGGTAAAAATTGCTCATAAATATTACCGCCACCAATAATCATTACTTCTTCAACAGCACAAACTAGTTCTAGTGCGGCCTCTGGTGTAGTTACCACTTCAATACCCTGTGCAGTATATTCGCTGTTTCGAGTAATAATAATATTACGACGCCCAGGTAAAGGACGGCCTATTGACTCAAAAGTTTTACGACCCATGATCACAGGTTTACCCGTAGTTATTTTTTTAAAATGCTGAAGATCCGCAGGTAAATGCCATGGCATTTTATTATCTAGGCCAATTACACGGTTATTTGCCATTGCTGCAATCATTGAAATTATCATAATAAACACCTAGTACTTTATTCTTAAACAAAGAAAAAGGAGCATAAGCTCCTTTTTAATAAATTTTATTTAATTAACGCTCGTAGACAACTTCTACGTCGTAATCATCTTCATCCCAGTCGTCCCAATCATCATCATTGCCTTTACCTTTAGTGGCTTTTTCATGATAGGTATCCCACTTGAATTCAACTTCTTCATCTTCAACTTGTACAAACTTCTCTTTAGGCATGCTATCAAGTAGTGTCATTATGTTGTGGATTAAAGGTTGAGTATTAAGTTTATTAATTGCTGAAATGTGATAAATATTTTCAGTTTCGCCCAGCTCTTCTGCAATCGCTTCGCATAGCGCTTTTGCTTCATCTGCTGGTAATAAATCTATTTTATTAAACACTAACCAGCGTGGTTTTTCAGCTAATTTAGGACTGTATTGGTGTAGCTCGTTAATAATCGAGAATGCATTATCAACAGGGTTTGAACCATCTACCGGCATTACATCAATAATGTGCAATAACACACGACAACGCTCTAAATGCTTCAAGAAGCGAATACCTAGGCCTGCACCATCAGATGCACCTTCAATTAGACCCGGAATATCGGCTATAACAAATGATTTATTTGCTTCTGGACGTACCACACCTAAATTAGGAATAAGCGTCGTGAATGGGTAATCAGCTACTTTTGGTCTTGCTGCAGATACACTGCGGATAAACGTAGATTTACCTGCATTTGGTAATCCTAGTAAGCCTACATCAGCTAATAATAGTAACTCTAACTTTAAGTTACGTACTTCACCGGGTGTGCCCAATGTTTTTTGACGAGGTGCTCGGTTAGTACTTGATTTAAAACGTGCATTCCCCAAGCCGTGGAAACCACCTTTTGCAACCAAAATTCGTTGACCATCTTGAGTTAAGTCGCCAAGTCCCTCTTGGGTATCAACATCCATGATGCGCGTGCCTACAGGCACCATAACAAATAAATCATCGGCTTTTCGGCCTGTACAGTTACGGCTACGACCATTAGTACCACGTTCAGCTCTATGAAAGCGCTCAAACTGATAATCAATTAGGGTATTTAAGTTTTCATCAGCTTGTAGATAAACACTACCACCGTCTCCACCGTCACCGCCGTCTGGTCCACCATCTGGAACATATTTTTCACGACGGAAAGACACGATGCCGCTGCCACCGTCTCCAGCTTCTGCGCGAATTTCTACTTCATCTACAAACTTCATGATTACTCACTTTAGGGATTGGCTTGTTTAATAACTCTATTATATACCCAAGCCAACACAAATGCAGGCTTGGGTATATATTTTGACTGACTACAAAACAAAAAACCCCGCAAAGGCGGGGTTTTTAACTACCTTACTGATTACTCAGTTACGATAGTTACGTATTTACGGTTTAAAGGACCTTTTTGTTCAAACTGAACTTTACCATCTGCTTTTGCGAAGATAGTGTGGTCTTTACCGATACCTACGTTAGTACCAGGGTGGAAACGAGTTCCACGCTGACGAACAATGATGCTACCCGCTAGAACTGATTCGCCACCAAAACGCTTAACACCTAGGCGTTTGCTTTCTGAATCGCGACCGTTACGAGTACTACCAGCTGCTTTTTTATGTGCCATTTCTAAGTACCTCTAATTAAGCGCTAATGCTAGTGATTTTAACTTCAGTGAACCATTGACGATGGCCCATTTGCTTACGAGAATGCTTACGGCGTCTAAATTTAACAACCTTAATCTTCTCACCGCGACCATGTGAAACAACCTCAGCTGTTATCTTGCCACCGTTTACGAACGGTACACCGATCTCGATTTTCTCACCATCAGCAACTAAAAGTACTGAATCAAATTCTACTGCCGCACCAGTTTCAACGTCTAATTTTTCAAGACGAATCGTTTGACCTTCAGTCACACGATGCTGTTTACCACCACTTTGGAAAACCGCGTACATAATTAACTCCGTCTGTGCACCCTCAAATCGGCGCAACTAAAATATTCTTCGATAGGGCGCGAAGTTTACGCTAACGCGAAATAACTAGCAAGCCTATTTTGTAATTAAAATGAATAAAAAGTAGCTGCTTTGAGAGCAATTCAATATTTACCCCATTTTATATTAATTAGCCCTTTTGCCAAGCGCTTTTTAACTCTTAGTCGAAATAAATTAATGTACTCAAATATGACCCTCACAGCTTAATATCTAAGCACACCATAAACTGTATATTGATTATCAATTAATCAGTTATCTTGGCTAATTCAGTCTAAATTAAGTACTTTAATAGTGTTTTTTCAATCAATCGTCACAAAATATCGAGCTAGTGCATTTTTTGTTGTACAATCTGCGCCGTTCACACATAAAAATTGGCTCGGAGATCAATGGATATAAAAGCTATCCAGGCGTTAATCGAAAGCGATATGAATGACGTCAATCAACTTATACATGCGCAAATGCGCTCAGATGTGGCGTTAGTTAATCAGCTTGGTTTATATATAGTTAGCAGTGGCGGCAAACGCGTTCGTCCAATGCTGGCAATTTTAGCAGCCAAAGCGCTCGGTTATCAGGGTAAAGATCACATAACACTTGCAACAATTGTTGAGTTTATTCATACAGCAACGCTATTGCATGATGATGTTGTAGATGAATCAAACTTACGACGTGGCACGCCTACAGCAAATGCTGAATTTGGTAATGCTGCTAGCGTATTGGTTGGTGACTTTATTTACACTCGTTCATTTCAGCTTATGGTTGGTCTTGGAAAAATGCAGATTATGCAAATACTTGCCGATGCAACAAACATTATTGCTGAAGGTGAAGTATTGCAGTTAATGAACTGCAACGACCCAGATACGACCGAAGCCAGTTATATGCAGGTTATTTACTCTAAAACAGCTAAGTTGTTTGAAGCAGCGACAGGCCTTGCTGCCATTATTACTGAGCAAGACCAAACTACTCTCGATGCACTAAACCTATATGGTATGCATTTAGGTACTGCGTTTCAGCTAGTAGACGATGTACTCGATTACAATGCAGATGCTGAGCAGTTGGGTAAAAACATTGGTGATGATTTAGCTGAAGGCAAACCAACGCTTCCACTTATTTATGCTATGCAACATGGTAGCAAGCAGCAAACGCAGCTTATTCGTGATGCAATAGAGCACAGTAATGGTATGGAGCATTTAGAAGAAATTCTATCGGCACTAAAGCAAACTAATGCGCTTGAATTTACAATGCAAAAAGCAGAGCTTGAAGCTGACAAAGCTATTGCGTGTTTAGACTTTTTAGCTGAGTCTGACTATAAGCAAGCACTCATAAGCCTTGCTCGTATTGCGGTTGACCGCGACCACTAGTTTTAACTAGTTACACAGTGTGAAATTAATTCTGAGCAATAAAAAAGCCTGCAAATGCAGGCTTTTTTGTTATTCTACTTTGGCTATTACGCCATGAAATCAACACCTTCTTTGATGTCTTTTTTCAGTGTTTCAAGCATGTCATTTTTTGCTTTTGTTTCAAATGCGCTTAGTTCGCCGTAAGAAAGAATTTCTTCTACGCCGTTTTTACCTAAACGTACTGGATGTGCAAAGTACTCTGCATCGCCACTTTCAACAGCAACGTAAGCGTAATCTACAACTTCTTCACCCTGTAGGCCTTTAACTAAAGACATACAAAAACGAGCTGCAGCAGCACCCATAGATAGCGTAGCTGAACCACCGCCTGCTTTAGCATTTACAACTTCAGTACCCGCATTTTGGATACGTGGAGTAAGTGCAGCAACTTCTTCATCAGTGAAAGAAACACCTTCAACTTGAGAAAGTAGAGGAAGAATAGTTGTGCCTGAGTGACCACCAATTACTGGTACTTTCACAGTTGCTACGTCTACGCCTTTAAGTTCAGCAACAAATGCTTCTGAACGAATAACGTCAAGCGTAGTAATACCGAATACGCGTTTAGCGTCGTAAGTACCTGCTTTTTTGAATACTTCAGCAACGATTGGAACTGTGCCATTTACTGGGTTAGTAATAATACCTACTAACGCTTTAGGACAGCTAGCAACAATGCCTTCTGCTAAAGTTTTGATGATACCAGCATTTACATTAAATAAATCAGCACGATCCATACCTGGTTTACGTGGCATACCCGCTGGGATAAGAACGATGTCAGAGCCTTCAAGCGCTTTGTTTAATTCGTCTGCGCCAAAGCCTGCTACTTTAACATCTGTTGGGATGTGAGAAAGGTCAACCGCAACACCTGGTACTACTGGTGCAACATCATAAAGTGATAATTCAGAGCCAGCTGGTAAGCCTGTTTTTAATAATAAAGACAACGCTTGGCCGATACCGCCTGCAGCACCTAATACAGCAACTTTCATTGGAATTCTCCGTAATTTGAGGTAGGAAACATTTGTGGCTCTTAAGATAATGAAATTAGCGACTAAAAACAAATTTATCCTGTCTATTTCAAGTATATTTTCGACCATAGTCGTAAACTTTTGTGATTTAACGCATCAAACTGACAAGTTAACTAAACAACTGCTGCATAATTATTCATTTTTGTGTAGAATTTGCGGCATAAATAACAAAAACGAATAAAGACTATGCAACCACAAGATAAACAAGAAGCACTGGTAAAAGCATTTAAATCACTATTAAAAGAAGAAAATTTTGGCTCTCAAGGCGAAATAGTTGATGCATTAAAAGATCAAGGCTTTGACAATATAAGCCAAAGTAAAGTATCGCGCATGTTAAGTAAATTTGGTGCTGTACGCACACGTAACGCCAAACAAGAAATGGTTTACTGCTTACCTGCTGAAATGGGTGTACCTACGGCTAAAAGCCCATTACGCCAATTAGTAATCGACATTATGCACAACGAAATGATGATCATTATTCGTACCAGTCCAGGCGCCGCTCAGCTTATCGCTCGTTTATTAGATTCATTAGGTAAAGCAGATGGCGTACTAGGAACAATTGCAGGCGACGATACTATTTTTATCGCTCCTGCTAAAATATCTGAAATAGATGTAACACTTGAACGTGTTCGCATTTTATTTGATACGGTTTAATAGCAAACTAAATTTGTTTTAAAAACCCGACTGAAGGCGCAAAGAAAGCAGAACCCATATCGGCTTGAGTAAAATCAAGCCAGTGGTCGTAACAATCCCCTTCCCCTAAACGACTATTAAGTACTTTTTCAAATGCGGTGCCCGTACAAGAGCATGTAATTGATAACATTCCCTGCTCATACACATCGCCATAAGGCATGCTCTGATTTAATAATAGCGGTTGTCCGTCTTCGTCTTTTAGCTCACTTCGCGAAGCATGGCTGGTTTCGATCGCGGGGGTAATTAGCGTGTTATCAAGGCGCGTACGCCCCATTATTTGTTCTTGCTCGCTCAATGATAAGTGCTGCCACATAGTTAAATCATGCTTATAGCGCTGTACATGAATATAACTCCCCTGATCTTCAAAATTGCCAGGGTTACTAATTAAAGCCGTAGCGCGCTTTTTTCTTCCATGTGCGGTGTCGCCACCATAAATAAAACCATTAAAATCACGACCATCTAAAAAGCGAAAATTACGAATTTGCTCCACCAGCTCAACATCGGGAGCAAATAGTTTTAAAATTTGCAGCGCAAATAAATGGTTAACGTCTTCACGGTCAGAGCGAATTTGCACAAATAAATCGCACGGTTGTACGCTCATTTGATGATCGCTATGGTTTATATTAGGAAAGCTCTGTAATTCGCTTGGGATGTATTCAGGGAGGATATGCGGCCAATATTGCGCACCAATAGCAACCATACAAGAGAGCATTGATTCTGAAAATTGATCGCTAAATTCTTCTTCAATAGCGCTTACTTGTTTTAACTTTGCGCGAAGTGATTCATCTTGACCATCAAACACATTAAAAAATAAGTGCAAACCGTGTAAGTTTGCTTCAGCACAAATCCCTGATTGCGCTTGCGCCATTGTTATTCCTTAGTTTTACAGATAAAAACACAGCGAATAACAAATTAATTACGATTCGAAAAAATTCACCGTGTGAGGTTTTATTTTTATTATAGCCTGTTCATTATTTTCAAATGACTGGCCATATTGTGCAGCAACTTCAATTTCTTGTTTATCAATAACAAGTGAATAAACATACGCCGAACCAATAAAGCGACGACTTATGATTGTAGCTCGCTTGCTGAGTTTGTCACTTTGGTTATCTGCCACTAATTCTATTTGATGAGGGCGCACATATATAAGCCCTACGCTTACGTTTTGCTTACTCTCAATATAAGATTCGACTAAACCAAATGGTGTTTTGTATTCAGTTGCTGTTAATACTTCTGCGCTCAAGTATATGCCTTGACCCAGAAACTCTGCAACCTCCTTTGAACATGGAGCTGCAAAAAGCTGCTCGGGCGTGCCTTGTTGCTCAATTTTACCGCGATGCATAATGGCAAGTGTATCTGAAAACGCAAACGCCTCTTCTTTTGAATGTGTAACAAACACAGCAGACACTTGAGTTGCCTTAATAATTCGACGTATATCGGCAATTAATTCAAAGCGTACTTGTGTGTCGATATTTGAAAAGGGCTCATCAAGTAGCAATAAACTAGGCTTATAAGCTAATGCACGAGCAATAGCTACACGCTGCTGTTGACCACCCGATAACTGATGCGGGAACCTGTCGGCACAGCCAATTAAATGTACCAGCTTAAGCATTTCATCAACGCGTTGCTGCTTTTGAGCTTTACTCATTTTACTAAGCCCGAATGCGATATTATTTGCTACCGTTAAATGCGGAAACAATGCATAATCTTGAAACATCATGCCGATGTTACGGTGCTCAGGCGAGACAAACGATTGCTCATCACTCACTAATTTACCGTCTATAAAAATAGACCCTTGCTTAGCTTCAATTAAACCTGCAATCGCTTTTAACGTGGTCGTTTTGCCGCACCCACTCGCTCCGAGTAGGCAAACAATTTCATCTTTACCTACTGTTAAATCTAAATTGTGGATAACCTTTGTGCCGTTATAGTGATAGCTCACGCCTTGTAAAATTAAACTACTCATTTAACTACGCTGCTCCATAGAACGATTAATAAAATACAAAGGAATAAACCCAACAATAACAATAAATAATGCCGATATAGAAGCAAGCTCTAACTGCTCGTCACTCACATACTGAAATACATGAGTAGCTAAGCTTTCAAAATTAAACGGCCTGAGCAATAGCGCAGCCGGCAGTTCTTTCATGCACTCAATAAATACCAATAACGCAGCAGTAAGCAATCCTCTTCGCAGTAAAGGTAGGTGCACTAAACGCAGTGTTTGTCCTTGGCTTTTACCCATTGATTGGCTTGCCATATCAAGTGATGGGCTAATACGTAAAAAACTCGACTCAATTGCTCCGTGTGCAATGGCGTAAAACCTAACAATATAAGCAATAATAATAGTAAGAATGCTACCTGTAAGCAGTAAGCCAATATCTAAATTATACGGCTCGAGCGCTGTGTTAATGGTGTTCTCTAATAATGTAAGGGGTAACAAAACCGCAATAGCGAGTACTGTGCCAGGCAACGCATATCCTGTGCTTGCTAAACGCCCAGGAATAAGCGGATACGTTTGCTTTGCCACACGCTGATAAAAAACCACAAAAACACTCAACGTAATCGTTATTAGGCTCACAACCCCTGCCACTTTTAAACTTTGCCAAGCGTAACTAAAAAACTCTACATTCCATGCTTTATCAAAGTAAGTAATGGCGTAATTTATGAGTACTGCAATAGGAGTTACAAACGCGATAAGTAAAATAAAGCTACAAAATGCCGTTGCGAGCCAAGCTGACTTTCCTTTTAATACATAGAGAGATTCACTATTTACACTTGATTGGCGCTCAAATACAGCTTGGTTACGACGACTAAAGCGCTCTGCCATTAATGCTAAAAATAACAGTAATAACATCACACCCGATATTTTAGCTGCCGCTGTAAGTGAGTAATAACCAAACCACGTATCGTACACAGCCGTAGTTAATGTACTTACGGCAAAATAACTCACTGTTGCAAAGTCAGCCATGGTTTCCATACTTATAAGCGCAAGAGCCGCCACAATAGCCCCACGAGAGAGTACTAAGCTTACTTTAAAGAAACTTTGCCAAGGAGATAATCCCATTAACTGGCTAGCTTGTACTAATTTGAATGACTGCTCGCGAAGAGCCGTTTTAAAAATCAAAAATAAATACGGATAAAGCACCAAGGCAATCATAACGATGGCGCCGGGTAATGTACGTATATCAAAAAACCAATAGTCATTAGGCGATTGCCAACCAAACCATTCTCTCAGCGCTATTTGCACCGGGCCCGCATAATCTAATAAATCAGTGTATACATAGGCAATAATATAGGTGGGCATAGCAAGGGGCAGCATAAGTGCCCATTCAAACTGTTTTTTACCCGGGAAACTACAGTAAGCCGTTAGCCATCCAAGTGGCAAAGCTATGGCGCAGCTAAGGACGCAAACACCTAAAACAAGCAATACGGTATTGGTTATGTAATCCCAAAGCACGGTATCCCACAGGTGAGAAAACACCTCAGAGCTACCTTGTAGAGATTCAAAAAGAAGAAAAAACAACGGGGCCGATAGAATTAAGCCAGTCGACCACGCAAAGAGCTGCCATTTAGACAGCTTAAATTTATTAGTCATTAAAGATCGAACTTCACCTCATCAATTAGCTTAAGCGCTAACGGACGATATTTACTAATCTCATCAAGTGGCAAGCTGTCTTCTTTAAAACTCCCCCAAGACGCAACCAAACTTGATAGTTCAACACCCGACTTAACTGGATACTCCATATTTAATGAGGCATACATGTTTTGTGCTTTGCTGTCGGTCATATACTCTATGAGCTTTAATGCATTTTCAGGGTTTTTAGCATATTTGGTAATAACCGCACCCGAAACATTTATGTGTGAGCCACGATTAGTTTGATTCGGAAAGTTAATATTTACGGCCTCAGCCCAACCTTTTTGTTCTTTATCTTCTAGCATTTTACCAAGGTAGTAACTATTACCTAATGCCAAGTTACATAAACCTTCTTTAACGGCTTTAACTTGAGCACGATCGTTACCTTGAGGTTTACGTGCTAAATTAGCCTTAACACCTTCAAGCCACTCTTTGGTTTGCGCTTCACCATGGTGTGCAATCATAGAAGCCACTAAACCTAAGTTATATGGATGTTTGCCAGAACGCGTACAAATTTGTCCTTTGTATTTAGGATCTGCTAAATCTTCATAAGTGAGCTTAGGTAACGCACCAATTCGCTCTTTTGATGAATACACATTACGCACTCGCTTAGTAAGCGCGACCCATTGGCCATCACCGTCACGAAAAGCTGCAGGCACGTTATTATTTACACTGTCACTTTTTATAGTTTGTGTTAATTTTAAATCTTCTAATTGAATAAGCGCACTAAAATTAGAGGTTAATACTAAATCGGCTTTACTATGTTTACCTTCACGTTTAACACGCTCAATTAACCCTTTTTTAGCAAAAACAACATTGGTTTTTATTCCCGTTTGTTTTGTAAAATCTTCTAAAATTGGCTGAATCAAAAACGGCTGACGAAAAGAATAGATATTAACAACGTCACTTGCAAAGGCTGGTGCCGATGCTGCTAATCCTAAAACAAGTGTAAATACTGTCTTCATTATTTCACCTAAATAATTGTTATTATCATCGAATTCTACCGCGCTCATTCAAAAAGTGCACACTTTAAATAAATGTAAATATGTAAATAACGCCCAAAAAGGAAATGCAGTGTAAGAGATGTCTCACGGATGTGACAGCTAATGAGTAAAAATCAAGATAAAAAACACACAAAAACAACCTAAGCACCTGTATTAACTGAGCTTTCACATTATTACTATTGCGTAAATACTAATTGAATGTAGTTTTATCCCTATTTTAGTTGCTCTATTGCACTATAATTTACGCATCAACCAAGCAATGACGCTTATTGAGTAAAAGGAAATGGACTGCTTACTCAACCAACCAATGATTAGGTTACCAGGACAACACGGATTTTAGGACAGGCTCAGGATGAGTATCACAACGCAATGTTGTAAAAAGGACAGCGTCAGGAAGATGCGAAAAGGATAACAACACGGCTAAGTTGTTTAACAGGATGTTTAAGGAATAAATGGATAGGCCTTTAAGGCAACACAATGGATTGGTTAAAATAGGGATACACTAGGAAGTGTAATTAAGGATTTGGTAATAGTATTTACCCTACAGGATGTTTAGGAATTTAAGGATACAGGCCCGGATGGTCTACATTACATAGAACTAAAAAGTAATATAGTAATAAACATGGATTAGTAAAAATTGGAGTTGATTAAGTTCAATTGCAGGATGCAGAAAATTAGAAGATTCCGCAAGCGCGCCTAGAGATAGAGCGCGCTTTTCTTTGCCTAAAATTTGGGTTTAGTAAAGCTCTAAGCAACTACCACTAACTTTTGCAGGGTAATACTGCATCCCAGTTAATCAATATTAATACCTTCAAATACTTTATTAATATTTTAAATTTCGCTAAGTTTTTCATTAATTGCGCCGATAACTAAGTAACGCAAGGATCATAAATACTCAATGGATATGAATTTTAAAACGCCGCAAAGCAATACCTTTTTATGTAAAGTATCAGACGCAAGTACAGCAAAACCAATTGGTGTTTTTAGTGCCCAAACTCCCAACGAAAATCCGTATAAAGCTTTATTTAGCCCCAAAGGTTATAACTTTTTAAATATGCCAATGAGTGAGTTTAAAAACATACTTAACGTAATTATCCAGTTAGAAAGCGATATTTCTATTAGTAAATGGGGTGAGGGTTCTCGACCTGATGAATTTAGTTATCAGCTTAATAGAATAGCAAACGCTATTGCGACTACTCACTTTAAGGGAAAAACCGATATTAGCTGTTACTTTTTAAAGCGAGTCGAAGAGGCTAAGGATATGATTGGTGAGGACTGCACCTCGTTTATTCAGGCTCACAATAGCGTAAGCCAATTATATAATACGGTTTTACAATTAACATCTGAAGAAGGCTTCAGAGCAATTCAAAATAAAGCACTTGCTCACTTGAAAGAGCAGCAAGCTTTCGCTTAACTGCGTAAAGCTACTCTTCTAGCGGTCGGCCTTTATTGCGCTTACCAAGCAAATACGCATCACGAAACTTAATAAAATGCTGTTCTAATTTAGAAGATGCATCCATTTCGCCCGCAAGTGCTAATACCATAATAGCCACTTCAGCAGTGCCTAGTTGATGCGCATGAGGGGCAACACGTAATCGGTAATCAGATAGTTTATCAGCAGTAACAGAAAGTACAGGCAAGTTATCTAAGTATGGGCTTTTGCGAATCATTTTTTTAGCTTCACGCCAGGTACCATCTAAAAATATAAATAGCGGTTTTTTACCCTCTTCAATACTTATTTCGGTAATGGCCCTGCCCTCTTCTACATCTTCAGCAGGGAATACTACCATTGGCTGATATTGTGAATCGCTTATCAAAGCTAAAAGAGCGGGATTAGGGTCTGTTCTGTCCCACCTAAAGGCGTGGTTATCTGGCACTATTTCAGCAATTAAGCGCCCAGTATTAGAAGGTTTAAAACTTTCATTGTGATACATTAATAAGCACACAGCTGCTTTACAATCTGCATGCTCAACACCTTTACAAATACAGTAGTGCTTAGCTATTAAGCATTGCTCACAGCGATCTAATTTACCGCCTCGAGCATTAAACTCTCGACGGGATTCACTTATTTGTTGAGCGCGTAATGCTAAAACTGAGTTTTTCACTGTATTTACCTTCAATTAATTAAGCGCGCATTGTAACGACTTATCGCTATTTAATCTTATATTTATAGCCATACCAACCTGCATAAATCTTTGATCAATTTAACGAATTAAATTGCACTATAACGTCGTTAAAAATTTTTTATTTAGAACAACTAGATACAAAAACTTTTGCCTAGTTCTAGCGTAATTTTCTTAACGTTAAATAGACCCCATATATAAGCAGATTCGTATCATTGAATTAATTCAACATCTCTTAAATTAAAAACCAGGCATAAAAAAACCCAACCGAAGTTGGGTTTTTCAAACAAATGCTAAAAAGTTAAATTACTTCTTTTTAACTGCTTTTTTGTTTGGTAAGTCAGTGATCGAACCTTCAAAAATTTCAGCTGCAAGGCCGATTGATTCATTCAATGTAGGGTGAGCATGAATAGTAAGCGCTAAGTCTTCACCATCAGCACCCATTTCAATACCTAAACCGATTTCGCCAAGCATTTCGCCCGCGTTAATACCGATCATAGCACCACCGATTATACGGCCACTTTCTTTATCAAAAATAAGTTTAGTAGAACCTTCAGTACGAGATGATGCAATAGCACGACCAGAAGCTGCCCACGGGAATACCGCAGTTTCAATTTTTAGGCCTTGCTCTTTTGCTTCTTTCTCAGTAACACCTACCCAAGCGATTTCTGGGTCAGTATACGCAATCGAAGGAATACATTTAGGGTCGAAGAAATGCTTCTGACCAGAAATAACTTCTGCAGCGACATGACCTTCATGAACCGCTTTATGCGCAAGCATAGGCTGGCCAACTAAGTCACCAATTGCAAAAATATGGCTTACGTTAGTACGTAATTGCTTATCAACATTAATAAAGCCACGCTCATCAACGTTTACGCCCGCTTTTTCAGCATCAAGTAAGTTACCGTTTGGAGTACGGCCAACTGCAACAAGCACTTTGTCGTAACGTACAGGTTCTGCTGGTGCGTTTTTACCTTCAAACGTTACGTATAAGCCATCTTTTTTAGCTTCAACACCAACAACTTTAGTTGAAAGCATTACGTTGAATTTTTTGCTTACGTATTTTTGGTAAATTTTGATAATGTCTTTATCAGCTGCTGGAACTAATTGGTCAGCAAATTCTACAACATCAATTGCAGAACCTAGTGCACGGTAAACCGTACCCATTTCAAGACCGATAATACCACCACCAAGTACAAGTAGTTTTTCTGGTACATCTTTAAGCTCTAGCGCGCCAGTTGAATCAATTACACGGTCATCTTGTGGGATGAAAGGTAAGTTAACTGGTTTAGAACCTGCTGCAATAATCGCGTTATCAAACGTGATAGTTGTAGAGTCTTTCTCGCCTTCAACTACTAAAGTATTGCTGCCAGTGAATTTACCGTAACCAGATACAACTTTCACTTTACGCATTTTAGCCATGCCCTCTAGTCCACCAGTTAACTGGCCAACTACAGAATCTTTCCAAGTACGAACTTGGTCAAGATCGATCTTTGGTGCGCCAAAAGTAACACCATGAGATGACATTTCAGCTGCATCATCAATCACTTTAGCTACGTGTAAAAGTGCTTTTGAAGGAATACAACCAACATTAAGACATACGCCGCCTAATGTTTCACGAGATTCTACCAATGTAACTTCTAAGCCCAAGTCAGCAGCGCGGAATGCCGCAGAGTAACCACCAGGACCACCGCCTAGTACAACAACTTGAGTTTTTAATTCGTTGCTCATGCTATTACCTTAATTGTTTGAACGGGACACTGCCCTAAAGTTTAACTGCCATGTTTCTGCAAGGCAGAAAGTGAGAGCAGATCACAAATTTGTGCAAAGATTGTATCATTGCAAATGGTAAAAATCCCAGCTAAAAACAACTGGCTGGGATTTGATTCTATTCATTGTCCAGCGATTACATCACCAATTGGCGAATATCGCTCATGTAACTTGCAAGAGTCACAGTAAAGCGTGCAGCTAAGGCTCCGTCAATAACCCTATGGTCGTATGACATAGACAGCGGAACCATTAGTTTTGGTTCAAACTCTTTGCCATTCCATTTAGGTTTCATTTCAGATTTAGACACACCTAAAATAGCCACTTCTGGCGCATTAACAATCGGCGTAAATGCCGTACCGCCAATACCGCCAAGGCTAGAAATAGTAAAACAACCACCTTGCATATCAGACGATGTAAGCTTCCCGTCACGTGCTTTAACAGATACTTCCATTAATTCGCGTGATAGTTCAATAATGCCTTTTTTATCAACATCTTTAAACACTGGTACAACTAAACCGTTTGGCGTATCAACTGCAACACCAATGTTAATGTACTTTTTAAGGATTAAGCTTTCGCCGTCTGCAGAAAGCGATGAGTTGAATTTTGGAAATTCAGCAAGTGCTTTTGCAGCTGCTTTCATTACAAACACAAGCGGCGTAATTTTAACACCCAGCTTTTTCTTCTCGCTAAGCACATTTTGCTCTTTACGGAATACTTCAAGGCTTGTGATATCAGCTTCGTCAAACTGTGTAACATGTGGGATTTGCACCCAGTTACGGTGTAAGTTTTTGCCTGATAGCTTTTGAATACGAGACAGCTTTTGCTCTTCAATTTCGCCAAACTTAGCAAAATCAACTTTAGGCCATGGAATAAGACCAAGCTCGCTACCACCAGCGCTACTACCTGCTGACAATTGACCAGACTCAACTTGCTTAACTAAGTTTTTAACGTAGTTTTGCACGTCTTCTTTAACTATACGGGCTTTGCGACCAGTGCCTTTAACATTAGCTAGGTTAATACCAAACTCACGCGCTAAACGGCGAACAACAGGTGATGCATGAGCATACGCGCTGTTTTCTGTGAAGCTTTCATTACTTGCTTTTGCAGGTGCTGCTTGAGCCGGTGCCGACTCAGTTTTAGCCGCAGCTGCAGGTGCTGATTTTTCAGCTGGTGCAGGTGCTGCTACTGGCGCGCTGCCTGCAACTTCAAATACAAAAATTAATGAGCCAGTCGATACTTTATCGCCAGCGGCTACTTTAATTTCTTTAACTGTACCTGCAAATGGAGCTGGTACTTCCATTGCAGCTTTGTCGCCTTCAACGTTTAAGATTGATTGATCTTCTTCAACCGTATCGCCAACTGCAACCATAATTTCAGTTACTTCAACTTCATCGCCACCAATATCAGGTACATTAACTTCTTTAGTACTTGGTGCTGCGTTTGCTGTTGAGCTAGCTGCTGGCGCTTCTACAGGAGCCGACTCTTTAGCCGGTGCTGCAGATTCACTTCCTGCTACTTCAAAAACAAACACTAATGAGCCTGTTTTAACTGTATCGCCAGCGGCGACTTTAATTTCTTTAACTATACCGGCAAATGGAGCTGGAACTTCCATTGCTGCCTTGTCGCCTTCCACGTTTAAGATAGATTGCTCTTCTGAAACGGTATCACCAACAGCAACCATGATTTCAGTTACTTCAACTTCATCATCGCCAATGTCTGGTACGGTTACTTCTTTAGTTGAAGAACCTGTAGAAGCAGCAGGCGCTGCCTCTTCAGATTTAGCTGGAGCAGCGGCTGATGCTTTTTCTTCACCAGTGCTTTCACTCTCGCCTTCAAACAAAAATACTAAAGAGCCAGTTGTAACGGTGTCGCCAACGTTTACTTTAATCTCTTTCACTGTACCCGCTTGCGAAGCAGGTATTTCCATTGATGCTTTGTCGCCTTCAACATTTAATAATGATTGGTCCACATCTACTTTGTCGCCAACGCTTACTAATATTTCGGTTACTTCTACTTCATCGTCACCAATATCTGGTACTTTAATTTCAATACTCATTGCAAACCTCTTATGCGTACAGTGGGTTAAGTTTGTTAGTGTCGATGTTGAACTTTTTAAGTGCTTCAACAACTACTGACTTCTCAACTTCACCGCGTTTAGCAAGTTCAGATAACGTAGCAACAACAACGTAGCCCGCGTTAACTTCAAAGTGACGACGTAGGTTTTCGCGGCTATCAGAACGACCGTAACCATCTGTACCTAACACTTTGTAGTTGCTGCTTGGAATGAATGAACGCGCTTGTTCTGCGTAGTTTTTCATGTAATCCGTTGCTGCAACAGTCACAGAGTCGTTTAATACGCTTGTGATGAATGCTGTTTTTTGCTCGCCTTCAGGGTTAAGCATATTGAAACGTTCAACATCTTGACCTTCACGCGTTAATTCATTGAATGACGTAACAGAGAACACGTCAGACGCAATGCCATACTCTTCGCTTAGAATCGTAGCGGCTTTACGTACTTCAGTCATAATAGTACCTGAGCTTAATAGCTGTACGTTGGCTTTTTTACCTTCGTAACTTTCAAGCTTGTAAATACCCTTACGAATACCTTCTTCAGCGCCTTCTGGCATAGCTGGCTGATGGTAGTTTTCGTTCATAAGCGTTAGGTAGTAGTAAATATTTTCTTGGTCATCACCGTACATACGACGAATACCGTCTTGTACAATAACAGCTACTTCAAACGCGTAAGTTGGGTCATATGAAATACAGTTAGGAACCGTATTAGCAAGAATATGACTGTGACCATCTTCGTGTTGCAAGCCTTCACCATTTAGCGTTGTACGACCCGCAGTAGCACCTAATAAGAAACCACGTGCTTGTTGATCGCCCGCCATCCATGCCATGTCACCAACGCGTTGGAAACCAAACATAGAGTAGTAAATGTAGAACGGGATCATTGGTAAATCGTTAGTGCTGTATGAAGTTGCAGCAGCAACCCATGATGACATTGCACCTAACTCATTAATACCTTCTTGAAGCACTTGCCCTGATACAGTTTCTTTATAATAAGAAACAATATCACGATCCTGTGGCGTATAGTTTTGGCCATGCGGGTTATAAATACCGATTTGACGGAATAAACCTTCCATACCAAATGTACGCGCTTCATCGGCAATAATTGGTACGATGTTTTTACCAATGCCTTTATCTTTTAATAAGATATTAAGTGCACGAACAAAACCCATAGTGGTTGAAATATCACGCTTTTGCTCTTCAAGTAGCGGCTTAAACGCGTCTACTTCTGGCAACGTAAGTTTTTCACTAAAACGTGGAATACGCTTAGGTGTATAACCTTTAAGTTCATCACGACGAGCATGTAGATATTTATACTCAGGTGAACCTTCTTCAAGCTCTAAATAAGGTAGTTCTGCAAGTTCCTCTTCAGATACTAAATCATCAAGACCAAGGCGTGAACGTAAATGCGCAACATGCGACATGTCCATTTTTTTCACTTGGTGCGCAATGTTTTTACCTTCAGCTGCTTCACCCATGCCGTAACCTTTTACAGTTTTAGCAAGAATTACAGTTGGACGGCCTTTAGTGTCTTCTGCTTTTTTAAATGCAGCAAATAATTTTGATGACTCATGACCACCACGCTTAAGCGCGAAAATTTCGTCATCTGTCATGTCAGCAACAAGTGCAGCTGTTTCTGGGTAACGACCAAAGAAGTTTTCGCGTACATACGCGCCATCTTTAGCTTTATATGTTTGGTAATCGCCATCAACAGTTTCGTTCATTAACTGTAGTAATTTACCCGTTGTGTCTTTAGCTAGAAGAATATCCCAACCGCTGCCCCACACTAGTTTAATTACGTTCCAGCCAGCGCCTTTAAACAAGCCTTCTAGTTCTTGAATAATTTTACCGTTACCCATAACTGGGCCGTCTAAACGCTGTAAGTTACAGTTAACTAAGTAACAAAGGTTATCTAGTTTTTCACGTGCAGCAAAAGAGATTGCACCGCGTGATTCTGGCTCATCCATTTCACCGTCACCTAAAAACGCGTATACACGTTGGTTTTTAGTATCTTTTAAGCCACGACCATCTAAGTATTTTAAGAAGCGCGCTTGGTAAATAGACGAAATAGGACCTAAGCCCATTGATACCGTAGGGAACTGCCAAAATTCAGGCATTAACTTAGGGTGTGGGTACGATGGTAAGCCTTCGCCATCAACTTCTTGGCGGAAGTTATCTAGTTGTGCAGCCGATAAACGACCTTCAACAAATGCACGTGCATAAATACCAGGAGAAATATGACCTTGGTAATAAACTAAGTCACCACCGTCTACATCATTTGGTGCTTTAAAAAAGTGGTTAAAACACACTTCATAAAATGCAGCAGATGATTGGTAAGACGCCATATGGCCGCCTAAGTCGAGATCTTTTTTAGATGCACGTAGAACGATCATAATCGCGTTCCAACGTATAATTGAACGAATACGGCGCTCAAGATTTACATCACCCGGGTAAGCAGGTTCTTGATCTACAGGAATAGTATTAACGTAGTTCGTGGTAATACCCGTTGGCATATCAACGCCGTCTAAACGGGCTTGCTCTAATACTTGCTCAAGTAAAAACTGAGCTCGTTCAACACCTTCTTCGCGCACAACTGATTCAAGAGCTTGTAACCACTCTTGTGTTTCTAGCGCGTCTACGTCAATTTTATTGACTTCAGACATATGGAGGTTTCCTTATGTTTAAAATACGAATATTGTTAATTTAATATCACAGCTACTTAATTTGTGTGTTCAAAGTAGTTATGTACTAACTTAATTTTGTTTAGTGCGTCTTAAACTACGTTCAATTCGCGAATGTTCTTTGCCTGCTTCAAGTAGTGCTTCTTCGATAAATGCTAAGTGCGCATTACTTGCTAAACGGGCTTGTTCTGGATTACCGTCAATAACGGCATCCATTAATAAACGCCTGTGTTGGGCTAATTGACTGCTAATATCTGACTTTTTTAATAAAACAGTTAAATTTTGCAATACATTTTGCTCAAGCAGCGCTTTCATGCCTCTTACTAAATGCAGTAACACCACATTATGCGAAGCTTCTGCCACGCTAAAGTGAAATGCATTAATTGCTTTTGCTTTTTGCTGTAAATCATCATTAACTAGGGCAATTTTATCAAAGCTTTCTTTCACTTTGCTAAAATCGTTGCTGGTCCCGCGCAGTGCCGCGTAGTAAGCAGCAATCCCTTCTAATGCATGACGAAATTCAAGTAAATCAAACTGCGACTCAGGGTGTTTACTAATCAAATCAAAAAGTGGATCAGTAAGCCCTTCTTCGAGCTGATTTTTTACAAACGTGCCGCCACCTTGGCGACGCGTAACTAAACCTTTCGCTTCTAATTTTTGAATTGCCTCACGCAGTGACGGGCGAGACACTTCAAATTGCTTTGCTAGTTCACGCTCTGGTGGCAACTTTTCACCTGGTGCTAACGAGCCTTCAAGAATCATGTTCTCGAGTTGCTGTAAAATAACATCAGATAACTTTGCTGCTTTGATCTTTAAAGACATGAATCAACGTCCGCGTTGTATAAATACCAAGAGCCCATAAAGCGGGGCTTTGAGTAGTATGATTTACCCAAAAGGTAAATTGGTCATACCAAAAATTTTCAATACGGTATCAAAAACCTTATTAGCTGTCAATTTACAGGTAACTTGAGCAATTAAAGTAGCGTAACGCATTTTGAACGAAGATTAAACAATGCGCAATTTACAAAAATTGTTATAACGTTAATAGTATGAAAACAATTGGTCTGACCAGAAAAATAGAGTGTTAACTCTAGTTGAATTTATTAAAGAAATTAATAACAGGATAAAAGTACCAAAGAAATAGCTGCAATTTACACACGATCAGTCCACTAAATATAAAACATAATACGCGCTATAAAATTTCGATCACGCAATATCGTAGCAGCGGGTTTACCCCGCGACTATTGTGCAAGTAATTACCTAAACGTAAAACACAATGCGCGATGTAAAATCGCGACTACGCAAATTTATAAAAATTGCATATGCTTTAAATTCGTGGGTCTGTGATTGCTAAAATACGGGTATGTTATGCATCGTTCATATTTATTACGAAAGGGAAGAGTATCAAAAGCAAACCAATATTATGCTATTACACTGGTTTGTCATGAGCGAAACAACCTATTCACAAGCTTAATAATTAATAGAGCTATTATCAATGAAATGAGGGGATTAGAAAGAGAGCAACTGATTAAATCAAATACTTTCGTGATAATGCCAAACCATATTCATTGGTTATTACAATTATCCGATAGCGCAACATTAAGTGAGGTAATTAGAAGCTTCAAAGGACGCTCAGCCACGGTGTATAGACAATTTGGCAGACAAAAGCTTTGGCAAAAAGGGTTTTATGATCACTTAATAAGAAATACCGAAGACTTAAATAGCTGTGCTAGATACATAGTCGCAAACCCTTTGCGTGCAAATTTAATAGAAAATATTGCAGACTACCCATATTGGGATAGTATTTATCTAAACTCGTAGCAGCGGGTTTACCCCGCGACATTTGGCAACTAATCTCCCAACCGAAAAACAAAATGCGCGATGTAAAATCGCGACTACGCAAATATCGTAGCAGCGGGTTTATCCCGCGACATTAGGCAACTAATCTCCAACCAAAAACACAATGCGCGATATCGTAGCAGCGGGTTTACCCCGCGATTATTGTGCAAGTAATTGCCTAAACGCAAAACAAAATGCGCGATGTAAAATCGCGACTACGCAATCGTAGCAGCGGGTTTACCCCGCGACATTTGGCAACTAACCTCCCAACCGAAAAACACAATGCGCGATGTAAAATCGCGACTACGCAAATATCGTAGCAGCGGGTTTACCCCGCGACATTTGGCAACTAATCTCCCAACCAAAAACACAATGCGCGATATAAAATCGCGACTACGCAATATCGTAGCAGCGGGTTTACCCCGCGATATTTGGCAAGTAATTGCCTAAACGTAAAACACAATGCGCGATGTAAAATCGCGACTACGATAGTCCACCAAATAATGTAAGTAGTGCTATAAGTACTAAGTAAAATAATACATTGCGCTTAACAAGCTTAATCATACAAGTGGCTTCGTAGGTACAGCCGTAATAACGCTTTTCAACTTGCTCTGCAGCAAGTGCAGTACATGTTACTACTTCTCGGTTTGGAGATTTAAAGTTAAGTACGTAACGTAGCCAACAGCTTGTGCCTTTATTAAAGTTACCTATTACTAAATAACCAAAGCTGGTAATACGTGCAGGTAACCAGTCGAGCCAAAACAATAGTTTATGTATAAGTTTAAAACGCTTAGCAAATATTACTTTATGATCTTCTCGTACTAAATCAGCTAAAGTACGTACCAGTGCATATAAAACCGCACCTGGCGCGCCTAAAACAACGAACCAAAAAATAACCGCACAGTAAAATCTAAAGTTTACCCACGCCAATGTTTGCCCAAAGGTTTCGCCACTTTCTTCGTCTTCTGTACGCTTTTGACCTATTTGCAACGCATATAAAGATGCAGCAGTACCGTCATCTCGCGTTAACGCATTTAAATACGACTTATATAAAGCACGCTGCTTAGCACAACCAAAGCAAACCAAAAGCACCGCGATATTAATGCCCAACTGCCACAAAACAAAATCAGATAAACAATAAATTAGTGCCATCGCAATCACTGGAAGTAAAAGCCAAATTAAAAAGCCCGGTGCTGAGCTAAATAAGCCCTTATCACCAAGTAATTTATTAGAGCGATTTAAATAACCATTTGCGTAATAACTTATCTGCCAGTAATTAGACCGAGCTCCTAAGCGCTCTAGTATTAATGCAATTATTATAGAAACTAAAATCATGGGAATAACTCTCTTAACTTAGTTGTTCAAGCATATTAAAAAACAATGGCCAATTAAAGCTACTGCCAGGATCGGTTTTACGCCCAGGGGCAATATCGCAATGCCCAACAATACGCGAAGGGGTAATTTTTGGATAGCGTTGCATTATAGATTTACTAATAATAGTTAATGTTTTGTACTGTGCTAAAGAATATGGAGCAGTGTCGGTACCTTCAAGCTCAATGCCAACGCTAAAGTTATTACAAGCAGGTACCCCCTCAAACTCGGATTGCCCTGCATGCCAAGCGCGCTTTTCAAAAGGCACGTATTGTATAACCTCACCGGTGCGCTTTACAAAGCAATGGGCCGATACACGTAAATTCTTTAAGTCACTAAAACTCGGATGAGCATTGCAATCAATGCACCCCATAAATAACTCATCAACAAAAGGTGTACCAAACTGCCCTGCTGGCAATGATATATTGTGAATCACCAATAAAGAAATATCAGCCTCATCAGGGCGCTCATCAAAATGCGAACAAGGCCGCTGCGCCACCGTACTTAAAACACCGTCTAAATTTATTTTCATGATACGTTTATTATATAAATATCAAGATATACATATCGCTGATGCTAATGGATTTATTAAAAAAATGATAGTAACAAGCGAGGTATAAAACCTCACCTACAAATAATTCAAACCCATACGTAGGTGCTAATTTACATCCGCTCATGTAACATAACTTTTGAAATTAAAAGCGAGCTATAAAACCCTACCTACAGATAATTCAAACCCATACGTAGGTACGAATTTACTTCAAGCGCTTATCTTTATATTAGCGAAAAGGCAATCGCTTCTCTTTCTTTTATAAACATAGTAAAATTTGCTTAATTTATTAACGCTTATGAGCTTTTATTATGTCTATCCCGCACTCTTTAGTTAGCCAACTTGTCACTCTTGCACTCGACGAAGATCTAAATTATCAAACAGCTCAAGAAGGCGATATTACCGCGCAGCTTATCCCTCAGAGCGAGCAAGCCAACGCAAAAGTAATTACCCGCGAAGACTGTATTTTTTGCGGAAAAGACATCATCCTAGAAGTATTCAAACAGGTAGACCCAAGCGTTAAAGTTAATGTACTTATAAATGATGGCGACGCAGTTAAAGCAAACAGCACATTATTTACCGCTATTGGCTCGGCTCGTTCAATATTAACTGCCGAGCGTACAGCACTTAACTTTGTGCAAACGTTATCGGGTACAGCCACTACTACAGCACATTATGTAAAAGAATTAAGTGGTACAACAACGCAACTACTCGATACACGCAAAACCATACCTGGTCTGCGCGCTCTTCAAAAATACGCAGTAAAATGTGGCGGGGGTGCAAACCATCGAATTGGATTATTTGACGCTTTTTTAATTAAAGAAAATCATATAGCAGCTTGTGGCACAATAAACAAAGCAGTAGCTCAAGCTAAACAAAACCACCCAAACAAACCTGTCGAAGTCGAAGTAGAATCACTCTCAGAACTTAAGCAAGCGATTGAGGCTGGTGCCGACATAATAATGCTCGACAACTTTAGCGTAGAACAAATTAAACAAGCCGTAATTTTGACCAACAAGCGTGCAAAATTAGAGGTTTCAGGCAACATGACTCTAGAAACGCTCAAAACTTATTCACAAGCCGGCGTCGATTTTATATCAAGCGGAGCGTTAACAAAAAACTTACAATCAATCGATTTATCGATGCGTTTTGAACAATTTTAAAGCAACAACTGCCAATTAATACCGCTAATCGATTGACAAGTTAAGTAAAAAAGCATTAAATAACCCGAAAGGCTTACTTTGTAACATTTTGTTAAATAAAATCGCTTTTTTATAAGAAGATACGTGCTAAATACTAAAATAAAATGGTAGACTAATTCTGTTGTACTATTTTATTTTAAAAGGTAGTCATAAATAACTAGTACCTTTAGTTTTTAAAGACATAATTAAAAACTAAAGCAACTAAACTACTTACTTTATGCCTATACTATTTGTTGCTACAACATGTAGTGCTCTTAGTAAACTTTTATAGCTAGTACTAAACATAATGAATTCACATACGGCTTTTGTGTTTCATACTCTAAAGCTAAAGTGTAATAAAATTAATTTTAAGTAAAACTGTAAAGTAAATCAGTTAAATTAAGTGAGGCATTTTGCCACTTAAGTGATTTAAGTTACAAAAATCTATCCTTTAGGAGAGGAAACATGAAAACAATGACTCAAAAACAACAGGGTTTCACCCTAATTGAATTAATGATTGTAGTAGCAATCATCGGTATTCTTGCTGCAGTAGCGTTACCACAATATCAAAATTACACAGCTAGAGCACAAGCAGCTGAAGCTGTATCTTTAGCAGCAGGTTCAAAAACAGCAATCGCAGAGTTTTACCAATCTAATGGGAGCTACCCAGCAGCTACTACTGCTCCAAAACATACAGAATTATCAGTAACAGGAACTTATTCAAGTTCAGCAGTTACAGCTGCTACTGGTGTTATTGTGGTAACTATGAACACCACTGACGTTTCATCAAAACTACAAGGTAAAAAGTTTACATTTACCCCTGACCTTACAAATAATGCATTCAAGTGGACTTGTACAAATGACCTTGCAACTGGTGACGAAAGTATCGCACCTAAAGGCTGTACAGGAACAACAACTCCTTAATAGTATTAGTAGAAAGAGGGGTTTTGCCCCTCTTTCTGATACACTCGAAACCTAAGGCTACTTCTTAACCTACTAATACCAGTAACTGTCTTGAAACCCTAAAGTAACAAAAAACCTGTAGTCAAAAGAAAAATCAAACTATTTTTGAGGCTTTATATTGTGGCAAAAAAGCAAGAAAGCAAGGGCTTGGATATTTTTCAATGGGTCGGTGTAAGTGCTCGTGGTAAGAAACTAGAAGGAGAGTTAACAGGAAATAGCATAGCACTTGTTAAAGCTCAGCTTCGTAAGCAAGGCATAACACCTTCTAAAGTAAAGCGTAAGGCAAAGCCTCTTTTTGGTATTCAAAGCGTACAAAAAATCACCCCTAAAGATATTGCTTTAGTAACTCGGCAAATAGCAACTATGCTAATGGCAGGTGTACCTCTTATACAAGCAATTGAAATGATAGGCTCCGGGTCTTCCAATAAAAGTGTCTCCAAATTAATGGAGACTATTGCTGACGAAGTAAAAGCGGGCCAACCATTATCTACAGCACTTAGAAAACATCCACGTTATTTTGATGATTTATATTGTGATTTGGTTGCATCAGGCGAGCAGTCTGGTGCACTTGATAGAATTTTTGACCGTGTCGCAATTTATAAGGAAAAATCTGAAGCATTAAAATCTAAAATAAAAAAAGCAATGTTTTACCCTGTAGCAGTTCTAGTGGTCGCACTTATTGTGACTTCTATATTACTTATTTTTGTGGTACCACAATTCCAGGATATTTTTAATGGTTTTGGTGCTGAACTACCTGCATTTACTTTATTTGTAATTGGTATATCTGAATTTATGCAAGCATATTGGTGGATGATACTAATCACTATTGTTGCCTTTGGTTATGCATTTAAAGAAGCTAAATTAAGAAGCTTAAAGCTCAGAGATGCAACTGATAGATTAATATTGAAAATGCCTGTTGTCGGTATGATACTAAATAAAGCAGCAGTTGCTCGCTATGCACGAACGCTTTCGACCACTTTTGCCGCTGGTGTGCCGCTGGTTGATGCACTTGACTCTGCTGCAGGGGCTTCCGGCAATGCCGTTTATCGTTACGCTATTTTAGACATAAAACTCGAGGTTAGCTCTGGTAATCAGATGAACTGGGCAATGCGTAACTCAAAAATATTCCCTGATATGGTAATACAAATGGTCGCGATTGGTGAAGAATCTGGCTCATTAGATGGCATGCTTGCTAAGGTAGCGACTATTTATGAACAAGAAGTTGATGATGCAGTAGACGGCCTTTCAAGCCTACTTGAGCCACTTATTATGGCCGTACTAGGTGTACTTGTTGGTGGCTTAATTATCGCGATGTATTTACCTATTTTCCAACTTGGTTCTGTTGTTTAATTATCAAAAATAACAATTTACAAGAAATAAAAGAGAGCCTCACTTTTTTGCTAAGGTATAGCTATTAATGTCTTCTCACTTACTCTCTTTCACTTCTCTTTGTGATAATAATTTCACTTAATTTTTAGAACAGTTTTTAGGTAAACAAATGCAAAGTATTATTGAAGTAATGCAAAGCCAACTGTGGTTTTATTTAACCACCGTTGGCTTAATTAGTTTATGTATCGGTAGTTTTTTAAATGTGGTTATTTATCGCTTACCATTGATGATGCAACGTGAGTGGCAAAGCGAATGCCGTATATTGCTAGATGATGATCTTACAGCTAATAAATCTAAACAAGCCAATAACAATGAGCCTTTTAACTTAGTAAAACCCAATTCTACCTGCCCTAAATGTAAAACTGCCATTAAACCTTGGCAGAATATTCCTATTATTAGTTGGTTAGCACTTAAAGGTAAATGCGCAAGTTGCAGTAATCCTATTTCGGCTCGATACCCTGCTGTAGAGCTAATTACTGCCCTATTAAGTTTAATTGTTGCCTATAGCTTTGGTGCGACCGAGCAAGCCCTTTTATATATTTTTGTAACGTGGATTTTAGTTGCACTGACCTTTATTGATATTGATCATATGCTGCTGCCAGATCAACTTACACTTCCGCTAGTATGGCTTGCACTTATTGCCTCTGTAATGGGTTACACAATTACGCCTACTGATGCCATTATTGGTGCTGCTTGCGGTTATTTAAGCTTATGGAGTGTGTTTTGGCTATTTAAGTTATTAACTGGTAAAGAAGGTATGGGCTATGGCGATTTTAAATTGCTTGCTGTATTTGGGGCATTACTTGGCTGGCAGTCATTACTTACAATTATTCTGCTTTCGAGCGTAGTGGGTGCCATTATAGGTATTGCGCTGTTGAGCATACAAGGTAAAGACAAAGCAACGCCTATCCCTTTTGGGCCTTATTTAGCGATAGCTGGCTGGATTGCAATGCTTTGGGGCAACCAAATTCAAGGCGCTTATTTTAATTTAATAGGTTATTAAAATGAGTGAACAAATTACTAAAGTTAATAGCTGGGTATTAGGTTTAACAGGCGGTATTGGCTGTGGTAAAACAGCCGTAAGCAATATGTTTGAAGAACTTGGTATTACAATAGTTGATGCCGATATAATTGCGCGCGAAGTAGTACTCCCAAATAGCAAAGGGCTAAAAGCGATTACAGCACACTTTGGTGAGGATATTTTATTGCCTGATGGCACATTAAATAGAGCAGAATTGCGCGCAAAAATATTTACTAGCAACAATGACAAAGAATGGCTTAATGCGTTACTGCACCCTCTTATACGGATAAAAATACTAAACGATTTAAATAATGCAACTAGCCCTTATGTTGTTTTAGTAGCGCCTTTATTGTTTGAAAACAACCTTGATAAATATTGCGACCACACCCTACTTATTGACGTACCAACCTCTGTACAAATAGCGCGTACAGTAAAACGTGACAACACAAGTAGTGAGCAAGTTAAAAGTATTATTGCCTCGCAAATGTCACGTGCCGATAAGCAGCAAAAAGCGGATGATATTTTAAATAACGACCGTAGTTTAAACCTAGTGCATATAGAACTTGTTGATCTTCATAAAAAGTACCTACAATATGCATTACACAACAAAACTAACTCACATTAACACTGTCCTAACTCACACAAACTCGTATTTTAGTTAGTAAAATCACAACAAAGAATGAAAGGTGATGTAATCACCTTCTTTTTTCTGATAAATTGCTTACTATTGAAGGAATAAAACAGGTGCGCAATGAATATTAACTCACCGTTATTGAGAAAATTTATAACCCTTGGCCGCATTGATGCCGACACGGTTAAAAACAAACAAAATGAATTTGCCTCAACAGCTGAGCTTATTTCTAAATGTGGAAAAATCGATAGTAAAGATTTAGCTGAACAATGTATTGATCTGTTTCGCGTACCTTATTTTGATTTAAAAGACTTTGATCCTACAAGAATCCCGGCCGATCTCGTAAAAGAAAAACTTATACGTAAACATCATATTTTGCCGCTTGTTCAAAAAGATCGAAAAGTTTATATAGCAGCATCAGACCCAACAGATTACGGCGCATTCGAAAACTTTGAGTTTAGTACCGGTCTTTCATGCGAAATTGTTGTTGTTGATTATATTCAACTCGATACCAAAATCGAGCAATTACTAGATGCTACTGGCAGCCTAAATTTAACTGATGACGAGTTTCAGGAATTTGCTGATTTAGACTCAGAAAGTCAAAGAGATACAGCACCACAAGATGATGATAAAGACGACGCGCCTATCATCGTATACATCAACAAAATTTTAATGGATGCCATTAAAAAAGGCGCCTCTGATTTACACTTTGAACCGTATGAGCACAAGTACCGTATTCGCTTTCGTATTGATGGCATTTTGCATGAAGTTGCAAGCCCACCCAATACATTAGCCACCAAGCTTTCTGCGCGTATTAAAGTAATGTCGCGACTCGATATTGCCGAAAAACGTAAACCACAAGATGGTCGTATAAAACTAAAAATCACTGAACGCAAAAGTATCGACTTTCGTGTAAGTACTATGCCTACCTTGTGGGGCGAAAAAATAGTAATGCGTATCCTTGATTCATCAAGCGCTATGTTAGGCATTGATGTATTAGGTTACGAGCCTGAGCAGAAAAAGCTCTATATGGATGCACTTGCCCAGCCTCAAGGGATGATACTAGTAACAGGGCCAACGGGTTCTGGTAAAACAGTATCACTATACACAGGTTTAAATATATTAAACCAGCCAGAGCGTAATATTAGTACTGCGGAAGATCCGGTTGAGATTAACCTTGAAGGTGTAAACCAAGTACAAATTAATATTAAAGCCGATATGACTTTTGCCAATGCACTGCGTGCTTTTTTACGTCAAGATCCTGATGTAGTTATGGTAGGTGAAATACGTGACCTAGAAACCGCAGAAATATCAATAAAAGCGGCGCAAACAGGTCACTTAGTTTTATCTACTTTGCATACAAACTCAGCACCGGAAACAATCACCCGTTTATTAAATATGGGTGTGCCCGCTTATAACGTAGCAAGTTCGATCAGCTTAATAATAGCCCAACGTCTAGCTCGTCGTTTATGCCCTAAATGTAAAACGCCAGAACAACTTCCGAGTGAAGAACTGGCTCGCCAAGGATTTAGCGCCAAGCAAATTGAAGAAATGACGTTATATACGCCTAAAGGGTGTGATAGCTGTACCGATGGTTATAAAGGCCGAGTGGGTATTTACGAAGTAATGCAAATTACCCCTGAAATTGCCCAAATTATTATGCGCGGTGGTAACTCGCTTGAAATAGCTGACGTTTCACTTAAAGCCGGATTTAATAATTTACGTTTATCAGGTTTACGCAAAGCAGCCGATGGTCTTACATCCCTTGGTGAAATTAACCGCGTGACTAATTTTTAAAAGTCCATAGTAAAAGTTACAAGGTTCTGAACACTAAATTCAGAGCCTTACTTATACCTAGAGACTCATATCTAAGTAATGTAAAATGCAGAAAAAGATTGTAAAGAGTAAATTATGCCTACTATTGTAAACTGCCCAACCTGTAAAACTAAAGTTGAATGGTCAGAGCAAAGCCCATTTCGTCCTTTTTGCTCAAAACGCTGTCAGCTAATTGATTTAGGTGAATGGTCGTTTGAAAATAACAGAATTTCTGCACCAATCACCTCGGCTGAAGAGTTTAGCCAAGACATGATTGAAGATATTGAAGCTATGCTGGCTAAAAATGAAGATGACTTTTTTAAGTAATTTATCTTCATTATGCCCTAAATACGAAAACCAGCATTAAGCTGGTTTTTTAGTATTTACAAAAAGTATAATTAACTTTTTTGTTTACTGTGCTTTTTATTCATACGCTTTTGCATTTTAGCAAATTTCTCTTTTTGCTCAGCGTTAAGAACTTGCATTACTTGGTGCTGCGTTTTTAGTTTAATTAAACCAAATTGATCACCTTTTTCGCGGCGTTCATTTAATAGCTCTTTTGCTGCATTTTCGTCAAATGTTGCCGCCGAAAGTAACGCATCCATTTTAGCTTTATGCGCTTCACGCATCGCTTTACGGGCTTCTTTATCGTCGCCACGCAACGCTTTCATCTGTGTTTTTTGCGCTTCAAAAATAGCTTTTAGCTTAGTTTGCTGCTCATCTGTTAAGCTTAATTTTTCAACGCCGCGCTCAGAAAGTAAAAAGCGAGCTTGAGAATGGCCTTGTTTATGTCCGTCGCCTTTAGCTAATACGCTACCAGCACCAAGCGTTGCTGTTGCTAAGCCACAGATAAGTACTAATTTTGAAAGTGTGTTTAATTTAGTCATAATCATTACCTTAATATTGAATTGGTTGGTTGAGCGATTGTGGCTGCTAAGCCAGTGAGTTAACTATACCTAACTCAATGCAAAGTAACGCAAAGCAGTGTAAAGGTTGTGTAAAGATTCACCTTTGCACTATTTAGCGGGTAAAATAACGCTATAAACAACTCTAAGGGTTTGTAAATGAAACTATTAATGATTGATGACGACACTGGCCTTTGCGAGCTATTAAGTGAGTATTTAACTGCCCAAGGGTTTGAAATACAAAGCGTACACGACGGTGAGCAAGGCCTTAAACTAGCACAAGCAAATGACTACGCCCTTATATTGCTAGATGTAATGCTACCAACGCTTGATGGTTTTGAAGTGCTTAAACAACTTAGGCAAACAAAACTCACACCGGTCATAATGCTTACTGCAAAAGGTGAAGACTTTGACCGTATTTTTGGCCTAGAGCTAGGCGCTGATGATTACATTCCAAAGCCTTTTAATCATCGTGAATTACTAGCCCGCGTAAAAGCGATAACACGCCGTATAGAGCACATTAATAGCTTAAATGCAGCTACAACGAGTAAGTTACTCGTTAATGGTATTACTGTTAACCTTGCTGCGCGAGAGGCCTCAATCGACGGCTCTACACTGACTCTTACTGGTACAGAGTACGAAATACTCACGCTATTGTGTAAAAATGCAGGCGAAGTGGTTAGTAAAGAGCAAATTAGCGAAGAAGTACTAGGCAGGCGTTTAGCTTCTTTTGATCGCTCTATCGATATGCATGTAAGTAATATCCGTAAAAAAATAGCTGAGCATATTTCAGGTGAGCGAATTAAAACAATGCGAGGTACGGGTTATGTCTTTATCCAAGGCGAATAAAAGCACTTACTTTGCTTGGTTAAAACATCCTGGGCACTACCTGTTTTTTAAAGTATTTATTTGGTTTTGGTTAACTATAATCGGCACCGTAGCAGCGCTTATATTTTTAAGTAATATAACCGCTATTAATGCGGTATCTAACGAGCCACTTTATGGCCCAATGAAAAAAAACCTAATATATACCGCCAAAAGTATTGAGCGTACTGCCATTAAACATAAGCGCAGCCTAAGTGAAGTATTAGTACACCCTCGCCTATCAAAGCGTAAACTTTTATACTTAAGCGCAGCTCAAAGCGAGGACTCTCTTAGTAGTAAAGAGGTGCCAGAGAGCATCGATTTAAGTTTATTAAATTTCACTCAAAATATGTCACCGCAAATTATTTTCACTGAAAAATATCAAGCCTTCGGCCCTGTTAATATAAACGTGCCTGAAGGGAGTTTTTATCTTTATGAAATAGATATTAATCATCAACCACCGCTAATAATGCGCTTTAAGCTTATGCCTAATTGGATGAAAATAGTCATCGCAATTGTTGCCTCTCTTATTTTAAGCTTTGTATTTAGCCGGAACTTAATAGCCCCTATAAATAGCCTTAAAAAAGCGGCAATTAAACTATCAGCGGGTAACCTAAGCGCAAGAGCCGACATTTCTGTAAACCGAAAAGATGAGCTAGGAATACTAGGGCGAGATTTTAACAGCATGGCTAATCAGTTAGAGCTTTTAATCAGCTCACAAAAACGCTTATTAGCCGACATATCACATGAGTTACGATCGCCTCTTACACGTTTAAAAATGGCTACCGGGCTTGCACAAATGCAAGCTAACGACGCTAGCCAATCGTATTTATTACGCATAGAAAAAGAAGCTAACCAACTCGATAAAATGATTGCCGACGTGCTGCAAGTTTCTCGCTTAGAAGCAAAAAGCCAAGCGCTTTCACTGCAAAAACAATCATTACAAATAATTGTAGATCACGTTATTAACGATGCGCAGTTTGAAGCAAAACAAAATAATAAGCAGCTAAATATAGTGGGCGCTGTAGATGTAAACATTAATTGCGACGAAGGCCTTATTGCCAGTGCGCTTGAAAACCTATTACGCAACGCTATTAAATACGCAAATAATACAATTAGCATTACTCTAAAGCATGCTGATGCCATTTATATAGAAATATGTGACGATGGCTCTGGTGTGCCAGATGATCAACTGAGCAAGCTTTGCGAGCCCTTTTTTAGGCAATCAGATGCGCGCGATCGCGTAAGTGGTGGCACGGGTTTAGGTCTTGCGATTGCTAAAAATGCTATTACTGCGCATGGCGGCAGTTTAGTATTATCAAATAAAGAACTAGGTGGCTTGTGTGCTAATATAACCTTGCCATTAATAAAAGAGTAAAGCATGTTTTATAGTAGTGAGCGTGAGCTTAAGAGTAATCAAATAACAATTAATAACTTTTATAAAAACACGCTAATTAAAGCTTATTTAGATACACCTAACGGGCAATTATTTTATGCTTATGCCATACCAGATAAAGCCAAAAATGCCATTGTAATAAGCTCTGGGCGCCTTGAAGGGTTAGATAAATATAAAGAGTTGTTATGGGAGCTGTATAACAATAATTTTGCCATATTCATAGCCGATCACCAAGGACAAGGCCGCTCTTATCGCCACCTACTAAATAAGCACAAAGGCCATGTTAATCAATTTAAAGATTACAGCGCAGACCTAAACTTATTTAATACACAAATAGTGGATACTCATTGGCAAGGTAAAAAGGTGTTAGTGAGTCATTCAATGGGCGGCGCCATAGCATTTGACTATCTTGCGCATTTTGAACACAACTTTAGTGGCGCGTTTTTATCAGCGCCTATGCTTGATATTTATACAAAAAACACACCAAAGCCTTTAGCTAAATTAATAGCAAGTACTGCAACCCTTTTGGGTCAAAAAGACAATTACGCACTAGGGCAAACCGATTACATACCCGATGAGTTTGCTACAAATGTATTAACCAGCAGCCCAGTGCGTTACGAGCTATTTAGGCAAACATATCAAGAAGAGCCATTACTACAGCTCGGCGGTGTTACTTACGGCTGGCTAAATGCGACGTTTGCATTTATAACTTCTGTGGATAACTTAAGCGTGACTATTCCACTTTATATTGCCAGTGCGCAAAACGACGAAGTGGTTGATAACAATGCCCAATATAAATTAGCAAACAGGCACGTAAACACGGTACTTAAAAGCTTTGAAGGCGCTAAACACGAGCTGTTTTTTGAACGTGATGAAATACGCCAGCCATTGCTTAAAAGCTTGTATCAGTTTTGTGAGTCGGTGACGGCTTAATAAGTACCGACAAAGGGTCGAGGTGGATCAGTATATCTACCTCAGACTCAAAGCGTTCTTTAAGCATTGCCTCTACTTCATCAGCTACGTTATGTGCGCGAATCAAACTTAAATGATCATCAAGCTCTAAGTGCATTTGGATAAACTTAACTTTTCCGCCTTGGCGCGTGCGAATATCATGCACACCATGTACATCAGCATGGGCTCTGGCTATATCAAATATGCTTTGCTTTTCATCATCTGGCAGTTCTTTATCCATTAAATGATCGGCACTATCGCGAGCAATATCCCAGCTGTTATAAAGTAAGTAACCCGCTACACCTATCGCAAAAACAGGATCGGCATACAACACACCATAATAAGCTAACAAAATAGCTAATAGCACAGCGGCATTTAATATTAAATCACCTTTGTAATGTACTGAGTCGGCTTTTATAGCAATTGAATCGGTGTATTTAACCACCTTGTTTTGTACAAATACAATGACGAGCGTGCACGCAATAGCAAAAATACTTACCCACACACCTAATAAAGAATGGCTTAACTGTATAGGGTTAAATAATCGCTCAATACCATGAAAAGCAAGTAGGCAACCTGAGCCTGCAATAAACGCGGCTTGCCCAAGTCCAGCAAGTGCTTCAGCTTTTCCGTGTCCAAATCTATGGTCATCATCTGCTGGGCGCAGTGCGTAACCTAACACTAAAAAACTCATGGCGGTGGCAGTAATATCCATTAACGAATCAGTTAACGAGCCAAGCATTGAGGCAGAGCCAGAAGCCAGCCATGCCCATGTTTTTGCGCCAATCATTAAACTAACCATTACCATGGTAACAATGCTTGAAGTTTTAACCCAAAATTCGTAGCTACGGTTATGCACGTTTTAATCCGATAATTAGGAGTACTCAATAGTGTGAGTATATCATTTTTTTAAAAGGTTTCGTGTATACTGCCCGTCGTCAAACTACAGATTATTTTATAAGGCTCATTATGCTGGATATTGTTTTATACCAACCTGAAATACCGCCTAACACTGGTAATATTATTCGCCTATGTGCCAATACCGGCTATGCATTACATTTAATTGAGCCGCTAGGTTTTGAGTGGGACGATAAGCGCGTGAAACGTGCAGGACTTGATTATCATGAATTTAGTCATGTTCAACGCCATGCCTCATTTGAAGATTACCTTGAAAAATGTAAACCAAAAAAAATATATGCATGTACAACCAAAGGTAGTCAGTTTCACCATGAAGCAAGTTACGAAGCGGGTGACTGCTTGGTATTTGGCCCAGAAACTCGCGGCCTGCCTGACGATATGATCCAAGCACTGCCAAAAGAGCAGCGTGTACGTATTCCTATGCAAGCCAATAGCCGCAGCATGAACCTATCAAACGCAGTAGCCGTGTTTGTTTACGAGTCGTGGCGCCAGTTGGGTTTTCCTAACGCGCAGTAAATAGCTTTGAGCTAAACAACAAAAAACCGACATAATGTCGGTTTTTTAGTTTTATAAACCCTTATAAAATTATTCAGAACGTTGCTCTCGGCCTAATAGCGCCATTGCAGCTTCTTTCATATCTTTATTTTCATAAAGCACTTTATAAATTTGCTCGGTAATCGGCATTTCTACACCGCTACGCTGCGCTAATAAATACACTTCTTTGGTATTTCTAAAGCCTTCAACTACTTGACCAATTGATTCAATAGCAGCATCAACGCTTTCGCCTTTACCTAACGCTAAACCAAATCGACGATTACGTGATTGGTTATCTGTACACGTTAGTATTAAATCGCCAAGGCCTGCCATCCCCATGAAGGTTTCTGGCTTAGCACCAAGAGCGCAACCTAAACGAGTAAGCTCTGCAAGGCCTCGGGTGATAAGTGCGGTACGCGCATTAGCGCCAAAACCAACACCGTCCGAAATACCGGCACCAATGGCAATTACATTCTTAACCGCACCACCGAGTTGTATACCAATAAAATCATCATTGTTATACACACGGAATGAGCGACCACAATGAAGTAAATCAGCAAGCTGCTGAGCAAATTCAGGTGACGTAGAAGACACTGAAATAGCTGTAGGTGAACCCATCGCCATTTCTTTTGCAAACGTAGGACCCGACAGTACCGCAAGTGGAATATCATCACCCAATTCTTGCAAAGCCACTTCTTGTAACAAACGTCCAGTATTAGGCTCAAGCCCTTTAGTTGCCCACGCTACTTTGGCACCGTCTTGCAATGCAGGTTTTATCTGGGCAAGTGTGTCGCCAAAAGCATGACTTGGCACAACAACAAGTACAATAGCGCTGCTAGCAACGGCATGTTGTAAGTTAGCTTCAAGAGTAAGAGTATCTGGAAAAGGAGCATCAGGTAAGTAACGTTGATTTTTCCGCTCAGCTGCAAGCGTGGCAACGTCGTCGCTATTTCTTCCCCAAAGTGTCACGTGGTGACCATTTCGGGCTAAACAAATAGCAAGGGCGGTGCCGTAAGACCCCGCCCCTAATACAGTAACAGCTGTAGTTGCTGTACTCATAAGTTATGCGTCTGCTGAAGCCTGGTCAGCTTGCGCAGTACGTTGTTGCATGTATTGTGAAAATAACGCATCAAAATTAACTGGCGCAAGGTTAAGCTGTGGGAAAGTACCACGGTTAACAAGGTTTGAAACAGCTTCACGTGCATATGGGAACAACACGTTAGGACAAAATGCACCTAGCATGTGCGCAAGTTGCACTTCTTCAACTTCAGCAATAGTAAAAATACCTGCTTGTTGAATTTCACATAAGAACGCAGTTTCTTCACCAAGAGAAGCGGTTACAGTTAGCGCTAAAACAACTTCAAATACACCTTCGTCTAGTTTATTAGAGCGTGTATCTAGGTCTAGCTTAACTTCTGGCGTCCATTCTTTTTGAAAAATGGCCGGAGAGTTTGGCGTTTCAAACGATACGTCTTTAGTGTAAATACGTTGAATAGTAAATTGTGCGCCGTCTTGTGCAGCTGCTACGTTTTGATTTTCTTCGTTCATTGTTATTCCTAACTTGTTCGTTATTATAATTAAATTAAGCGTTTAGCTTAGCGTCAAGTTTACCTTGCGCTTCAATAGCCATCATGTCGTCGCAGCCACCGATATGTTCATCATTAATAAAAATTTGCGGTACTGTGCTTGCACCACCTGCTTTGGCAATCATTTCATCGCGTAGCTCAGGCTGTACACCAATATCATAATTTGTGTATTCAACGCCTTTGCTGTTTAAAAGCGAAAGAGCACGCTGACAAAATGGACAATACGCCTTGGTGTATAAAACAACATTACTCATAATAAATCCTCTATCGGCCTAGCTAAACTGATTAGCGACCTGTTGTAGTTGGTAAGCTGGCAGATTGCCACGCACCCATGCCACCTGCTAATAAGTAAACTCGTTCAAAACCAGCTTTACTCATAGCGGCTGCAGTACCTTGGGCAGTCATACCTGTAGTACATACAACTATAATGGGTTTAGTCTTGTACTTTTCAAGGCTTGAAAAGTCAGATTTTTTCGCATTCTCTGGGCTTAAGTGCTCAGCACCAGAAATACGCCCTGCATTAAACTCTTTTTGCGCACGTATATCGATTACTTGACCGTCATCACGGTTAATAAGTAACGTAAGCTGCTGAGGATTTATTTGACGAACAGCTGAAAGCTTACTCTTTATCCAGCCACTAACAATAAGGAAAACAATACCAACCCAAGCAAGGCTTAAAATGGGATGATTTGTAATAAATTCAATATATTGATCCATTCTACTTCCACTATGAAATTATGTTTTAAACCTAGGGCGTGTTGGCCTTTGTGGATTGAAATTTGTTCAATCTAGGGGCGATTAAATCGCGGCGCGAGATTTGTAACCTAGTGGGCTAAGTAAAAACCGAGCAACAAAGAGGTAATAGTCCCTAGAAAGAACCCAACGGGCAGCGTATGTTTGGTATTTATGCTACGTTATCGCCTATTTATGGGGAGTAACCACACTTCATAGGCTCTGCCTTGCCTAAAAACCAAACATACTGCTGCAAATTCAACCACCAAAGTGCAACACGCCCTAATATTTTAAGGATTTTGTACTTTAGCCACGCAAGTATACCCAAACCAACCTAAAATGCGAGTTTAGGAGCACTTAGAGACGTTTAAAAAACGATAAAGCCCCCCATATATAGTTAACAAGAACTCTTGATAATAAATCTATCTCAAGCAGAGTTCAGGTTAGTCAATGAGGTATAAGTGAAAAAATTTAATATCTTGTTTTCAATGCTGATCCTAGCTTAAAAACACGGTATGCTAAAACCACGCTAATAAACCTTTTAGGTGCACAGTATCCATCAACAGATACTAATTTTCAGGAGCTATTATGACAGAGCATAAAAAACCACTGGTATTAATGATTTTAGACGGTTGGGGATACCGCGAAGATACGCAAAGTAATGCTATTCTTGCAGCTAACACACCGGTATTAGACAATTTATGGGCCACACGGCCACACACATTAATATCAGCTTCGGGTTTAGATGTTGGTCTTCCTGATGGTCAAATGGGTAACTCAGAAGTTGGCCATGTGAACTTGGGGGCTGGTCGCATTGTTTATCAAGATTTTACCCGTATCACTAAAGCAATTAACGATGGCGAATTTGATTCAACCCCAGCCTTAGTTGAAAACATAGATAAAGCGGTAAGTGCAGGAAAAGCAGTTCACATAATGGGTCTTTTAAGCCCAGGTGGTGTGCATAGCCATGAAGACCACATAGTTGCTAGCATAAAACTTGCTGCAAAACGTGGCGCTAAAGAAGTTTACTTTCATGGCTTTTTAGATGGCCGCGATACACCTCCACGTAGTGCTAAAGCGTCAATCGAACGTATTGAAGCGTTATTTAGCGAACTTAAATGCGGTCGTTTGGCGTCACTTATTGGCCGCTACTACGCAATGGACAGAGACAACCGTTGGAACCGCGTAGAAAAAGCGTACAACGTAATTGCATTAGCTGAAGGTGACTTTAATTTTGATAACGGCGTAGAGGCACTTAATGCAGCGTACGAACGCGACGAAAACGACGAATTTGTGGCCGCTACAACCATTACACCAACAGGCGCCGCTCCTGCTTCAATAAACGATGGCGACACTCTAATTTTTGCCAACTTTAGAGCAGATAGAGCCCGCGAAATTACTCGCGCTTTTGTTGAGCCTGATTTTGATGGATTCGCAAGAAAAAGAACGCCAGAGCTTAGTGCATTTGTAATGATGACAGAGTATGCAGCCGATATAGATGCACCTATTGCCTTTGGTTCAACACCGTTAGTAAACGTACTTGGTGAGTGGTTTGAAAAAAATAACAAAACACAGCTTCGCATTTCAGAAACCGAAAAGTACGCACACGTTACGTTTTTCTTTAGTGGCGGGCGCGAAAGTGAATTTAAAGGCGAAACACGCGAGCTAATTCCTTCGCCGCAAGTTGCAACCTATGACTTACAACCTGAAATGAACTCAGAAATGCTAACCGACAAGCTAGTAGCAGCAATTAAAAGCGGTAAATACGATGCTATTATTTGTAACTACCCTAACGGCGATATGGTTGGTCACTCAGGTGTATTTGAAGCTGCTGTTAAAGCTTGTGAAGCTGTAGATAGCTGTATCGGCCGTGTTGTTGATGCACTTGAAGAGTTTGGTGGTGAAGCACTAATAACAGCCGATCATGGTAATGCTGAGCAAATGGCTGATCTTAAAACAGGCCAAGCGCATACTGCTCACACTAGTGAACCTGTACATTTTATTTATGTTGGTCGCGATGCAGAGCCTATGCAAGGTAAGGCATTAAGCGATGTAGCCCCTACAATGCTTCACTTAATGGGCATGGAGCAACCAAGCGAAATGACTGGTACGCCTATCATGATGTTGAAATGACACATGAATAGACGTATTAACCGGTTAATTAAGTGCGGTTTAATACTAACTTCATTAGTGACTGCATCTGCAGTTGCTAATGAGGATCGTACTAAAAAAGACTTATCAGAAGTTCAAAATGCACTTGAGCAAAGCCAAGCTGAGTATAACACCCAAAGAAAAAAAATAGCGTCGCTACAAAAAAACCTAAAAAGCCATGAACTCGATATAGCTAAAAATGCTAAAGCACTTAACATGGCAGAGCAATCAGTAAAAGAAACTAAAACACAGCAAAAAGAGCTACAAAATAAAGCCGATGAGCTCGATAAAAAGCACACTCAATTTCAGAAAATTTTAGCCGCGCAACTTAAAAGCGCCTATATGGCCGGTGGCGACGACTACTCTAAAATGCTGTTAAATCAAGAAGACACTGCAAAATTTGAGCGCACACTTAGTTATTACAACTACTTAAATAAAGCCCGTATTGAACAAATTGAAGATCTAAAAGACCTTCAAAAGCAAATAGTACAAAACCAAAAAGAGCTTGTTAAAACACAAGAAAAACTAGCGCTTTTATTTGATGAGCAAAAAAGACGTCAAACTGCATTGCTTAATGCACAAAGTGAACGCCAAGCTAATCTTAAAAATTTACAAGCTCAGCTCAACAGCACCAAAAGTTCAATAAACTATTTAAAAGAAAACCAACAAACTTTGGTAGCAACAATTGAAGAGCTCGAAAAAGAAAAAACACAGAAAATTGAATTACTGGGCCTAAATAAAAACAAAGGCAAATTAGACTGGCCGAGCAAAGGCAAGTTAGAGCACACATTCGGCCAACGTAAACATGGTGGTATTGATTGGAAAGGCGTATTAATTGGTGCAAAAGAAGGCACTAATATTAATAGTGTACATAACGGCCAAGTTGTATTTGCCGATTGGCTAAAGGGCTATGGTTGGGTAATTGTTGTAGACCATGGTGAAGGTTTTATGAGCCTATATGGTCATGCCCAAACACTGCTAAGAGATGTAGGCGACATGGTACGCGAAGGCGAAATCCTTGCTTTAGTTGGCCAAAGCGGCGGACAAGCTAGTTCTGGTCTATACTTTGAAATACGCCACAAAGGACGCGCAGTAAATCCTGTAAAATGGTGCAAACGCATTTAATTAAATAAATCGCTGCACCGCTCTGGAGCAGCTGATGACAACTAAAAAAACTGTAGTAATTACCATTGATCAAAAAAATACAGGCTTTTATATAAGTCTGTATTTGCTTGTATTACTAACCTTAATCGCTTTTTCTAGTAACGCACTAGCAAGCTCGATTAAAGATCTTAAAAGACAACAAATAGACGAAATACTCTTTAACATTCATGCCTACTATGTTGAAGATCTCACCTTACAAAATAGCCACCACATTAAATATAATAGCCAACAGTTTGAGCGTTTATATTCAAAGCTCGACTCTTACTCTAAGTACTTAAATGAGCACGAACTAACCTCATTATTTGATAACACAAATGGACGTTACACCGGTATCGGTATTGAGGTTAAAAATATCGACGAGAATATGACTATTGTTAATGTGGTTAATAACTCCCCCGCAAAAGCAGCGGGTATTTTGCCAGGCGATATTATTGTAAGTGTAAACAACCAAGCAGCCCAAAACCTTACAATCGATGAAGTAGCAACACTAATAAGAGACAGTAAATTTTCAAATATAGACCTAATTATAAGTCGTGATAACAATAAAAACCCACTCACGTTTCATGTAGCACGCCGCCAAATAAACCTCGAAAGCGTAACAAGCGAACTTCTAGATTTTGGTACTGGTTATATAGCTATCAATAACTTCTCTAACCACACATTACATGAGGTTGCTCTGCAAGTTGCTGCCCTGCAAAGCCACTTTGGTTACCCACTTAAAGGCTTAGTAATTGATTTACGTGATAACCCAGGGGGTACATTACAAAGCGCAGTAGCGGTATCAGACCTATTTTTACAAAGTGGTACTATAGTGACGACTAAAGGACGTTTTTACGATGCCAACCAAGCATTTTATGCAAAGCGTGGAGACATTCTAAAAAATGCCCCCATTGTTGTGCTTATAAACGAAAACTCAGCCTCTGCAGCCGAAATACTTGCAGCAGCGCTAAAAGATAATAAACGAGCAACCGTTGTTGGCAGTCAATCTTTTGGGAAGGGTTCTGTACAATCGCTCATTCCTCTAGGTGACGGCAACACTGCATTAAAGCTCACCACAGCTAAATACTTTACGCCGCTAGGTAAATCGATTGATGGAATAGGAATAACCCCAGATGTGGCGGTTAATCAAACAAACCTTTCACAAAGTAATAAAGCCGTTATAATAAAAAATGAACACACTAACAGTAACGCGCAATTACTTACTGGTAACTTAGCCGACTTACAGTTAGTTAAAGCAAAACAATTACTCAGCATGCAGTAACTTGTATAAGCTGTTAAACAAAGCTAAAAAGATAATAAAAACTATAAACGTGAAAATAATAAAATGGCTAATATTAGCTATTTGTTTTAGCTCAGCAACAATTAGCGCCAAACAAATAGCAATAGTGATAGACGATATAGGCTATCATCAACGGGACTTAGAATTCCTTTCCTTACCAGGGCAATTGTCGTATTCAATTTTGCCCCATACCCCTTATTCGCAAATTTTTGCAACGCTTGCTAGTCAATCAAACAAAGAGTTATTACTTCATGTACCTATGCAGGCACTTAACGGTAAAGAACTCGGACCTGGCGCGCTTACTTTAAATATGAATAAAGAGCAGCTTCAGCAAACTCTCGGAACAGCTCTCGCTAGTTTACCGCAAGTTAAAGGCGTTAATAACCACATGGGCTCAGCGCTTACGCAGCAAAGCCAAGCTATGAAGTGGACAATGGAAGTACTTAAAAAGCGCCATTTATATTTTTTAGATAGCCGCACAACCGATTTAAGCCAAGCACAAAATGCTGCTAACTTTTTAGGTGTTGCCAATATTAGTCGCCAAGTGTTCTTAGACAATATAACTACACCAGAACAACTCCAGCTAAGACTTGAAGAATTAAAACAACTAGCCACTACCCATAGCTTTGCCATTGCAATTGCTCACCCCTATCCAGAAACAATTGATTTCTTGCGTGAAGCGTTACCCCAGTTAATAGATCAAGGCTTTGAACTCGTGCCGGTTTCGCAGCTGGTTGAGCGTAAATACATTCAGTTGGCGCAGGCTGAGGGTAAAGGGATTAGTGCTAGATGATATAAGCTTTAAATAATGCTATATCCAAATGATAAACTAACCATTCAATATGCAGCGCATCGGTATTACTTGATAGGATATTTTATCGTTGGGTTTCGCTTCGCTCAAACCAACTTACGCGAAAGCAAAAAGCCCCGTATTTTCATACAGGGCTTTTTAAATTTGCTGCTTAAGCAATATTAGCTCATAGCACTTTGTAACTTTTTCATCGCTGTTTTTTCAAGCTGGCGAACACGTTCAGCAGATACACTGTACTTTTGTGCAAGCTCTTGAAGAGTCGCTTTATCATCCGACAACCAACGTGCGCTAACAATATCTTGTGAACGTTCGTCTAGTGTTTTAAGTGCGCTAAATAAACGAGTATGCGCTTGCTCTTTCCACTGCTCTTGTTCAACGTCGTCAGCTAAATCAGCTGCGCCATCTGTTAAATATTGTACTGGAGAGTACGTGCTTGTCGGTGCGTCGTCGTTATCGTCGCCCGTTAGGTCAAAGCCCATGTCTTGGCCGCTCATGCGCGATTCCATTTCACGTACTTCTTTTTCACTCACACCTAGCTCGCTAGCAACGGTACTAACCTCAGCTTGATTAAACCAACCTAAACGCTTTTTGTTTTTACGAAGATTAAAAAACAATTTACGTTGCGCTTTAGTGGTTGCAACTTTAACTATGCGCCAATTTTTAAGCACAAACTCATGAATTTCGGCTTTAATCCAATGCACTGCAAACGATACTAAACGTACACCCACTGTAGGGTCAAAACGTTTAACCGCTTTCATCAGGCCTATATTACCTTCTTGAATAAGGTCAGCTTGTGGTAAGCCGTATCCCGAGTAGCCTTTAGCAATATGTGCTACAAAGCGTAAATGCGACATAATGAGTTGCTTGGCAGCACTAAGATCACCTTCTTCCTGAAGCTTTTTAGCAAGTTCTTGCTCTTGTTCAACTTTAAGCATAGGAATAGTGCTTACCGCTTGAAGGTAACCGTCCATGCTTGCGCTTTGTTGTCCGACTGTAAGTGCCATTGCGTATAAATCTTTACTCATTTTTCACCTCGGTGATAAACATTTGAAACTATCTTAGCACTCTTTCTTTAAGAGTGCTAACCCCAATTTAAAACTTTTTTAAAGTATAAATCAAGCAGTTTTTAGTATGTGTTTAGTCTACTACAAGCGACTGAATAAGTGATGAATTGAGGGGCTGCAGCAGGTTAACCTCGCTGCATCACCTTATTTACAACTCATTACTTCATGGGAGGATAGTACATAAATATGACAGTTTTAATAACAGGAGGTACAACCCAGTCCGATACGATACGCATATCAAGCTGGGTTGGTTCACTTATAGTTTGCAGGATTTTTTATACTTTATCGGGTTCTATTTCTTTAATATATCGATTTACAGAAAGGTACGAGCCCACAAATCCTAAGCTTGTTGCAAGCAACACTAAAAAGCCGAGCTCATTAAGCGATAATCCAATTAACGAGAAGCTTGTTTGATACACCCCCGCTACACTGCTCACAGCGCTTGAAAGCCACCACATCATTAGTCCTACGCATATAAAGGCAAATAAACCACCTATTACACCATACCAAATACCGGTCCACAAAAATGGGGCATGTATAAAGGTGTTAGTTGCGCCGACTAGCTTCATTACTTGTATTTCTTCTTTTTTATCCATGATCGACAAACGGATGGTGTTACCAATAATAAGCGTCACTGAGGTAAGCAGTAATAATGCGATGGTTATTACACTTTCTTTCAGTAAATCTAGTAATGCATTTAAACGCTCTAGCCACGCTATATCGAGCTTACCAAAATCAACTTCACGTTCATTTTCTAATTTAGTTAGCAGTACTTTAGCCGCATTTGGGTGTCTGTGACGTTTTGTAGGAGTAACAAGTACCACATCAGGTAATGGGTTTTTATCTAAGTACTCTAAAGCTTGCCCAAAGCCAGATACGTCTTTAAATTCTGTTAGTGCTTTTTGCTTTGATATAAATTCAACGCTTTCCACTTCTGGATAAAGTGCTAAACGCTTTACTAATGTTTGCGTTTCTTGCTCGTTCATACTTTCTTTTACAAACAACGATATTTCACTCGCTTCTTCAAAACCACTACTGACTTGCTGGACGTTTTTAACAACAAGATAAAGTGTTGCAGGTAACGTTAGGCTCAAACCAAGTACAGCAATAGTCATCATAGATGCAAGCGGCGTACGCCACATTTCACCTAAGCTATGAACACCTTGGCGAAAAATATTAATAATGAAAAAATAACCGCCAGCTAATACTGATTTTTTTTGCTTGTCGTTACTATTTTGACGACTTTTAAAAAGTAAACTCATAGTGCTCCCTCAGCGAGCGGATCTTGAAGCATGCGGCCATCTTTTAAGGTTAGACTGCGGTACTTCATACGTGCAACCAAACCTAAGTCATGCGTCGCTATAAGAACAGTGGTGCCGTGTTTATTAAAGTCCTCAAACAGCTTTAGGATTTCCATTGAAAGCTCAGGGTCTAGGTTACCTGTAGGCTCATCGGCTAACAAAATTGGCGGAGAGTTTACAATTGCTCTGGCAATACCAACACGTTGCTGCTCGCCTCCAGAGAGCATAGACGGATGACATTTTATTTTGTCTATCAGGCCTACTTTATCAAGCGCACCATGAACACGTTTAGCTATTTGCTTATGGTGAGTACCCTCAATAATAAGAGGCAGTGCCACGTTATCAAAAATGGTATAGCGCTCTAGTAAACGGTGGTTTTGAAAAATAATACCTATATCACGGCGAGCATAAGGAATTTGACGCGAGTTTACTTTATTTAAATCAACACCGTTGATAAATACACTGCCTGCCGATGGGCGTTCCATTAAGCTAATTAACTTAAGCAACGTACTTTTACCCGCACCACTGTGGCCGGTTAAAAAGGCAAGTTCACCCGGTTTAACATGAAAATTAACTTTTTCGAGGGCGCGGTGCCCTCCAGGATAAGTCTTACTTACTTGCTGAAAATTTATCATCTTTTTATTATGCCAATTCAATTAGTTTACTAATAAAATTGGTATTCCTCGCAATTAAAAAGGGAGCAAGCTCCCTCTTTTGGTAAATTAAACGTCGTCCTCATCTTGGCTAAATAACGCATCAATAAAGTCATCGCTTTTAAAAGCGCGTAAATCATCAATACCTTCACCAACACCAATGTAACGAATTGGAATATTAAACTTATCTGCAACCGCAAAAATAACACCACCCTTTGCAGTTCCATCAAGTTTTGAAAGCGTAATACCAGTTAAACCAACGCATTGATTAAATAAGTTCACTTGGCTAATTGCATTTTGACCTGTGCCAGCATCAATGGTTAGCATCACTTCGTGCGGCGCATCAGGATCAATTTTTTTCATAACACGAGCTATTTTTTCAAGCTCCTGCATTAAGTTATCTTTATTTTGCAAGCGACCCGCTGTATCTGCAATTAACACATCTATATTACGTGCTTTTGCAGCTTGGAATGCATCAAAAACAACCGATGCACTATCTGCACCCGTATGCTGTGCAATAACAGGAATGCTGTTACGTTCACCCCAAACCTGAAGTTGCTCAACAGCAGCCGCTCTAAACGTATCGCCAGCAGCCAGCATAACCGACTTACCTTCGCTTTGAAATTGCTTAGCCATCTTACCAATAGTCGTTGTTTTACCAACGCCATTTACGCCCACCATTAAAATAACAAATGGCTTTTTATCTTTGGTAATTACTAAAGGCTGTTCAGCCGTTTTTAGCATCGCCGCCATTTCTTGTTTCATTAACTCATAAAGCGCATCACCATCTTTTAACTGCTTACGGTTTGCAGCATCAGTTAAGCTATCAATCAACTTCATGGTGGTATCAACGCCTAAATCGGCGGTAAGCAGCTGTGTTTCAAGATCTTCAAATAATTCGTCATCTATTTTTTTACCACTAAAAATAGATGCAAAGCCAGAACCTATATTAACGCGAGTTTTTAACAAGCCCTTTTTAAGGCGAGAGAAAAACCCTTCTTTTTTCGGCTTTTCTGCTTTTTTAGCTTCTTCAATTGCAAGTTCTGCTGTGATACGTTCTTGTTCTAAAAGCTCATTTTCTGCTTTTTCAGCAGCAATGCGTTCTTGCTCTAAGCGTTCTTTTTCTGCTTTTTCTAAAGCAATGCGCTCTTGCTCTAAACGCTCATTTTCTGCTTTTTCTAAAGCAATGCGTTCTTGCTCTAAACGTTCATTTTCTGCTTTTTCAGCTGCAATGCGCTCTTGTTCTAAACGCTCGTTTTCTGCTTTTTCAGCCGCAATGCGCTCTTGCTCTAAACGCTCGTTTTCTGCTTTTTCAGCCGCAATACGTTCTTGTTCTAAACGTTCATTTTCAACTTTGTCAGCAGCAATACGTTCTTGCTCTAAACGCATTTGCGCTTCTTGTTCTGCTAAACGTTTTGCTTGCTCTTGTCTTTGTGCTTCAGCATCTGCTTGTTCTTTTGCTAATAACTCAGCATTCGCTTGCTCTATTGCAAGCTTTTCAGCCTTTACAGCTTCATCCTTTTTTTCAAGGCGTATTTGCTCTAGTCGCTCAGCCTCTACCTTTTCTGCAGCCAATCGCTCTTGCTCTAACAGCATCTGCGTTTCTTGATCGGCTAAACGTTGTGCATGTTCTTGTCTTTGCGCTTCTGCATCAGCTTGTTGTTTTGCAAGTAATTCAGCATTGGCCTGCTCAATTGCAATCTTTTCTGCGTTTTCAGCACGCTCTTGCTCTAAACGTTTTGCTTCAATTTGTTCAGAAGCAATACGCTCCTGCTCTAAGCGCTCTGTTTCAGCCTCTGCTTTTAAACGTTCAGCTTCAGCTTGCTCCTGTGCTAGCTTTTCTTGCTCTAAACGTTTAGCTTCAATTTTTTCAGCAGCAATACGCTCCTGCTCTAAGCGCTCTGTTTCGGCTTCTGCTTTTAGACGTTCAGCTTCAGCTTGCTCCTGTGCTAGCTTTTCTTGCTCTAAACGTTTAGCTTCAATTTGTTCAGCAGCAATACGCTCCTGCTCTAAGCGCTCTGTTTCGGCCTCTGCTTTTAAACGTTCAGTTTCAGCCTGCTGCGCAAGCTTTTCTTGCTCTAGCTTCTGCGCTTCTTCTTGCGCTAATGCTTGTTGTTTATCAGCGGCTGCTTTTTGCTCTGCTTCTTTTTTATCTGACTTGCCAAAACCGAGCCACGACATGAATTTACTTTTTTTTGTCATACTTGCTAATAACCACTTATAAAAATCTGATAAACTAAAATTTGAAATAGCTTGGCAATGCCCAGCAATAGTTGCTAATAAATACAACCATTCAAAACGTAAGTGTTCAATAGTAACACTTTTAATACGGTTGAAAAATGAAGCTACACGTAATCACCCATAATATTATCTGAGCTAGATACCATATACCATTTTTTAGTGAGCTAAATGAGAAAAAAAACAACGCAAAATAAAGCTACTAACAAGCCCAGTGATGGCTTTATTAGAGTGATTAGTGGCCAATTTCGAGGCCGAAAACTCCCTGTTAAAAATGTAGAAGGCTTAAGACCTACTACCGATCGAATTAAAGAAACTGTATTTAATTGGCTAATGCAAGATACGCGTGACACAAATGTACTTGATTGTTTTGCAGGTTCTGGTGGGTTAGGATTTGAAGCGCTATCTCGATTTGCAAAAAACGCCACATTTATCGAGCTCGACTCGTCAGCTGCCAAGCAATTAGAACAAAACATTAGCACTTTAAAGCTCGACAACGCATACGTTAAACATACTAATTCACTCTCCTTTTTAGAGCAAAAAAACACAAACGAAGCGTTTAATCTTGTATTTGTTGACCCACCATTTCGTAAAGATTTAGCGCAAACAACCTGCGATTTATTAGAAAAAAACCAATGGTTAAGCGATGATGCATTAATTTATGTTGAAGTAGAAACAGAGTTAACCACCTTCAAGAACCCGAGCAACTGGTTGTTAATTAAAGAAAAAAAGGCAGGCCAAGTGTTTTGCAAACTCTACCAGCGCCAAGCAAATTAATACTGTTTTACATGATGCGTTTCTGTTAATATTGTCCTTTACATGTGGTGTTGCTTCGGATTACAATACCGCACCATTTTTGAACCACTTGATCAATGTTTGATCAACTTGAGCAACGCTCATAATTTAGGTAGGTGAATTTTTAATGCCAGTAATTAAAGTAAGAGAGAACGAACCGTTTGACGTAGCACTTCGTCGCTTCAAGCGTTCATGTGAAAAAGCAGGAATCCTTTCAGAAGTTCGTCGTCGCGAGCACTATGAAAAACCAACAGCTGAGCGTAAGCGTAAAAAAGCTGCTGCAGTAAAACGTCACATGAAAAAACTTTCTCGTGATAACGCACGTCGCGTTAAATTATACTAATATATTAGGTCTTGTATAAATGAGCCTTTTAATAACGCTAAAAGATGCGCAAAAAGATGCGATGAGAGCTAAAGACAAATTACGTCTTAACCCTATTCGTATGGTACTTGCTGCAATCAAGCAACGTGAAATTGACGAGCGCATAGAACTAGACGACGCAGGTATTACCTCCGTTATAGTGAAGCTTGTTAAACAACGTCGTGACTCTTACACTCAGTACAAAGATGCTGGGCGTGATGATTTAGCTGATATTGAAGCCAATGAAATAGTAGCACTTGAAACTTTCTTACCTCAAAAATTGAGTGAAGAAGAAATCATTGCTCTCATTGATGCGGCTATTGCTGATACTAACGCAGCAGGTATGCAAGACATGGGTAAAGTAATGGGTATAATCAAAAGCAAAGCCGAAGGTCGTGCCGATATGGGCAAAATCTCTGGTTTAATTAAGCAACGATTAACTGCCTAATACTCCCACATACATTAAAGTATGATTGAAGTGAACCGAGCCTTGCGCTCGGTTTCTTTGTTTTTAACTTTAATAAAAAGTACACCTACTAGGTTACTTTAAAATGAAATTTTTTATAGCTTCCCTATTTATTTTGCTATCATTTTGGTAAGTTAAAGCACGCTATACTTTGCATCAAGCAAGTATAAAAAAGTAAATTTCATATTCGTTATTCTTCTTATTATTTCAGGACTGTATTTTACTAATGGCTGGAAAGATCCCACGTAACTTTATAGACGATTTACTTGCCAGAACCGATATTGTCGACCTGATAGACTCAAAAGTAGGTCTAAAAAAAGCAGGTAAGGATTATCAAGCTTGTTGCCCATTCCATAACGAAAAATCGCCCTCATTTACGGTATCGCAAGACAAACAGTTTTATCATTGCTTTGGTTGTGGCGCTAATGGTAATGCTATTTCGTTTGTAATGGAGTATGAAAAGCTTGAGTTTGTAGATGCTATTGAAGAAATAGCAAGCATGCTTAACTTAGAAGTACCTCGAGAACAAGGCACAAACTCAGCACCAGAACGTACTGCTGCGCAAAAGCGCTCTGATTACGATTTAATGCTTCATACTGCGCGCTTTTATCAGCACCAATTAAAACACCACAGTAATTCTGCCGCCGTTATTGAATATGTAAAAGGCCGTGGTTTAAGTGGTGAAACAGTTAAAAAGTTTATGATTGGCTACGCTCCCAGCGAATGGGATGGATTATGTCTTCAGCTTGGCCGCAATAAAGAACAAAAAGAGCAATTAGTTGAATTAAAGCTAGCTTCAGAAAAAACACCAGGCAGACAATTTGATTTTTTCCGCGACCGATTAATGTTTCCTATTCGCGATAAACGCGGACGCGTTATTGCATTTGGTGGGCGTGTAATGCAAGCCGACCAAGGGCCAAAATATTTAAACTCGCCAGAGACCCGAATTTTTCATAAAGGCTTTGAGCTTTACGGACTTTATGAAGCAAAGCAAGCCCATAAAAAGCTTGAGCATGTAATGGTTGTTGAAGGTTACATGGATGTTGTTGCCCTAGCCGAGCAAGGGATTGAATATGCCGTTGCATCGCTAGGTACCGCAACAACAAGCGAGCACATGCATACGCTGTTTAGAACAACAGATAAAGTAATCTGTTGTTACGATGGCGACAGAGCTGGCCGTGATGCAGCTTGGAGGGCGCTTGAAAACGCACTTCCTTATTTAAATGACGGTAAAGCACTGCAATTTACTTTTTTACCCGATGGCGAAGACCCTGACTCTCTTGTACAAAAAGAAGGTAAGGAGCAATTCGAATTGCGCCTAAGCCAAGCAGATGACTTTACCAAAGTATTGTTTAATAAATTAAGCCAAGAAGTTGATTTAACACTCGACTCAGGAAAAGCTAAATTACTCAGTGCAGCACTTCCACTCATTGAAAAAATCCCAAGTGAATTTTATCAAGAAAACATTCTTGAACAGTTAGGGCGTTTAATCGGAAGAACACGTGAGCAATTAAATAACCGTTTAAAAACGCCAAAGCAACAGCATTCGATTGAACGTAAGTTTAAAATAACACCAATGCGTCAAGCGATTGGTATTTTAATTCAACATCCTAATTTGGCTAAAAATGTGCCATATTTGCCTGAACTCGCACAAATGAATATTGCTGGTATAGGGCTATTATTACGCTTACAAGAGCAAGCTTTAGAAAAAGAAAGCATTACCACAGCGCAACTACTCGAATTTTTTAGAGGAACTGAAGATTACGAGCCCTTAATCAAGCTTGCAACGTGGCAACACGACATAAATGAAGAGCGTTTAGAGACGGTTTTTAAAAATACTTTCAAGTTTATTGAAGATCAGTGTTTAAATTATCGACTCGAGACCCTATTAATAAAGGACAAGACTCAAGGCCTTAGTAGCGACGAAAGACTTGAGTGTCATTTGTTAATGACAGCGTTAAAAGCCACTAACAGCTAGTCAAAATTGATTTAAACTGTTATACTGTGCTATTCACTGCGTCACATTATTCTAGTTGGCTTTAATGCAAACTACATGATGGCGCCTGTTGTATCAACTTATCAGAGTGGAAGAAACAATCTCTATGGATCCAACTCCTCAGTCACAATTAAAACTTCTGATTCAAAAAGGTAAAGAGCAAGGCTACTTAACTTTTGCAGAAGTAAATGATCACCTTCCACAAGACATTATAGACTCAGATCAAGTAGAAGATATCATAAGCATGATTAATGATATGGGTATCAAGGTTAGCGAAAACGCGCCTGATGCTGATGAATTAATGATGCAAGAAACAACGACAGACGAAGACGCAGCTGAAGCTGCCGCTGCAGCCCTTGCGACTGTAGAAAAAGAAATCGGCCGTACAACGGATCCGGTTCGCATGTACATGCGTGAAATGGGTACTGTTGAACTTCTTACACGTGAAGGCGAAATTGTAATCGCTAAACGTATCGAAGAAGGCATTAACCAAGTACAGATTTCTGTTGCAGAGTACCCTGAAGCAATCACTTACCTGCTAGAGCAGTGGGATAAGTTTGAAGCTGAAGAAATGCGTTTAAGCGATATCATCGTTGGATTTATCGATCCTAATGAAGATACAGCGCCAATTTCAGCAACTAATATCGGTTCAGAATTAAGTGCTAAGCAACTTGATGACGATAAAGATGACAAAGATGATGCTGATAGCGATGACGAAGATGAAGAAGAAGTAGACACAGGGCCAGATCCTGAAGAAGCGCGCATTCATTTTGAAAATTTACGTGATTTATACAATAAAGCACGTGATACGTTTGAAGCTAAAGGTCGTTCGCATCCTGAATCACAAGCCGCCATTTTTGAAATTGGTGAGCTTTTCAGAACCTTTAAATTAATACCTAAACAGTTTGACCGCATGGTAAATAACATGCGTGAAATGATGGATCGTGTTCGCGTTCAAGAACGTCTAATCATGAAACAAGCTGTACAAATTGCTAAATTACCGAAGAAAACATTCGTTAAGCATTTTGCTAATAACGAAACTGACGCTTCGTGGGTTGATTTAGAAATTTCAGGTAACGAAAAATACTCAGCTAAACTTGAAGAAGTTAAGCCAGAAATCATTCGTAGCATTAATAAACTATCTGTTATTGAACAAACAACAGGTTTAAGCATTGAGCGTATTAAAGACATTAACCGTCGAATGAGCATTGGTGAAGCGAAAGCACGCCGTGCGAAAAAAGAAATGGTTGAAGCTAACTTACGTCTTGTAATCTCAATTGCTAAAAAATATACAAACCGTGGCTTACAATTCTTGGATTTAATTCAAGAAGGTAACATTGGTCTGATGAAAGCAGTTGATAAGTTTGAATATCGCCGTGGTTATAAGTTCTCTACTTATGCTACGTGGTGGATACGTCAAGCAATCACTCGCTCTATTGCTGACCAAGCAAGAACAATCCGTATTCCAGTACATATGATTGAAACGATTAATAAACTTAACCGTATTTCTCGTCAAATGTTACAAGAAATGGGTCGTGAGCCAAATCCAGAAGAATTAGCAGAACGCATGATGATGCCTGAGGATAAAATCCGTAAGGTACTTAAGATTGCTAAAGAGCCAATTTCAATGGAAACACCAATCGGTGATGATGAAGATTCTCACTTAGGTGACTTTATCGAAGATACAACTATTGATTCGCCAATTGATTCGGCAACAATGGAGTCTCTTCGTGGCGCAACTAACGATGTACTTGCAGGCCTAACAGCCCGTGAAGCTAAAGTACTACGTATGCGTTTTGGTATTGATATGAATACCGACCACACCTTAGAAGAAGTAGGTAAACAGTTTGACGTAACACGTGAACGTATTCGTCAAATAGAAGCGAAAGCGCTGCGTAAATTACGCCACCCTTCTCGCTCAGATTTACTGAAAAGCTTTTTAGACGCTAAATAATTTAGCGCTACTATATAAACTAAAAAGGCCGCTATAGCGGCCTTTTTTCTATTTGAAGGAAATAATCATGGCTTGGATCCAAATTCGTATTAACGCCAATGCTGCAACAGCAGATGCAGTAAGTGACCTATTAATGGAAGCGGGTAGTGCTTCAGTAACCTTTATTGACGCAAAAGACACCCCTATTTACGAACCCAAAATTGGCACCGTTGTATTTTGGGCTGATACAACAGTAATTGGCTTGTTTGAAGCTAATCACGATATGAATGCAGTCGTTGCGTTATTGAAACGCCATGATGAACTAAAAGACAATTTAGTATACAAAATAGAGCAGCTTGAGGATAAAGACTGGGAACGTGAATGGATGGATAACTTCCACCCTATTCAATTTGGTGAAAGACTATGGATTTGTCCAAGCTGGCGCGACATTCCAGATCCTGATGCAGTAAATGTACTGCTTGACCCTGGCCTTGCTTTTGGTACGGGCACACATGCAACAACGGCCTTGTGTCTTAAGTGGTTAGAAAGCCAAGATCTAACAGGTAAAACGGTTGTTGATTTTGGTTGTGGCTCAGGCATTTTAGGTATTGCAGCTATAAAACTAGGCGCAGAGCGCATGATTGGGATTGATATTGATCCTCAAGCGCTTGAGGCAAGCCTCGATAATGCTAACCGCAATGGCGTTGCAGACAAACTTGAAGTATACCTTCCAGAAAACCAACCTGAGTTTACCGCCGACATAGTAGTGGCAAATATATTAGCCCAGCCACTTCGTGAATTGCACAGTGTAATTTTAGGTTTATTAAAGCCTGGCGGCAAAATTGCCATGTCGGGTATTTTAGAAGAACAAGCACAATCAGTTGCTGATATTTATGCACCGTTTATTGAACTAGATGATATTGCCGTTGAAGGTGATTGGACTCGAGTAAGTGGCACTAAAAAAGCGTAATAAACTGCATAACCAAATTTAGAGCATTAACTCAAAACCTGCATGTAAAGCCTGTATTTAACAGGCTTTACTATTTTTTTACATATTAAAAGTTTTCTGATTATTGTGTAAAAAATAAAACTTGTATAAATTTCAAACAAATCAACCTACTTGTCATGTGGTTATCAAATGTCAATACGAAAAGGGCAAAAAAAAGTTACTTTTGTTCAATTTATAGCCTTTGATTTTTGTGAAAAAAACCGTAAACTTAGCGCCCCTTGAAAAGAGGCCTATTGAATATAGTGCGTATCGGTAAATACCAACTTGAGAATAATGTAATTGTCGCGCCAATGGCTGGCATTACAGACAGACCATTTAGACAACTTTGCCGTCGTTTAGGCGCGGGGCTTGCTGTGTCTGAAATGCTATCGTCTAATCCTAAGGTTTGGAAAACGGAAAAGTCGATGAACCGTATGGATCACAGCGGTGAGTCGGGTATACGCGCTGTGCAAATTGCAGGAGCAGATCCTGAGCTTATGGCGCAGGCCGCACAATTCAATGTTGCTAACGGTGCACAGATCATAGATATCAATATGGGGTGCCCAGCAAAAAAAGTGAACAAGAAACTCGCAGGCTCTGCCTTATTACAGTTTCCTGAACTTGTGGAAGAGATTATTGATGCAGTCGTTAATGCTGTTGATATACCTGTGACACTTAAAATCCGTACAGGATGGGATCCGGATAACCGTAATGGTGTAGAGATTGCGAGAATAGCTGAACGTTATGGCATTGCATCACTTGCTGTACATGGGCGTACGCGCGCATGTATGTACAAAGGTGATGCTGAGTACGCCACGATTAGGGATATAAAACGTTCAGTGTCGATTCCTGTTGTTGCCAATGGTGATATTACATCACCAGAAAAAGCAAAACAGGTTTTAGACTATACGGGTGCAGATGCCATTATGATTGGCCGAGCCGCCCAAGGTCGCCCTTGGATATTTAGGGAGATAGACCACTATTTGCGAACTGGGGAACACTTACAGCCGCCTGCTATTGCAGAGGTGCGCAGTATTTTAATGGAGCATTTAACAAACCTCCATCTGTTTTACGGTGAGCCAATGGGAGCGCGAATTGCTCGCAAACATGTATCTTGGTATTTGCAAACCCATGACAGTGATGGTCAGTTTAGGCGAGTATTTAATGCGCTCGACAACCCACAAGCACAGGTCGTCGCATTAGAGCAATACTTTAAAACACTAGCAGCTAACTAAGAAAGAAAGAGACTTAATAATGTTCGAACAAAACGTGACTTCTCCATTTATCACTAACCCTCATGTTCAGTCACACGAGAAACCGCAGCCATTGCGTGATGCAGTAAAAAAAGCTGTTCACCACTATTTAAAGCAGCTTAACGGTCAAGATGTGCAAGACGTTTACGACCTTGTTCTTTCAGAGCTAGAAGCGCCATTACTTGAAGAAGTGATGACATATACACGTGGTAACCAAACTCGTGCAGCAATTTTACTAGGTATCAACCGTGGTACTTTACGTAAAAAGCTTAAAAAATACGGCATGAACTAATATGCTGGCTGTGATTTATCACAGCTAATTATTAAAAAAGCACCCTAGGGTGCTTTTTTTATGCCCGTAGTTTAATAGCCGAGTTGCAAAATGCTCACCCTCATCGGCGCTTTATAAGTCGTTTTTTGAGTTGTAATCAGTTAAAATGCCCGCTTCTAAGCTAGCTCATTAACTGAGGAAATCAAACTACAATGGATACTCATCGTCCCATTCGTCGCGCACTATTAAGTGTGTCTGATAAAACCGGTATTGTTGAATTTGCCCGCGCACTAGAAGCGCAAGGCGTTGATATATTATCAACTGGCGGCACATGTAAACTACTTGCTGATAACGGCATAAAAGTGACTGAAGTATCAGATCACACAGGCCACCCTGAAATCATGGATGGTCGCGTAAAAACTCTTCACCCAAAAATTCACGGCGGCATATTAGCCCGTCGCGGACAAGATGAAAGCGTAATGGCAGATAACAACATTTCTGCTATCGACATAGTTGTAGTTAACTTATACCCCTTTGCGAATACAGTCGCTCAAGAAAACTGCAGCCTTGAAGATGCTATTGAAAATATTGATATTGGCGGCCCTACAATGGTTCGTGCAGCCGCTAAAAACCACAAAGACGTAACAATCGTGGTAAACGCGAGTGACTACGACCGTGTTATTAGTGAAATGCAAAACAATAATGGCTCTACTACATATAAAACACGTTTTGACTTAGCGATTGCAGCTTACGAGCACACTGCCGCATACGATGGCATGATTGCTAACTACTTCGGTAAAATGGTTCCTGATTACACCGAGGAAGCTGCTGTAGAGACTAAATTCCCACGTACTATCAATATGCAGTTCACTAAAAAGCAAGATATGCGTTACGGTGAAAACTCACATCAAGATGCTGCTTTTTATGTTGAAAGTGACATTGCTGAAGCATCAGTTGCAACAGCAACTCAATTGCAAGGTAAGGCCCTTTCGTTTAACAACATTGCAGATACCGATGCAGCACTTGAATGTGTTAAAGAATTTGACGTACCTGCGTGCGTAATTGTAAAACATGCTAACCCGTGTGGTGTTTCAATTGGGGACAATATTCTACAAGCATACGAGCGCGCTTTTAAAACAGACCCTACATCAGCATTTGGTGGCATTATTGCCTTTAACCGAGAGCTAGATGCAGCAACGGCACAAGCAATTGTTGACCGTCAGTTTGTTGAAGTAATTATCGCACCTAGTATTTCGAGCGACGCTGCAAAAATTGTTGAAGCTAAAAAGAACGTTCGTTTATTAGAATGTGGACAGTGGACAGGTAAAGCCGCTGGCCAAGATATTAAACGCGTTAACGGCGGTATTTTAGTTCAAGACCGCGATTTAGGCATGGTAACGCAAGGCGATTTAAAAGTTGTTTCTAAACGTCAACCTACAGAGCAAGAGCTTAAAGATTTACTATTTTGCTGGAAAGTAGCTAAGTTTGTTAAATCAAACGCAATTGTTTATGCCCGTGACGGTATGACCATTGGTGTAGGCGCAGGCCAAATGAGCCGCGTATACTCAGCTAAAATTGCAGGCATAAAAGCTGCAGACGAAAACCTTGAAGTTAAAGGTTCAGTTATGGCGTCTGATGCATTCTTCCCATTCCGTGATGGAATTGACGCAGCAGCAGCCGCTGGTATTACTGCGGTAATTCAGCCAGGTGGCTCAATGCGTGATGAAGAAGTGATTGCAGCTGCTGATGAAGCTGGCATGGCAATGGTACTTACTGGTATGCGCCATTTCCGCCACTAATCACACGAAGGGTTAAACGTTGGTTTAACCCTTTTTGTTTGCTATAAATTCACGTATTCTGATTATTCAATAACCTATTTAAAATTATAATGTGAAGGAACAAACAATGAAATTTGCGCTAAAATCGCTACTTGTAGCCACACTAACGATGACATCGACTATGGCGCTTAGCCATAACCACGAATCGAGCCTCGAGCATGCACTTCAATCAAGCGAACGTAGCGCTAAAAACAGCGTTCGTGACGAATATCGTCACCCGGCTCAAACACTAGCATTTTTTGGCTTTAAACCAACTATGACAGTTGTTGAAATTGCGCCAGGCGGTGGTTGGTATAGTGAAATTTTAGCGCCAGCACTAAAAGAGCAAGGCACTTATTATGCCGCGCACTTTCCTGCTGATTCATCAGTTGGCTACTACCAACGCTCTCTTGCGGGCTTTAAACAAAAAGTAGCTGAAGATGAGCGCTTTAGTAGCGTTAAAATTACTGAGTTTGCACCTGTAACACATTTAGATATTGCGCCAGCTGGCAGTGCCGATATGGTTTTAACTTTCCGTAATGTACATAACTGGTATATGGGCAAAGATAAAAGCGGTGCATTAAGTGCATTCCAAGCTTTTTATAAAGCCCTTAAACCAGGTGGTACATTAGGTTTAGTTGAACACCGTTTAGCTGAAGAGCGTGCTGACGAAGATCAAAAAACATCAGGTTATATGAAGCAGAGCTACGTAGTAGACCTTGCTAAACAAGCTGGGTTTGAATTAGTAGCAAGCAGTGAAATAAATACAAATCCAAAAGATACAGCCGATCACCCTAAAGGTGTATGGACGCTACCACCAAGCTTAAGACTCGGCGAACAAGATGCTGACAAATATAAAGCCATTGGTGAAAGCGACCGCATGACGCTGAAATTTAAGAAACCGCTTTAAATAGGAATTTTCGCCATGAATGTTTTAGTCATTGGCAGCGGCGGCCGCGAACACGCACTTGCGTTTAAAGCCGCTCAAAACACCAAAGTAAATACTGTATTTGTAGCCCCTGGTAATGCAGGTACTGCACTTGAACCAAAACTTGAAAACGTAGCAATAAACGTTGACGACTTAGAGGGTTTACTTAGTTTTGCACAGCAAAACAATGTAGAGCTTACTATTGTAGGTCCAGAAATACCGTTAGTACTGGGTGTTGTTGATAAGTTTCGTGAACATAACATGGCTATTTTTGGCCCAACGGCAGGCGCAGCCCAGCTTGAAGGCTCTAAATCGTTTACTAAAGATTTTTTAGCACGCCACAATATTCCATCAGGCGATTATCAAACGTTTGAACAAATTGACCCAGCCCTTGCTTATTTAAAAGAAAAAGGCGCCCCAATTGTTGTAAAAGCTGATGGTTTAGCTGCGGGTAAAGGCGTAATTGTAGCAATGACGGAAGCCGATGCCGAAGATGCTATTCGCGATATGCTTGCAGGTAATGCTTTTGGCGATGCGGGAAGCCGTGTTGTTATTGAAGAATTTTTAGACGGTGAAGAAGCGTCTTTCATTGTAATGGTTGATGGCAAAAACGTATTACCTTTTGCAACAAGCCAAGATCATAAACGTGCATATAATGGTGATGCAGGTCCTAATACGGGTGGCATGGGTGCATATTCACCAGCGCCAGTTGTTACGGATGAAATCCACCAGCGTATTATGAACGAAGTGATCTACCCTACGGTAGAAGGGATGGCAAGCGAAGGCCATCCGTACACCGGTTTTTTATACGCAGGTTTGATGATTGACGAAACAGGTACCCCTAAAGTAATTGAGTACAACTGTCGCTTTGGCGACCCTGAAACTCAACCAATGATGCTACGTCTACAATCAGACCTAGTTGAATTGATTGAAGCTGCTAACCGTGTAGAACTTGATAAAACAACGATTAAGTTTGACCCACGCGCAGCCGTTGGTGTTGTACTTGCAGCTAAAGGTTACCCTGGTGATTACCCTAAAGGTGATGCAATTTCGGGGCTAAAAGTTGATTACCCTGCGGGTGAAAAAGTGTTTCATGCAGGCACTAAACAAAGTGGCAATGACGTTGTAACCGCAGGCGGTCGCGTATTATGCGCAACAGCACTTGGTAACACCGTTACGCAAGCGCAGCAGCGCGCCTATGAGCTTGTTAAACAAATTAGCTGGGATGGTATGGAATATCGTACTGATATAGCTTACCGTGCTATTGCACGCGAGCAATAGCCTGTAATACCTATTCATTGGTATAACCAGTTAATTTAACTACAAAAGCGCAGTTTATCTGCGCTTTTTTAGTGCTACACTAATTAAAAGGTTTTTTAAAAGTAAATTAACGTTGGAACTAAGAACTTTACGTTACCATGCAATTGCTGTTGCCATACTGATATTTATATTTTTTATAATCAGTACATTGGCATCAAACCTTGTCGTGCCTACACGATATACAATTGATAAAACGGCTCCAATGTACCTCGATTACGCCTACTATATTGACGAAACCAAAACTAAAACATTCGATACCATTATTAACCAACCTGAGTTACTTACTCATCAACCATTTTCAGATGTTCCATGGAGTTTTAGCCAGCAAAACTATTGGTTGTTTCTTGATTTAGAAAATAAAAGCCTTAACAAGCAAAATGTTGTGGCACATTTTGACAACCCTATGGTCGATCACCTTACGATTTATCGCCTCGATAAAAACAACAAACTAATTGAAACATACAAACTCGGCGATAAAGAAGAAGCCCTCTCTTTGTTTGAATACAGCGTACCGCATATTCGTTTTTTAGTAGAAAGAAAATCATCACAACGCCTAGTAATGAAAATAGACACAGTCGGCATAAGTAAAACACCTGTAAACTTATATCGTGATAAAGAGTTTATTGACTTAGTGCGCTCTCAAACTGGGATCTGGGGTATTTTTGTAGGCGTGCTATTGATGGCTGCGCTTTATAACTTGGTGCTTTATTTTGGCATAAAAGACCGTGTTTATTTAATTTATATTGGCTATATCATTAGTGCGTTAACCTTATTGGGTGCAGTGCTTGGTTTTGGATTTTATTTATGGCCAGTGCAATGGCAGTTATATATTCACGAAAAAGTCATATTTTTTAACTACGCAATATCATTTTTCACTCTCGCCTTTTGTACTATGTTTTTACGCTATCACAAGGACAATTGCTGGCGATACAAAATGAGCGTAAAACTGCTTTTGTTTATGTCAGTAATGGCTATAGCTAGTCTATTTATTCCTGAGTACATTGCAGCCCCGTTGTTTTTTTGTGTAATGGCACTTTTATACGTTGTTTGTATTATTTTAATTTATAACAAGCTACGTAGCGGCTTTAGGTGGGCTAAGTTTTATGTACTTTCGTGGATACCGCTGATATTTGGTGCGGTAATACAGCCTATGGAGCTCACTGGCTTTTTGGCTTATAGCTTTACCTCCCGCCATGCCTTTTTAATGGCTATTTTGTGCGAAGTTATTTTAATGGCAATGGCGTTAGCTGACCGAGTAAGGTATCAGCGCGAACGTGCGCTTTACCATGCCACGCACACACAACAAACAAAGTTACTTAATAGCTCCAAGCTAAAACAAGCATTTATGGCGCTACAAAGCCAAAACCGCTCAACAACTTTATGTTTAATAAAAATACGTCACTTTAATTCGCTCAATACTATTATTACCTCTTCTCAGGGCTACACACTTATAAAGCATGTAGCCAAAGAGCTTGAATTAGAACTCAGCCATGAACGCGAATTTACAAACCTCGAAACAGATTTAAACACCAGCCCACGCTTAGCCGATTTAAGCAGTGGCGTATTTGCCTGTATTTCTACTAAAACACAAAACCAAGAAATGCTAGAAGCACTACTGACTAAAATAATTAGCAGCCTACCAAAACAATATGAAATTAAAGGGCTAAACCTGCAGCTTAGTTACAGTATAGGTATTAGTAGTGCAGGTAAGAGTAACGACTTTGAATATTGGTTAAAGCGTGGTTATTTAGCGCTTAAAAAAGCAAAAGGTAGCGTTAATCAAGTTGGGTCATCGTCAAACGGTAATAATCTAATGATGGACGTTGCTCTAGCCGCTAAGCTGCAACAAGCCATCAAAACAAATCAACTGGCACTTTATTACCAACCTCAAATAAACTTATTAAGTAACCACGTAAGTGGTGCTGAAGCTTTATTACGTTGGCCCGACCCAGCTTACAGCAACTTATCAATTGAAGAACTAATAATACTTGCTGAGCACACAGGCATTATTAACGAGCTAACACTGTGGGTAATAGAGCAAGCCTGTAAAGACATAGTCAAGCTTACAAAAAATGGCTATAACGAGCACACAATTAGCGTAAATTTAAGCGCTAAAAACTTAACTATAAATAACTTAGCCGAAAAAGTAGAAAATATTTTAATTAAATACCAAGTGCCGGCACAGTTACTTAAATTTGAACTAACCGAATCGGCCTTCGTAGATAGCCAGGATGCACTTATAAAGTTAGTTGATGAGCTAACCGCATTAGGTATTAAAGTAGTACTGGATGACTTTGGGACAGGCTATGCGTCACTTAGCTACTTAGTCAATTATCACTTTAGTGAACTTAAAATAGATAAGTCATTTGTTTTTGATTTACCTAATAACCCTACTCACCAGGTTATTGTACAAACAGCCATTGATATGGCGCATAACCTCAATTTATCAATAACAATTGAGGGGGTAGAAACCCAAGAAATCCATCACTTGCTCAAAGATATGAATGCTGATTGCGCCCAAGGTTATTTATACGCAAAAGCACTGCCTTACACCGACTATTTACACTTCTTAAAAAGCCAATATAGCTTAAAAATGTTAGACTCCTCTTTTTAACATCTTTAGGGGCCAAGTAAAGATGCAAGGCACACTGCGTAAATTAAAATCGAGCTTAACCGAACCAGTACAATATCACTTACCTGTAGGTGAACACCTAGTAGACTTAAATGCATTTATAGGTAAGGAGCTTACGCTTACCTTTAGTGGCACTATTTTATGTTCTAACTGCGGTAAAAAAACCAAAAAAAGCTATTCTCAAGGTCACTGTTTTGTATGCATGCGCAAGCTCGCTAGTTGCGATATGTGTATTATGAAACCAGAAACCTGCCACTACGATCAAGGTACTTGCCGAGAGCCACAGTGGGGCGAAGAAAACTGCATGATTCCGCACTATGTATATCTCGCTAACACCTCTGGCTTAAAAGTAGGTATTACCCGCCACACACAAATACCGACTCGTTGGGTTGATCAAGGCGCTACTCAGGCATTACCTATTTTTAAAGTGCAAACCCGCCTGCAATCAGGTTTAGTGGAAGTTGCATTGGCTGAATTTATTGCCGATAAAACGAATTGGCGCAATATGCTAAAAGGTCAAAACGAAGCAATTGACTTAAAAGCAGCTGCAGCCGAGCTGATCCCACAAATTAGTGAAAAGCTAAACGAGCTCAGTGAATTATTTGGCGCAACAGCAATAGAACAACTTGATGAAGATGTGGTTGATTTAAACTTTCCAGTAACCGAATACCCAACAAAAATCAGCTCATTTAACTTTGATAAAGACCCTGTTGTAAGTGGTGTTTTACAAGGTATTAAAGGCCAGTACTTAATTTTTGAAAAAGGCGTTATTAATATTCGTAAATTTACGTCTTATGAAGTAACCGTAGGCTAACGGGCTATGTTAAACAGCTACCCACAGTTATTGGTTATTTATAATGAGCTTGAGATAGCCCATAACCAACAAGAGCAACAAGAGTGCTTACACAGCGTTATGCAAAGTGAACTAAGCGATGTGCGAGTACTTAATAAGCAAGGTGACTACCTTAATTTACAAGGCACTGCTTGCCCTGAATTGAATGGCGAGCAACTAGCACAGCTTGTTACAGCTTACTTATTAAATGAAGGACAATGCTGCCTTGGTAAAATCAAAACCCTAAGCACAGCGCAGGCGTTTAATTTATTAGGGCTATAAACACTCTCTTTATTTAAACCTCAGTAAGCACTTTTATATGCGCTACAGCACTGCGACCTAAAGCTGATAGCGCATAGCCACCTTCTAAATACGAAATAACACCTTTGCAGCCGCCCTCTTTAGCAACACCACATAGTTGCTCGGTAAGCCAAATGTAGTCATCCTCTACAAACTTTAAGCTCGCCATATCATCTTCTAGGTGTGCATCAAACCCTGCGCTTATAAAAAGTAATTCAGGCTTAAACGCTTTTAATTTTGGTAACCATTGCCCAGTAAACACCTCTTTTAGGTCGTCGCCATTACTAGCAATTGGCAGAGGTGAATTAACTATATGACTATTATTTTTAACCGCTGTATTAGGATAAAACGGATACTGAAATAACGAACAAAGCAGTACGTTTTCGTCATCAATAAAAATGTCTTGTGTGCCATTCCCATGGTGTACATCAAAGTCAGCAATCGCAATCCGCTTAATCCCTTTGCTTTGTGCGTACTTAACGGCAATAGCTAAGTTATTAAACACACAAAACCCAGATGATGAATCTTTATTAGCATGATGCCCTGGCGGGCGCACAGAACAAAAAGCAGCATCGAGTTTATCAGCAAGTATTTCGTCAACAGCTAACAATCCGGCACCTACTGCCCGCTCAATCGCTTTAAACGAATCGGGGCACAGCCACGTATCGCCATCTAAATTAGCGAGCCCTTCTGTTGGTAGTGTAGTTTCTACGTGCTTAACTAAAGCTTCATCGTGAGCAAGTAAATAATGCTCACGCTCGGCCTTAGGTGCTTGCAGGTGTGTTAAGCCAACATCTACACCGCTGGCTAATAATCTGTCGGTAATTGCATCTAAGCGCTCTGGGCACTCAGGATGGTCGTCTATCATTTTATGTTTACGGCAATGAGGGTGTGAAATAACTGCAGTACGCATAAAATGCTCCTAGCCAAAGTAAATTGAATGCTTAATATAACAAAGCCACCGACGGGTGGCTTTGCGACTTTGGTTTATATTGATACTTTAAATATCGATACCTTGAATATCAATATTATTAGCTATTTTGCTTTTAAATGCAGGTTTCTAAAATCAAAGCTAAAGTCGGTAACTTGTGTTGATACTGCACGCATTTTAGCGCTGTTTACACGATTTTGTGAGCTCATTTCAAAACGAATAAACGCATCCGCTTCAAGCAGCTTTTCATCCCACTTAACTATAAATGTATTACCAGTGTAATGCTCAAGTGTGCCTTTTAAGCGCTTAGTATGCGTAAAATCAATATGCAATTTACTATCAAGTTGTTCAATAATTACATCGCCATACCAATCATCGTGTAATGTACCGGTGTAATTAATGTTTGGTAATTGTGGTTGGTAGTCAGCGGGGGCTTCTGGTTTTGCATTAGCGTACGCCTGTTGTTTACCTTCAAAATGACTTTTAGCTAAATCCTCTACCCAGTCTTTATCTTCAAGCTCAAGCGCATCTTCAAGTACTTCATGGGTTACTGCCGAAAGTGCACCGAAAGCTTGTTGATTAGATAAAATAACAATACCAAGTTTTTTCTCAGGCAATAAAGTAACTTGCGATACCATTCCTAAAATACCACCGCCATGACCTAGCTTTTTAAAGCCGTGGTAGTCTTCAATGCTCCAACCTAATCCATAACCTCTAAACTGCTGATGATACGATTCAAACGCACTTTTAGACGCCATAGACGTAATATGTGGGTGCCACATTTGCGCTTGTTGCTTTTCGCTAAACAGCTGCTCGCCACTTGGCATTTTACCGCCTGCTAATTGCGTACGAAGCCATTGGCTCATGTCGTTTACACTTGAAGCAATGGCACCTGCGCCTCTAAAATCTTCTAGGTAATTCACAAAAAATGGATGAAGCGTGCCATCCATAGGAATATGACCTGTCGCCCAGTTTTTATTACTTTTTGGAATACGTGAAAAGCCTGCGCGTGAGTTGTCCATGTGTAGCGGTTGTAATATATTTTTTTCGATGTAATCGTTCCAGCTCATCCCCGACACACGTGCAACCACTTCACCAGCGGTAACAAACATCAGGTTGTTATAAGCGTACTTACTACGAAAACTGCTCGCTGGTTTTAAATACTGTAATCCCGCTAAAATTTCATCAACTGACTTGTCGGTACTTGGCCAAATCATTAAATCGCCTTGCCCAAGCCCTAGCCCACTGCGGTGACTTAATAAATCACGAATACGCATTTCGCGTGTTACGTATGAGTCGTATAATCTAAACTCTGGTAAATGATCAATTACGCGGTCATCCCAGCTTAACTTCCCCTCATCAACCAACTTGGCAAGCGCTGCTGTTGTAAACGCTTTCGTGTTTGAAGCAATACCAAACAAGGTGTCTTTGTTTACTTTTTTGCTGGTATCGAGATTAGTTACACCAAAGCCTTTAGCAAATATCACTTTATCGTTTTCAACAATGGCGACTGCCATGCCGGGTACGTCAAAACGCGCCATTGAGGCTTTAATAACGTCGTCAATTTTGTTGGTATCAACTTGTGCCCAGCTGCTAAACGTAGTGCCTGCTAGTAGTGCAATTGCGGCAAGTTTGGTTAATTTCATATCAATCCTATTTTATTATTTTTGATGAACTGCAAATTCAATTGCTGCGCGCTCTTGATTGGTATCGCTTTTTTGTGCGCGATTTAATATCGCATCACTGTATTCTTTTGGTACGCCCGCTTCAAGTGATCCGCGATGAACGTGTTTTATGTACCAATCGTATGGGAGTACATCGCTGTCATGGGTATTAGCTATATAACAATGTGCAGTTACAGTCTCACCCGTTAGAAGCGTTGGGGCTATATCTACGCAGTCGTAACCTACGCCCTCAATACCATCTAAAATAACTTTTTCATCTTCATTAAGCTCATAAATAACGCCGTAAACCAGCGCGCCTTCTTTATCGCTTGGGCAAATACTACATTTGCCAGAGCCATCTTTAAATAGCATATCAAAAGTTAGCTCGTAACCTTTAAGTACCGCTGTTCCTACACGCTTTACATTAGGTAAGCGCGCTAACAAACGATTAGATGACATATTAGAGCCAAACGAAAAATTATATAACGGCATTTTATCTCCTGTACTTTTTAAATAAGTTAAATAACAACACGTACTGCAAGGGCAATTAAAATAACGCCAATTCCACGGTCAAACCAATAACCGCGTTGTTGGAAAAAACCCCTTACATTATTTCTAGAAAGTATTATTGAAAGCATTGAAAACCACGCCCAAGTAGCCAGTGCCATGTACACACCGTAACCGATCTGTACGCTAGTCGGTGTTGTTGGGCTAATCACGAGTGTAAATAACGACATAAAAAATAACGTGGCTTTTGGGTTTAATGCATTTGTGAAAAAGCCGCGCCTAAAAGCAAGCCAAACAGGTTCCTCTTGAACGGTTTTGTTTTCAACATCTTTTGCAGCCTCGCCTTCATTACTTGCTGTAGGTTTTGCAGCTCTGAGTGCTTGTACGCCTAAATAAGCTAAATATGCACCGGCAAGATACTTAAGCGCCATAAATAAACTAGGCGATTGCGTTAAAATAAGCGCAACACCTAAAACGCAATAGGCAACGTGCAGTAAAATAGCAGCGCCAACACCGGCGCTTGTCCACAATGCATTGCGCCTTCCTTGTTGCACACTTTGCTTAAGTACTACGGCAAAGTCAGGCCCTGGGCTTGCTACTGCAAAAAAATGAGCAATAACAATCAGTAAAAATTCATCTAAGTATTCCACGCAGATCCTTGCTAGTTTGGCGAATAAGCTAATAACAGCGGGTTAGCCGAGTTATTTACCAATGCTTTAATTTCTTTTTGTGCTTTTTTGAACTGACCACGTAAATGCGGCTTTAAATGTTTTTTAGACACTTTATCGTTTTTAAAGTAACTAATCAGGGCATGCATAAATACCGTATGTGTTTCACTTAACTTAGCTTCACGGTTAGCGTATGGATTATAACAAGAGCCACAACCGCCTTTAAACTGATACACCGTGTTGGTCATCATCACACCAAATCCTAAAAAACAAGCAAGTGCATCGGCAGCTTGTGGTAAATACTCCCTACCGCCTGGCGGTAGCACCCCAACGTGATGGATAAGTATGGTGGCCAGAGTACCCGCATAACTTGCCACTAAATCTTGTGGCTGATTAATCTGATTAGGGTTAAAAGAGATACTGACCTTATGGCTTGGCGGCACAATTAGGTGGCTGCCTTCGCCACGTATTTCATCACTAAATTCAAAGTGCGGAAAAACTTGTGGTTGTAACTGCTGAGGTGCGACTAATTGAATAGGCCATGCATCCATACCCGCGTAATTAGTAACGCGGGTAAAAACATTACTCGCCATTTCCTCAATGCTCGATACCGAATCAGGGAAAAAAGTGGCCGTTGGCAGTATTATTTGTGTTTGCTTTGTAAAAAACTCAGCATCAAAATTTTCTACAGCCCAAATAAATGTATCAATAAGCCATTGCTGCTCTTGATCTTCCAATAAAGGTGCCGATTTAAATAAAGCTAACATAAGGTGCTCTTATAAGTTTTAGTGCTAGTTTAGTCTTTCTGTGTAAGCGCCCAATCCCACGCTTGAGTATTGTATAGCGGCACTGTTGATAGCGCATGGTGGTGGCTACCACTGGATTCTTTAGTTGAGTACGATAAGTACAATAAAGTACGATTCTCAGCATCGTAAATACGGCGCACTTTTAGTGATTTAAATAATATACTTTTAGATGATTTGAATATCACTTCACCTGATTTACTGCGGTCTATTTTTTGTAGCTGCTGCGCTGTAATAGGCCCCGTTTGACGACACGCTATAGACATATCAGAGGGATCAGAAAAATCCAAATTAGCCTCTATATGACTAATATGACAAGTAACGCCTTCAAGGATTGGATCTTGCTGCGAATTAACTACAACATCTTTAGTTGTAAATAACCCAAGACTTACCGACGCAACATCATCAGAGCAAGCACTTAATGTAACAACAGCACCTGCAAGTAAAACTAAACGTTTAAATTTTTGTGGTAATTTCATACTTATCCTTAATTAATATATAAGTAACTTAGCACCTACGTTACTAAGCGAAGGTTCACCTGTATGTTTTTATACTAACATCAAAAATAAATACGACTAAATTAGTTTAAAGTAAAGATTTTAGATAGCTCAGGGTTTAGCGAACCCTGTTGTATTTGATACAATTAACTCTCGCTCATGCAGTAACTCATAATAGGAAACGCCTAAATGCCGCACATTATTATTGAACACTCAGAAGACCTCCCTGTATTACCACAAGTTCTCGTAGAAAAAATTCACAATACCGCCTTTGAAAGCGATTTATTTGAGTTAGAAACCATAAAAACGCGCGCTATTGCTTATCAGCAATATCAACTTGGCGCAGGAAAATCAGGGTTTATACATATCGCGGTACATATATTGGCTGGGCGCTCAATTGAGCAAAAACAAATGTTAAGCGAACTGCTACTTTCATGCTTAAAAACATACTGCAGAGCATCAGACAGCCTAAGCGTAAATATTTACGATATTGAGCATGAGATATACCGTAAAAATTAGTTAACTCTTGTAGTTTTGAGCAATAGAAGTAAACACTAGCAAGTAAAAAGCCCCAATAGGGGCTTTTTTTGTATTCTGAAATCAGATGCAGCTCATTATTATTTACAAGACAGAGCATGAATAGCGTCCGATCTAACGCTGGAATTTAATAGTGCATTCGCACTCTTTCAAATTTAAGAAAGCTTAGCTTAATCTATGGATTAACTTTATTTAAATTATATTTATTATTAGGGGTAAATAAAGAATAATAAATTACACGATATTAAATTCATGTAGCATTAAATAATTTGAGTAGGTATTTTTTTGGAAAGTTTGTAAAAGTGGTGGCCCCTCCCAGACTCGAACTGGGGACCTAACGATTATGAGTCGTGTGCTCTAACCAACTGAGCTAAGGGGCCAACTTTTATATAACTGCTAGGCAGTTAATTTTTGAAGCGTTCAGTCACAGAGCGACTAAAGCGGGTTGCAGTATAAAAACTTTTTAGGTGCTTGTCACTACCAAACACCTTTATTTTAACAATCAGTAAGCTAACTGCTTAAATAGTAATCTTTTAGGTGGGTATAAGCATAAAATGTAAGATATTTCCCATGATATTTTCTGCATTAAATTATAAAAACCTTCCCCCCACATGTAGTCTTTTATATTTAACGCTCTACTTTTTTAAGTAAAGCTAACATATATGTGTAGGCATACAAGGCTGTAAAAAATATGCTTGGGGCTACTGTAAGTGCCAAATTAGGTGTCTGATTAATTACATTCACCATAATCACTAAGCTCGATTGAACAGTAATCGGAATAATAGGCGCAAAAAGTACACCTGCTATTTTTTTGTTACCTAAATACGAGGCGCTAGAGTTAATTGCATTATTGAAGCTTTGTCGTATTGCTACGTTTTGTGGTGTTTTAGAATGAAACATACAAATAATTGGAGTTACAAACGCAAGCGTTACATAACTAGACTTATACTTGTTGACGACCTTTTCTAAAATAAAAGTAAAAAACAGCGTTACAAATCCACTATACAAACCTTGTACTAATGCAGCTTGAAACGTGACAGATTTAGCAATATCTGCCGAACTATTTGCCCAGTAGGCCCAACTAAAATAAAAAACGAATGACACAACGCCTGACAGTATAAGTCGAATATTCAATTAGCTACCTCAATATGCGTAAAAACTTGGTTTAATGATAACACTAGAAGTGATGGTAATATTGCCACTTAATAATAGAGTAATTAATCGCGTATTGTAGATATATAAACAAACTAATGTTAAAGACTTCCTAAATGGCATCAATACAGAATCAGAACACTGCTGTTAGTTAGAAAGCTTAATTGAAGTAAACGATAGGTGTGGCTGAGGGAATGTTGGGAGTGAGTTACAAGAAATAAATCACTTAGTTTGAGTCAATTAAAAATTAGATTTTGATAAAAAATATTTACTTTAAAAACTGATATTGTGAGCCGATCAGTACTGAAGTTTTTATTTAGCTAAACCTCAGTAGTCGGCTTACACAATATATAATCTGTCATTATTTTTTCGCAATAATGTAGATTGCATGTATTAACCCTGGGAAATAACCTAGCAGTGTTAATAAAATATTTAACCAAAAATGCATACCTAAGCCAACTTGCAAAAACACACCTAATGGCGGTAATAAAACCGAAAGTATTATACGAATAATATCCATGACTAAACTCCATTTAAATTAAGCATTAAAAAGACGTAAAGCCCAGTGTTAGTGGGCCTTAACTATACTGTATTATTCAGCAACAATAGCTAGTTTATCAACTACGTCACGAACATCTTCAGCATTTTTAGCAATTTTAACTGCTAGTTGTTTTTCAGCTTCAGACTCTACTGAACCGTTCAGAGTTACAATACCATTGTCGGTATCAACATCGATGTCTGTACCACCAACTTCTGAATCAAACAGGAAGCGAGTTGTGATTACAGTGGTGATTTTAGCGTCCGTTAAGTCGTTATCATCATCGTCCATCATGTCTTTGCTTCTATCTTTTGTGTCCATGCTTTTAACAACGGTAAGGCTGTTTTCAACATCAGATACGCCATCTAGGCTAAGTACAAGTTCTTCTGCTAGCTCTTTATCAAGCTCGCTATTAACTTTACCTGTAAGTACTACCTTGCCATTTTTTACATCAGTGTTAATGTCAAAGTTGTTTAGATTAGTGTTCATAAGTAGAACTGTTTCTGCCTTACCATCAATCCAAGCATCTTTACTTTCGTTTTCCCAGCTGTTTGCTTGGGCACCCATAGCCGTAGTACCAAGAACTAAAGCCGCGATAATAGATTTGTTAAATGTTTTCATAATCTTTCTCCTTTTGATTAAAGACACTTTAACTAATGCGAGCTTTAGGCCAACTTTATTTATATATATATTTCAATAACTTGATGTAACTTTGGGATAAGGCACTATCTATAGCTGTGTAACTATTTACAGGCTACTCGGTAAAACTTTCTCAAATAGTGAAAATAACTAGATAATTGCATTTTTGGTTAATCTATCGTTAATATAACAAAACATAAAACATCATTTAAAATTAAATCATTGATAATTAAGGTTATTATATTTGGTGCGTGCTTTGCATATAAACATCAAGAGCTGTATTAATAGTAAATATAATAAGGAATGCCCCATGTCTGTAAAAGTCGAAGACCGCCCAATAGAGCAAGTACGCGAACAAGTAATTGATCAATTAATTTATAATTACAGTCATGGGGTTATTTCTGTTGATGCATTTGAGAGACGCTTAGATAACGCGATGGATGCACCTAATAACGAAGCTCTTTTAGCCTTAGTAGAAGATTTAACACTTAATACTGATCAGCAATATAAAGCAGAAAAACAATCGCAATTTACACCACATTATAGTGCACAACAAAACAGTGATGATGATTTTACATTACGCAGCATTTTAGGCTCTAACGAGCGAAGCGGTCAGTGGGTCGTGCCAAAGAATATATATTTGAGTAACTTTATGGGATCGGTGGTGCTAGATTTTACCGATGCCATTTTTGCGCATCAAAATGTAACTATTCACGTTAACTGTATTTTTGGTAGCGATGAGATTTACGTACCAGAGCATGTAAATGTAGTGTCTAAAATGTTTTGTATTTTAAGTAGTCTTGAAAATAAATCTGTGTCGCTTAACAAACGCCAAGGTCCTACTATTCATATTGAAGGAAAGGCAGTTATGGGATCGGTTGAAGTAAAAATAAAGCGCACAATTAAAGAAAAATTTATGAGCTTTGCAAATGAGCTAAAAACCCAGTTTGGCACGGGTAATAATAGCCGCTAACTATAATTGAGTAGCAGCACTTTAGCGTGCTGCTTGGTATTTTATTATAAATCGTTATTTCGCTCGCTTGGTATGTCACTTAAATACTCTACAAATTCCACCTCAAACCCGGCGGGATCAATAAAGTAGACATTCTTTCTGAAAGGATTCTCGCTACCTTGCTTGCTTAGAGTAAAACCCACTTTATTTAAGCGCATTACTACTGCGCTTAAATTATTAGTTACATAAGCAAAGTGTGCAAAACCAATTTGATGGCCCGATAAGTTTCTGTTTTCACCCTCACCATGATCGCTTATCGCAATGTAATGCGTGTCATCTCCAAAGTGTACCCAGCGTCTTGGTTTTCCATGCCAATCGCCTCTGCCCTCACTTCTAATCGACCAATGTGGAAATACAGCGCGATAAAATTTAAGCATGCTACCTATATCACTCGCGACTAAGTTTACGTGCTCTAAATGCATAATGTTGTCCTATCAATTAAGTTAGGAGCACGATAAAACCTCAAGCTAACTTTAGGTAAAGCGTTATTTAAAATTAATTCGATTTAATAAACACATAAAGGAACATAATGACTTATTAATTGCTCATTATTATTTTTTAAAAATATATACACATTTCAATCTTGTATAAAAAACAAACATAAGTATTTGGGGTTTATTGTTTACTTTATGTCAAAAGTCGCTAAAATACGCCGGCTGAAATATATAAACGTTCTTTTACAACCCAAAGGTAATACCATGCATCCAATGTTAAACATTGCGGTTCGCGCTGCGCGCAACGCAGGCAAAATTTTACTTCGCGCAAGTGAAGATTTATCAAAAGTTGAAGTGCAACAAAAAGGCGCTAACGACTTAGTAACTAACATTGATAAAGAAGCCGAAGCCGTAATTCGTGACACTATTTTACAGTCTTACCCTACTCACTCTATTGTTGGTGAGGAATTAGGTGAGCATAAAGGCAAGGATGATGATTACCAATGGATTGTAGATCCTATCGATGGAACAACTAACTTCATCAAAGGTATCCCTCATTACGCGGTTTCTATCGCACTTAAAGTTAAAGGTCGTTTAGACCAAGCTGTTATTTATGATCCAATTCGTGGCGAGCTTTTCACTGCGTCTCGCGGACAAGGCACTCAGTTAAACAGCAAACGTCTACGTGTTAGCAAAACGACGGTCCTTGCAGGCACTGTACTTGCTACTGGCTTCCCTTTCAAAAACAAAAACCACATGGACGCATACACTGAAGCGTTTAAAGCATTGTTTGTACACACTGCAGACATTCGCCGCGCAGGTTGTTCTGCTTTAGATATGGCATACGTTGCAGCTGGTCGTGTTGATGGATTTTTTGAAATTGGTTTAAAACCTTGGAACTCTGCTGCAGGCGAACTTATGGTTAAAGAAGCGGGCGGTATGGTTGTAGATTTCGCTGGTGGTAATAACTATAACCACAGCGGCAATATTATCTGTGGTTCACCAAAATTGACTCAAGCAATTATTCGTGAAATTCGTCCAGTACTAACTGAGTCGTTACTTCGCTAATTTGATGCTATTAATAGCATGCTAAAAAGGAGCTCAGGCTCCTTTTTTTGTGTCTAAAAATAAGGATTATCTAGCTTGAGTTCTACTGTTTTACCTTTTTCGTAAGGTAATGTATTTAAATCCTTCGCAAAGTATTCATCAAACAACGTATCAAACTCACCATTTTTTTGCATTATTTTAAGCCCTTTTTCAATTGCCACTGCAAGCTCTGGCTTACTATTTGATACAAAATAATAAAATCCTGTTGGGTAACTTATATATAAGTTAGGTACTATCACTAGGTTGCTTTCTTTATTTGCCGCTAGCTCTGAATTAACCTCGATGAATGAACGTGGAAAGTAATCAATACGCCCTGCACTTGTTAAGGCAAACATAGCCTGATAATTTGCAAACGGTCTTATATGCAAGCCATTAAATGCCATTATTTTTGTATCTGGCCAATCATGACCTTGCACCGCAGAAAGCTTACCTAACTGCCCTAAGCTAGTAATACCTTTAAATCTAGCAATGCTGTTCTTACTTGTTAATAGTGCCCTTTTACCTATGTAGCCTTTAAATAATGGGATTTTAATCGCAATAGCTAAAGACTCTCTTTCGGGACTGCTCATACTCCAGTATAAATCTAAATTTTTTGTATCTAGTGCTATTAAAGTACGTTGTTGATGGGGATGAATTAAAACGGGGTTAATCTCTGCAGGGTATTGTGCGCTAACCAATGCTTTTTCTAATAGCTCGTTAAGGTAGTCGTCACGAGCATATTGCACACGCTGCTCCTGGGCTACATTTACGATATTTACCTCACTCGCTAAAGCGCTGCATACAAACAAACTTACTACGTTAATCAAATACTTTAATGGCAACATAATTATCACCTTAGTTATTATCGGTAGTTTTAACAGTTATTATTGATAGTTTAAATTATCGCGTTATTTAAGCTAAATAGCTTCCAGCGCCTAAATATAAGATGACGATATTATGTAACTGTACTTATTAATAACCGCGCTATTAATACTTATTTTAAATACATAGTACGACGTTACACTCATGGCGTGCTCTACAAAGTTAGCACTGTTTATTCATACTTGCACAGTAAAGCTAAAACAATCGTGAGCATAAATATATTACAGGCAATAAAAAACCGCTCAATGAGCGGTTTTTTAAAGTAGTTACAAAACCATTACGGCATTGCGTCTAGGTCTGCACCTTCTTTTTCAATTACTTCTGGTATTAAGTCTTCTTTGCTTACGCCCATTGCTATAGCAACAGAGCTCGCAACATAAATCGAAGAATAAGTACCAATAAACACACCAAATAGCAATGCAGTTGCAAAGCCATGAATGGTTTGTCCGCCCCATGCAAACAAAGCAATCAATACTAAAATAGTCGTGATTGATGTTACAAGTGTACGATTAAGTGTTTGCGTAAGTGAAATATCAATAATTTCTACAGTATCGTCAATGCGCACTTTGCGGAAGTTTTCACGTATACGGTCAGATACAACAATCGTATCGTTAAGTGAATAACCTATTACCGCAAGAATTGCCGCTAATATAGTTAAATCAAACTCTAAACCTAATATCGAAAATAAACCCACAGTAATAATAACATCGTGTAGTAGTGCACCTACCGCACCCACAGCAAAGCGCCATTCAAAACGAAATGCAACGTAGATTAAGATACAAATAAGTGCAGTTAACATGGCAAGGCCACCCTGCTCTTTTAAGTCTTCACCTACACTTGGGCCCACAAACTCAATACGGCGCATTACTACGCTGTCGTCTGCTTTTTTAAGCGCATCAATTACTTGGTTACCAATCACTTCAGCTTTTACATCGCTACCGCGTGGTGCTAAGCGAACTAAAATCTCTTGGCTTGAACCAAATAGCTGCACTGATGCATCAGCAAAACCATTATCAGCTAGTGCATCACGTACTTTTTTAAGATCAGCCGGTTGTGAAAAACCCACTTCTACCGCCGTACCGCCGGTAAAATCTAAACCAAAGTTTAGGCCCTTAACAAAAATTGATGCAAACGACGCTAAAATTAATAACGTCGAAAAACCCATAGCCACTTTTCGAAGAGACATGAAACGAAGGGTTCTACTACCCAAACTTAAAATTTGCATGTCAGCTCCTTAAATCGAAAGTTTATCAATACGTTTACCACCAACAAATAAGTTGATTACCGCACGGGTACCAACGATGGCTGTAAACATTGAAGTTAAAATACCAATCGCAAGTGTTACTGCAAAGCCCGCTATTGGGCCGGTACCTACTGCAAACAGTATAATGGCAGCAATTAGCGTGGTGATGTTGGCATCGAATATAGTGCTAAATGCGCTATCGTAGCCAAAATGAATTGCTTGTTGAGGGCTTCGGCCATCGGCTAGCTCTTCACGGATACGTTCAAAAATAAGTACGTTAGCATCAACCGCCATACCTACCGTTAATACAATACCGGCAATACCAGGTAGCGTAAGTGTAGCGCCTGGAATTAAAGACATAACACCAACAATCAGTACTAAGTTAGCCGCAAGAGCAAGGTTTGCAACCATACCAAAGCCTTTGTAGTACACAAGCATAAACACAAGTACAAACGCAAAACCAAGTGCAACCGCAGTCATACCCGCTTCAATATTTTCTTGACCTAAACTTGGACCTACAGTGCGCTCTTCAACAATTTGAATTGGTGCTACAAGCGCACCTGCACGAAGTAGCAAACTTAAGTTATGTGCTTCAGCTGGGTTATCGATACCTGTAATACGGAACGAGCGATCAAGACGTGCTTGAATTGTTGCTACGTTAATAACTTCTTCAACCTTAATAGGCGGAAGCGCTTTACCGTCTGCATCTTTTTTACCTGATGGCTTATATTCAATAAATACCGTTGCCATACGCTTACCAATAGCACGTTTGGTAAAGGCATTCATTTTTGCCCCACCTTTGCTATCGAGCGTAATACTCACTTGCGGGCGTTGGTATTCATCAGCGCCAGATTGCGCGCCAGTAATATGACTGCCTTCTAGAATAATACGCTTTTTAAGTACAACAGGGTAACCGTCGCGGCTCATGATCATTTCAGTACCCGCTGGGATACGACCTTGAGCAGCAGCGCTGATATCAGCGTTTTCGTCTACTTCGCGAAATTCAAGTGTTGCTGTTGCGCCTAAAATTTCTTTAGCGCGTGCTGTGTCTTGAATACCTGGTAGTTGAACAATAATACGCTCAGCGCCTTGGCGTTGTACGTTAGGTTCTGCAACACCAATTTGGTTGATACGGTTACGAATAATCGTTTCATTTTGCTTGATAGCGTAGTCACGAATTCCTTTGAGTTTTTGCTCACTCATCGTCGCAAAAAATGCTTTATCGTTACTGCTGTCATCAATGTAAACGTTTAGTGGGTAGCGAGTTTCTAAAACGCTTTCAGCTGCATTTTTATCTTCCTCGGTACGCATTTCTACACGCATACGCTCAGAGCCGGCTACACGTCGAACACTACGGTAACGTAGTTTTTCTTCGCGCAGGTCGCTACGAAAATCTTGTTCCATTTGCTCAAGCTGGTTATCAACCGCTGTTGCCATGTCGATTTCCATGGTGAAATGTACGCCACCACTTAAATCAAGACCTAGCTTCATAGGGTTACCACCAACCGCTTTTAACCAAGCTGGTTGAGCAGGTGCCATATTAATAGCAGAAATGTAATCGTCGCTCAGCGAATCACGCAGTAAGTCATGCGCTTTAAGCTGTTCTTCAACATTTTTTAAACGAACTAAAATTTGCCCATCTTCAAGTATTGTCGATTTAGCGGTTACATTATTTTTTTCAAGGATTGCGTTTACTTTGTCTACAACACTGAGATCTACATCAGCGCCTTTAGCACCTGAAACTTGTATAGCCGGATCACGACCATACAAGTTTGGAGAGGCATATAAAAGGCCAATGGCTACCACAGCTAAAACAAGTAAATACTTCCAAACTGGAAACTTGTTTAACACGGGGTCGTCCTTATTATTTTTATAGCGACTTCATTGTGCCTTTTGGCAATACTGCAGATACTGCAGATTTTTGTACTGTTACTTCTGCCTGCTCGTTTAAAGAGATAACGATGAAATCTTTCTCTTCAGAAATCTTCACAATTTTACCCACTAAACCGCCTTGGGTAAGTACTTCATCGCCTTTAGCCATCATACTCATTAAGCTTTTGTGCTCTTTAACGCGCTTAGCTTGCGGGCGGTAGATTAAAAAGTAAAAAACCAAACCGAAAATAGCTAACATTATTAGCATTTCCCAACCACCGCTTGCCGCAGGTTGACCAGCTGCTGCGTGTGCATTTGAAATAAATAAACTCATGATACTTCCTCTTTAATTTTAAAGTTTAATTTTTTATATCTACTAGCTCTGGCACGTCTTGGCCTCGGCGAGCATAAAAATCTTGTACAAATTCTTCTAATTTACCTTCGCTAATTGCATTACGTAAACCTTCCATAACACGTTGATAGTAACGTAAGTTATGAATTGTGTTTAGTCGCGCACCTAAAATTTCGTTACATTTATCAAGGTGATGCAAATAAGCTCGTGAATAGTTTCCACACGTATGGCAATCACACTCAGGGTCAAGTGGCCCTGTGTCTGTTTTATGTACTGCGTTACGTATTTTAACTACACCTGTGGTAATGAATAAATGGCCGTTACGCGCATTACGTGTTGGCATAACACAGTCAAACATATCAATACCACGGCGAACAGACTCAACTAAATCCTCTGGCTTGCCTACACCCATAAGGTAGCGTGGTTTGTCTTCTGGCATTTTAAACGCACAATGATCAAGAATATTCATCATTTCGTTTTTAGGCTCGCCTACTGATAGACCACCTAATGCATAGCCATCAAAGCCAATTTCTTCTAAGCCTGCTTGCGATTGTGCACGTAATTCTGGGTACATACCACCTTGAATAATACCAAACAAAGCAGATGGATTGTCGCCATGCCCTTCTTTTGAACGCTTAGCCCAACGAAGAGATAACTCCATAGAATCTTTAGCTTCTTTTTCAGTTGCTGGGTATGGCGTACACTCGTCAAAAATCATAACGATGTCTGAGCCTAAGTCGCGCTGTACTTCCATCGACTTTTCAGGCGACATCATAATTTCATCACCATTTACTGGAGATTGAAATAACACGCCTTCTTCAGTGATTTTACGCATTGCGCCTAAGCTAAATACTTGGAAACCGCCTGAGTCAGTTAAAATTGGGAAATCCCAATTCATAAAGTCGTGTAAATCACCATGTTGCTTAATGATTTCAGTACCTGGGCGAAGCATTAAATGAAAGGTATTACCTAAACATATTTGCGCACCAGTGGCTTTTACCTCATCTGGCGTCATACCTTTTACAGTACCGTAAGTACCAACAGGCATAAATGCAGGTGTTTCTATTACACCACGGTCAAAAATTAAGCGGCCGCGGCGCGCTTTTCCGTCAGTACAATCTAATTCAAATTTCATATCATCCTCAATGTCAGAAAAACAGTCCAACAAGCTATAATTTAACCGCTCGATTCTACCCTTTTTGCCTCATTAATACTATTAGCTGCGATAAATTCAGTTTTGCTTATTATGCTAAACAAAAACCCCAGCTTCGTTGCTGGGGTTTTTAGTGTTTTTTACTGAGTATTAAATAATAAATGGTTACTTACGTGTTAAAAACATCGCATCACCGTAACTAAAAAATCGGTATTTTTGTTCAATTGCCGTATCGTATGCACCCATAATATTGTCTTGTCCGCTAAAAGCACTTACTAACATAATGAGTGTTGACTCAGGTAAGTGAAAATTAGTGACCATGGCATCAACAACATTAAATTGGTAACCCGGAAAAATAAATATATCGGTATCACCAAAATACGTATCTAACTTGCCGCCGTGAACTTTAGCTGCCGACTCTAATGAGCGTACTGAAGTTGTGCCAACCGCAATTACACGCCCGCCACTTGCTTTGGTTTGTGCAACGGCAGCAACTACATCATCGGGCACTTCTATGTACTCGGAATGCATTACATGCTCATCAACACTATCCACTCGTACTGGCTGAAAAGTACCGGCGCCAACGTGCAAAGTAACAAAAGCCATGTTTACACCTTTATCTTTTAGTGCCGTCATTAACTTATCGTCAAAATGTAAGCCCGCTGTTGGCGCAGCAACTGCACCTGGCTTTTCTCCATAAACAGTTTGGTAACGCTCGCGATCAGCTTCGGTATCAGGTCGGTCAATATAAGGAGGCAGTGGCATATGACCAATATCATTAAGTATATCTAGCACGTTTTGGCTATGATCAAACTCAAGCTCAAATAATGTATCGTGGCGTGCAACCATTATTGCCTTGGCTTTGCCTTCAAGAATAACTTCGTTACCAACCTTAAGCGACTTGCTCGCGCGTACGTGCGCAAGTACGCGATGTTCATCTAGCACTCGCTCTACAAGCACCTCAACTTTGCCGCCAGAGGCTTTTTGACCAAACATACGTGCTGGAATAACGCGTGTATTGTTAAAGACTAACAAATCGCCTTCGTTTACTAAATCAAGTATGTCGCTAAACACTTTATGTTCTAGAGTTCCGCTTGGGCCATCTAAAGTAAGTAAACGGCTGCTAGTTCTGTCCGCTTTAGGAAAACGAGCTATTAATTCATCAGGTAAGTCAAAGCTAAAGTCAGCCACGCGCATAATTAGTAATCCACATCATTTAAAATCGCGCCAAGTGTATATGTATCGGGTATTAAGCTCAAGAAATCAGCCAAACTTATAATGTCTTGTTTGCGTGTTTCTCATTAAATTTTCTTGTTCTTATGGTTAAATGTCACTATTCTTGTTCGGCTGAATTATTATAAGTTACATTAGGGGTGTTCAACACGTGCCAAACCAGCTTAAATTGCTAATATTAAACGCAAGTAGTGCTGAACGTCGCGCGATTAAAGGCACTTTAGATAGCTTAAATGTATTTACCTTTATTGATGCGCAAGATAGCCAACAAGCTTTAAAGCTTTTAAAACAACACCCTGTTGATATTATAATAACGGGCATTAATGTTGGAAAAATTGACGGCTGGCGCTTTTCGAGGATGATCCGCTCAGGATTATTAAAAACACCAAAAAACACCCCAATTTTACTTATTCCGCCAATTTACTGTGAGCGTATTGCAGAAACAACAGCCCGAAGCTACGGGATAGATGCTGTACTGCCGTTTGAACATAAAGACATGCTCCCTCAAGTACTTGCGAATGTTTTATCTACTCACTTAGAAAAAAGTAGCCGGCTAAACTTATTATTATTAGAGCCACTTCAAAATACGGCCGACAAAATAAGTGAACAGTTAAAGTTAAACTTTGCTATTACTCACGTTACCTCAGCCAAAGCAGCACTAAACGCTTACAACCAACAGCAGTTTTCAATTGTGCTACTCGATGCCACTACATCAAGTGCAGAGAGCTCGAGTGTACTCGTTGAAGAAATCCTACAGCACAATTCTAAACAAGCTATTGTTACGATTATAGAAAGTGATGATGCTGATTACGCTGAGCAGCTTTTGCTGTCTGGTGTTACCGATTTTATTAGAGCCCCATACGACCCTTCATTTTTAAATAAAGTGTGTGACCACGCCGCACGACGTGAAGATTTTATGGTGAGTTATGCTGAGTTTGCTTACAAAGTAGAGCAGCTAAGCGTGAGCGAAGTGCGTTACAAAGAGTTATTTTCGGCTCATCAGCGTATTTTATTGCATTTGAATACGGTTGTTTTAGAGCTTGATCAGCAAGGGCATATTCGTTTTATTAACCCTGCATGGGAGACATTAAGCGGTTTTGGTGTTAAATCATCACTACAAACCCCATTAAGCGCTTATTGTAATAACGAAGATAAAGGAAGACTAAATTATACTATTAATGACATTTTACATGGTGGCGAGCAACAGCAACAAATAGAAGTAAAGCTCACCCATAAAAATGGCAATTTAATTTGGGTCGAATGCAGATTACAGCTAATCAAAAATAGTCGTAATAACGCGACCATAACCGCCACTATCGACAACATACACGAACGTAAACAAGCAGAGATCCAACTACGTCATTTAGCACACCATGACCCATTAACTGGTTTACACAACCGTTATTACTTCGACCAACAGCTTAATAAAATATGCCAAGATAAATACACGTATGATGGCATCGAGCATGCTGTTATTTATATTGACCTCGATCACTTTAAAATAATAAACGACAGCAAAGGTCACCACCAAGGTGACATAGTATTAAAAGAAGTGGCGCAATTATTTAAAGCAAATATTGGCGAAGACCATTTAGTGTGCCGAATAGGCGGCGATGAGTTTGCAGTAATACTTACCGATATGAATTTACTGGATGCACACCTTATTGCTGAAGGTGTGTGCAGCGCGATAGAAAAACATGCTTTTAAATCAGAAGATCAGATATACACAATTAGCTGCTCTATCGGTTTAACTCAAATTACGACACAAAATAACGATCCTAATGAGTGTTTAAAACAAGCCGATATTGCTTTGTATATTGCCAAAAATTTAGGGCGTAACTTAGTACATTGCTACTCAAAAGAAGATGCTCAAAATAATACGCTTCAAACTGGGCTTGAATGGGGTCACGAAATTCGCCAAGCACTGCAGCAAGATAATATTGAACTGCATTACCAACCTATTTGGGATTTTAAAGAGTGTAAAGTTGCTTATTTTGAAGCGCTCTTACGCTTAAAACTCAAAGGTGAACTTGTGTACCCAAATCAATTTATTCCCTCTTTAGAGATGCTTAACGACACATTTTTGATGGATCAATGCGTTATACGTAATGCCGTTGCTTGTGTGTCTAAGCATCCAGAGTTAAACCAAGTTGCTATTAATTTGTCAGCACAATCATTCTTAGATGAACGCTTATTGCCATTAATTGAATCAAACCTTGAAAAGTATAACGTGCCCCCTTCGCGGATAATTTTTGAAATAACTGAATCAGCAAGTATTAACAACTTAAAAGCGACTCGTAAAATGATTGAGAAGCTTAATAGCTTAGGCTGTCATTTTTCTATTGACGATTTTGGAACTGGCTTTAGTACATTTAACTATTTAAAGCAGCTTCCAGCACAGCATGTAAAAATTGATGGCTCATTTGTAAGCGACATGCTTAATGACCCTATAGACTTAGCGTTAGTAAAAGCAATAAATGATATTAGTCGGTCTCTCGATAAGCGCTCTGTAGCTGAGTACGTTGAAAACGAAGAGATATTTTTTGCACTAAAAGAGATAGGTGTTGATTATGGACAAGGCTACTTTATTGCACGCCCAGTACCTGTTGAAAAAGTAAAAGATGAACTTGAAAAAATTTCAAAAAATAAAACGTTTTACCAACAACAAGCTAGCCCAAAATAAACAAAATTAAACAATTTGTTACTACCAATATTACCTTTCTTGCCTATACTTTCAGTATCAAATAAAAAATGTCGTGCCTTTTAATGTATTTCACTTTAAAAACATGACATTACCTTTTGGCGACGTAGTACTGATATTTATAGTGGGTTTCAAAGCTATTTAAGCTTTTAAGGAGAAAGGTATGACACAGCTAGTTATGTTATTACTGATTATACATTTTGCAATCGCGTATCAGTGTTATCGTTACGCAAATATTAAAGGCTACCCAGTTAAGGTTTTTACTGTATTAGGCTGCGTGCCTTACTTTAACTTGGTGGTATGGATTTATTTACTATTTTTACCCGAACTTGAGCCTTTTGAAAGCCATCTTCAAAATCAAAAGCAGCCTTTATAGGCTGCTTTCATTCATTTCCTATTCTTATTTAGAAAAATCTAAACTACATTGGCGCTTTAAAAATATCTCAAGCTGTTGACTAAATAACTTAAAGTCGCGGATCCGCCCCGTAGTTTTACGCCACAATATGCCAATATCTCTATATGCATCGCTTTGTGATGGTGTTGCCACCATATTTTTATTATCTAAAATTCCGGCGTTAATCGCCATTTGTGGTAAAAAAGTCACTCCGAGCTGATGCTCAACCATACTCAATAATGTATGCAAGCTTGCTGCTTCAAATGGGTTAATACAACTAGCACGATTTAAATGACATGCACTGAGCGCATGGCCTGTCATACAGTGCTCACGCTCGAGTAAGAATACGCTAGCCTCTGGTAATAGATTAAAGTCGACTACGCCCTTTGCAGCGCTGTAATCCTTATGGTGCACTAAACTAAACTGATCTTTTGCCAATACTTGTGTATGAAATTTATCGGTTTCGTATGGCAGTGCAAGTAGCGCTAAATCAATATGCCCATGCTCAAGTTTATCCAGTAGCTTATCACTCGTATCTTCTATTAATACCAGCTCTAAATCACAAAAGGTTTCTTTACAAAAGTGATACAGAGGAGCCGCTATAAAGCTAGCAATTGTAGGTATAACACCCACCGTTAATTTACCACTCAGTGGTGTTAAAAAGCTTTTAGTGAGCTCTTTTAAACTAATTGTATCGTTAATTATTTTACGAGAGCGCTCAACAACTTCTTCACCAATACTGGTAAACATAAGGCTGCGATTTTCGCGTTCAATAAGCTGGCAACCCAAAGTTTCTTCAAGATTTTGAATAGCACTGCTTAAAGTAGATTGCCCAATAAAACAGGCACTGGCAGCTCTGCCAAAGTGCTGATGTTGATGAACAGCTAATAAATACTGTAGCTGTTTGATACTTGGAAGATTGGTCATTTTTTCTTTCCACAAATAAAAAGACCCCAACACCTAGGGCATTGAGATCTTTTCAAGCTAAAAGTCTTTGAGTACTTTTTTGTTAAACCCCAAATGCGGTTCTTAGTACGTAGAAAATAACAATAGCAAGGGCAGCGCCAACTGGCAATGTAATTACCCAAGAAACTACAATGTTTCTGATAACACCCATGTTAAGTGCACCAATTCCACGTGCCATACCTACACCTAATACCGCACCCACTAAGGTTTGAGTAGTAGAGATTGGCATACCAGTACCTGATGCAATAACAACGGTAGAAGCAGCGGCTAGTTCAGCAGCAAAACCACGGCTAGGCGTTAAATGTGTAATGCCTTCACCAATCGTTTTAATTACTTTTTTGCCCAAAATAGCAAGACCCGCAACAATACCAAAACCACCTAGAGGTAGAATCCACCAAGCAATAGCCGCTTTTTTAGCAATTTCACCATTGTTTTCAACAATATTTACAACAGCAGCTAGTGGACCGATTGCATTAGCAACATCGTTAGAACCATGTGCAAAGGCCATACAACATGCTGTTAATACCATAAGAACAGCAAACACTTTTTCAACATTGTTGAATTGCATTTGTTTATCTGCTTTTGGATCGATATTTAAACGAGAAATAGCAATTTTACCAATTATAGCAACGACAACTGCTACAGCTATTGCTAAGGCGTACCCTTCGGCTGCACCTAAATCAACACCAACATGCTTTAAGCCTTTTTTAATTGTGACCAAGGCCATTATAAAACCTGCTAAACCCATATAAAGTGGTACATACCGTTTAGCATTTTTTAGTGGTGCATCTGTATTAAAAATAAGTTTTTGTGCACTCATAAATATTAAGTATGCAATAAAGCCTGATATGGCGGGCGTTATAATCCAACTACCTACAATACCACCTACTTTATCCCATTGAATCGCCTCAGTACCAACAGCAACTAACGCAAAACCAATGATTGCACCAATGATTGAGTGAGTCGTTGATACTGGCCAACCCAAGAACGAGGCCATTAATAACCAAGCACCCGCTGCAAATAAAGACGAAATCATACCCAGAACCATAAGTTCAGGAATGTCTGCAAATGGTGCGGCATCGATAATTCCTTTACGAATTGTTGATGTAACCTCACCACCTGCTAAGTAAGCGCCTGCAAATTCAAAAATCATCGCTATAAAAATAGCTTGTTTGATTGTTAGCGCTTTTGAACCTACAGATGTGCCCATGGCGTTCGCTACGTCGTTCGCGCCAATACCATAAGCCATAAAAAAGCCGACTGCTGCGGCAATTAAAATTAATACCGTGCCGTAAGATGCAATGATATCCATTGTAAAACCTTAATCTTTCGTGTTTGAACTGATTTTAAATTAACGAGCTAACATCAGCTCAAGACGTGATCCTACGCGCTCTGCAATATCTGCAAGCTCGCCAACCCATTCAATGATTTTGTACAAAAACATAACATCAATTGGATTTAACTCACCCTCTACATCACGTAGCTGGCGGCGTACTTTTATCTGCATTTCGTCCGTGTCTTGTTCTATGGCATCCAATTCAACTAACATTTTTTCTACTAAGGTGACTTCTCGACCTTTAAAACCCGTTTCTAGCAATTCTTCTAATTCGTTAATTGCTTTAGATGCTTGTTTAGTCGCATCTACACAACGGGTTAAGTAAGCTAAGAAATCAGCTTGCATAACTTTTGGAATGGTCATTTCACGACCAATCACTCGCCCTGCAATGTCTTTCGCTTTATTAGCAATCTTATCTTGTTGAGTTACTAGTTCGAGAAGATCTGTACGCTCTACCGGCATGAATAAACCACGCGGTAATTGTAAACGTATATCTCTTTTCATATCATCAGCTTCACGTTCTAAATTGCGAATAGTGATGCGAAGCTCTTCTGCTTGTACCCACTCTTCTTTAAATACGTGATTAAAAAAAGGTATCAAAGCTTTACTTGCTTGATGAACCTTCTTGATGTGTTCTTCCATTGGTTTGATAGGAGATTTTGCAAATACTCCTAAAAACGCGTTTGTAGGCATAACTGACCCTTTAATCAAATTGATATGCTTTGCAGCATGAATTTTACAGTATTAACCAAGATTGTGAACGCTTTTTATTACTTCACTAAAGCTTGCAACACACAAAGCGACACTAAGCCGCTTTAATAGAAAAGCATGATGGGTAAAAAATCATAGTGATTTTTCTATATCTTCTTGAGATGTATGGCGAATATCTTTGCCATTAACAAAATAAATAATGTATTCAGCAATGTTCTGACAGCGATCACCAATACGCTCTAATGAGCGAACAGACCAAACTAAGTCCATGATTTTAGGGATTGAGCGTGGATCTTCCATCATGTAAGTCATTATTTGACGTGTGATAGCTTCATATTCGCGGTCAACTTTTGCATCTTCTTTATGTACTTGAAATGCACGTTGCACATCCATACGCGCAAATGCATCCAGTACGTCGTGTAGCATTTTTAAAACTTGACGGCCCATATTTTCAATATTTACTAATAAATCTTGCTGATCTTTGGTAAATGAGTCTAGTGCAACTTTAGCAATTCGCTCAGCTTCATCGCCAATACGCTCTAAATCAGCGATTGTTTTAGCTATTGCAATCACTAAACGCAGGTCACTTGCTGCAGGCTGACGACGAGCAATAATACGCGTACACTCTTCATCAATGCTTACTTCCATAGCATTCACTTTATAATCGTTCTGACGTACCTTTTGAGCAAGCTCTGCATCGTTACGGCTCACAGCATCAAGCGCACTATTTAACTGCTGCTCAACTAAGCCACCCATGCTTAATACATGATTACGTACATTTTCTAGTTCTTGGTTAAAACGCCCAGAAATATGTTTATTAATATTATGTTCCATAGTTACCTTCTCTCTTAATCTTGCACAACACGCTACAACGGGCTAATTAACCGTAACGACCGGTAATGTAATCTTCGGTCTTTTTCTTCGTTGGTGTAGTAAATAAGGTATTTGTGTCTGAGTACTCAATCAATTCGCCCATATACATAAAGGCTGTTTGATCAGATACACGTGCTGCTTGTTGCATGTTATGTGTAACAATAACAACGGTAAATTGGTTTTTTAAATCGTTTATTAGCTCTTCGATTACCAAAGTAGAAATAGGGTCAAGTGCTGATGTAGGTTCATCTAATAAAAGAACTTCTGGCTCAATTGCAATTGAGCGAGCAATAACTAAACGCTGTTGCTGACCACCCGATAAGCCAAACGCGCTATCGTGTAATCTGTCTTTTACTTCATCCCATAAAGCAGCACCACGAAGTGATTGCTCTACCACTTCGTCTAACTTACGCTTCTCTTTAATGCCTTGTAAGCGTAGGCCATAAACCACATTTTCATAAATTGATTTAGGAAATGGGTTAGGACGCTGAAACACCATACCTACATTACGACGAAGTGCTGCTACATCTACGCTCTTATCGTAAATATTTTGACCGTGAAGTAATATTTCACCTTCAATACGGCAAATATCAACCAAATCGTTCATGCGGTTAATACAACGTAATAGAGTTGATTTACCACAGCCCGATGGTCCTATAAACGCAGTTACTTGGCCTTTTGGAATGTTCATATTTACTTTATTAAGCGCTTGCTTATCACCGTAGTAAAGATCGAGATCTTTAATCTCTAGCGCTTTTTGGTCATCCGTTAAATTTTCTAGGTCTAACTTCTGGCCTATATTAGCTTGGTTTACTTTTGGAGCGACTGTAATCATTTTTGTTACCTATAAAATCTTTACTAATTAGTGTTCAAGCGATCTGAATTTTTCACGTAAATGGTTACGTATACCAATGGCCGTTATGTTTAGGGTAATAATCACCGACACCAATAAAAAGGCCGTTGCGTATACCAGCGGGCGTGCCGCTTCAACATTAGGGCTTTGGAAGCCAACATCGTATATATGAAAGCCTAAGTGCATGAACTTTCTATCTAAGTGAAAATACGGGAAGTTGCCATCAAGTGGTAATGTAGGAGCCATTTTTACAACGCCTACTAGCATTAACGGTGCAACTTCACCTGCAGCACGCGCAACTGCCAGTATTAAACCTGTCATAATTGCAGGGCTTGCCATTGGAATAATTATGCGCCATAACGTTTCAACTTTTGTTGCGCCAAGCGCTAGTGAACCATCGCGTACGGTACTTGGAATACGAGATAAACCTTCTTCAGTCGATACAATAACAACTGGCAACGTTAGTATAGCGAGCGTTAATGCCGACCACATTACACCTGGCGTACCAAATACTGGCGTTGGCGACGATTCTGGATAAAATAATTGGTCTAAGCTACCACCTAACATGTATACAAAAAAGCCGAGGCCAAATACACCGTATACAATTGAAGGAACACCGGCCAAGTTAATCACTGCGATACGAATCATTTTAGTGATTGCATTTTTTGCGGCGTACTCGTGTAAGTAAATTGCAGCAACAACGCCAAACGGCGTCACAATTACAGCCATCAGCATAACCATAAATACAGTACCAAATATAGCAGGGAAAACACCGCCTTCTGTATTTGCTTCACGTGGATCATCGGATACAAACTTACCTAGTTGCACAAAGTAGTGGCCTAGCTTTGCAAAAAAGCCCATATCGTTTGGAAACCAAACATCAAGTACTTGATACATAGGAATTGTAACAACTTCACCGCGCATATCTTTTACAGTTACGTGGTCACGTTTAGCTTGTTTGCGTAGTGCAAATAAATCTTTTTCAAGTACACCATACTCTGCACGTAATTCAGCACGTGCTTGAGCAAGCTCAGCAACACGTTCATCAGTGAGAGCGTTATCAAGTAAGTAGCCTTTTTCTTTTAAACGTAAGCGTTCAAGTGCGTAGTTAATATGCCCAATGTCGCCATTTTGCAAATCAAGTGCTTCGTCATTTAAATCAACTGCACGCTCAACAAGCTCATGTAGCGCTTCTATTTTATCGCCATTAACCGGTTGACCGTCTTTAATAACGTTTTGCACATAACCATAAAAGTTACCGTTTTTACTACGCTCAAATACTGCAAGCGCCGCTGGTGCTGTTTTATTTGTTATGTCGGTTTCTAATATCCAACGAAAATCTAAGTCTACATATTCGCGGTTACCTGTTTTAATAAGCAAGCGCTCTATTTCTTCTTTTTCAAATTCGCTAACATCAATACCTGTCGCGGCTAAACGCGTTTTTGGTACTAATTCACGATCGTAAACTTCGCCAATCACGGTTTGCTTTGCAATCGACCCTTCAAGTTCAAATTGCACAACTTCCGAAGGCCAAAAAAAACTTAACCCCTTCCAGGCTATCATTGCTAATAAGCCTAAAACTGAAATCAAACTGATGCTCACTGCACCACCGGTCATCCAAATCCAAGGAGAACCAGACTTAAACCACTGCTTTACCATGTCATGTCTCTCCGCTTACATCGAGCTGTATTTTTCACGCAGTTGCTGGCGAACAAACTCAGCTACTGTGTTAAAAATGAATGTGAATATGAATAGTACAAAGGCCGCTAAGAACAGTATTCTATAATGTGAACTGCCTACTTCAGACTCTGGCATTTCAACTGCAATATTTGCCGCAAGCGTTCGCATACCTTGGAAAATACTCCAATCCATAATAGGTGTATTACCCGTGGCCATAAGTACAATCATGGTTTCGCCAACTGCTCGGCCAAGTCCCATCATTACCGCTGAGAAAATACCAGGGCTTGCTGTTAGTAATACAACGCGTATTAGTGTTTGCCACTGCGTTGCACCTAATGCTAATGAGCCGTTTGATAAATGCTTTGGAACACTAAATACAGCATCTTCTGCAATTGAGAATATGGTAGGAATAACCGCAAAACCCATCGCAATACCTACAACAAGTGAGTTACGTTGATCGAATGTCATACCCAGCTCATTTGTTAAGTACTGACGTACATTGCCGTCAAACATCCAAAGTTCAACAAATCCACTCATCGCAAACGAAAACCAACCAATAAGTAAGACGACCGGAATAAGGATAATTGAATGAGAACCTTCAGGAATTCTATGGCGAATCTTTGTTGGCAATTTAGTCCAAGCTAAGCCCGTCGCTAACATACCTAGCGGTAATAGTACGAGTAACCCAACAATCGCAGGTAAGTGTTCTTCTATTAACGGTGCTAACCAGAGACCCGCTAAAAAACCCAAAATAACCGTTGGTAATGCTTCCATTATTTCTACGGTAGGCTTAACCACTTTACGTAATTTGCTCGACATAAAGTATGCCGTGTAAATAGCCGCCGAAAGCGCGATTGGTACAGCAAACAACATAGCGTAAAGTGCAGCTTTTAATGTACCAAACGAAATTGGCACTAATGAAAACTTAGACTCAAAGTCATCACTAGCTGATGTTGACTGCCATATATAACCTGGCTCTGGGTAACCTTCGTACCAGACTTCTTGCCAAAGTGCTGACCAAGTAACTTCTGGATGCTCGTTGTGAATATCTAATACGGTTAGTTTGTTATCCGCTAAAATTAACGCAGCATTTGAACGTGGTGCAATTGCAAAGTTCTCTATTGCACCTTCACTTACTTTACCTTGCCAAAGTTTTGCTTCACTTGTTGTGTAATACACACCTAGCTCACCATTATTGCCGGTAGTAAAAAAAGTACGACGGTAAAACTCAGTAAATATATTTAGCTTACTTTGCTTAGTCGTTTCAAATGAGCGAATTTTTTGATATTCGCGGCCTGTGTCAGTGTTTACTTCAAACCACTGCGAAACTTCGCCGTTATCATTGGCAAGCATTAATGAGTTTGCACCTGCTAGTAATTGTGCAGATACAATATTGGCATTTTCTTCGTTAGCTGAAAGTAACTGAATTTGTTCTACATCACTTGGGTCACGCGTATCGTATACGTAAACTTGATTAGCAGAACGTACAAAAGTACGGGTTGTATCTGGAGACATTAATAGCTCATCTACACGCCCTTCAACATCTAGCTCTGTGCGCTCAACAACCCACTCAACTTCGCCAGTAAACATATTCTCTTCAGCAACAAAACTGCTAAACAGCACCCGTTTGTCTTCTGTAAGTGCGACAACGGCTGTTCTGTCTTCATAGTGGCTAAATGCAAAGCGTTTAATAGCTGAGCCTTGTTCATCTACTTCCAAAGCCATTTCCCCAAGAGGAAAGTCTAAACGAGGCGTTAATTTACGCTCGTTATTAGGAAAGGTGACCAAAAATTTAGGTGCTACGACCATTACAGTGCCATCTTTTAAACCAAACGCATAATGCCCTTGAAAAGGCGCGCTAGTTGCAAAGCTTGTTGCATCACTTGGTAGCTCGGCGTTTAATGTTTTAAGCTTTTTACCAAAGCTGCCATCTTGCACACTGTAAAAATCAACCTGCCCTTGCTGACTGAGTAAATAAGCAACTTCAGTTTGCTCTTCTACACCTAGGCCTGCTATTTGCTGCGAATTAGCGACCTGAAAGCTATCGCGTTTTTCTACTTTTGCTGATTCAAAAATTGGCTGTACTACATAAAGAAGGTAAAAGAATATTAATAGCAGTGCTACCAATACCATTATCCCACCTGCGGTTATACCAAATTTGGCAAACCGATCTTTAAATAGACGGCTTCGATCCGTATTAAAAGTCGGTTTATTCGGATTTGAAGTCATCAAAACACCCTTAAATCTTAACGTTGTATAAATTATATTTCATCAAGATGACAGTAATGTTACAGCAGTAATAATAAGCACGTTAAAACGGTTTTAAATAAAACTAGCGAAGAAAATCGCTAAATAAGTCTCATATAGATGATTTTTAAGTGAACTAAATTATAAAATAATTGGACAAAGCATTTATCGAGGTCAATACTAAAAGAGTACTTACTAAAAAAGAATGACTATTAATACCACGTATAGTCAACACAACCATATTCAATTTTATTATTTTAAAATCAACGATTTATAAAAAAGTGCAACAACACACAATTTAGATTAGACAATACACTTAATGCCTATGCATTTACTTTCTTTGGGCTTAAAAAGAGAATTATTTATGAAGCAGTTGGTTATAACTATTCTAGGGCAAGATCGCCCTGGTTTAGTAGAGAGTATCTCATCCGTCGTGTTACAAAATCATGGCAACTGGCTAAGCAGTAACTTAAGCCATTTATTAGGTCATTTTGCAGGTATTATTCAACTTGAAGTTGCTGAGGAACACTTTCAATCATTACAAAGCGCTTTAAATAAGTTACCTAAGTTAGACGTTCGAATTGAAACCGGAAACACAGAAATTGAACCATCAACATTAGAACAAATCAATCTGGTTATTACAGGTAACGATCGCCCAGGTATTGTTCAAGAGTTGGCGAGTGTAATACGCCACAAAGGCGCTAACATTACTCATTTAAATTCAAGGCAGCAAAGTGCGCCTAATTGGGGGGTGCCTATTTTTAGTGCTGTTGCTACCGTTACTTTACCCAATGGTATGAATAAAGATGAAGTCATTGAAGCATTGGAATCAATAACAAGTGATTTAATTGTAGATACAGAAGAAGTTTGACATCCCTAGGTGCGTGCCACACGTTGACACGCATATTATTCTAGCCAGTTTATCAAAGCCCTCTGCGGGTTATTTAACGCAGACATAAAATAAGCCGATGCAAGCATCGGCTATTTTAAATGGTTATCTTATAAAGCTACATATCCATATGACGATTCGTACTTTGCATCATTTGCTTTATACCTTGCTTTTCCAGCTCTAGTATTTGTTGCAGCTTTTCTTGGCCACTTTGAGTTTCAGCGCGCTCAAGTAAGTATTCGTATAATTCAATTACCTTTTGATGCTGCTCTGATAAGTAAGCTTGAATAACTTTCTCATCAAATTGCTGGTCTTTACTAATGTCTTCGAAAGTAATTAGCTCAGGATTTTTAGCAAAGTATTCATAACAGTACGTATCGAGCGTATTTATTTCGGTTATCGCTTTAAACCCGACTAAATCTTCAGCGAGTTTTTTTTCGTAATTTAGGTAGTAGTCCACCAGCATTGCATTATGTTCATCGAGTAAATCCTTTACGCTATGAAAATTAGCCGCCATTTGCGTATGAAACAAAACGGTCCAATCGTATACCTCTTTAATTGTTTTAACTTGCATGTGCATTCCTTACTTAGTTGACTGTATAGGTACTACACTGCGTAAAGCGTGCCAATTAAAAAACCATTCAAAAACAGAAGGTTAATTTTAAAATGAATATTAATTAGCAATTTAATAGAATAACTTACAAATTATAGGTAATTTTTATAGAGCAATGCGTGGGTAGTAACCGTACTGCTCTATCGTCTTGTTGCTTTATATTATTTAAGTCCTTGTTTGCGCCACAGCAGGTAAACCGCAGGAATAACAAGTAAGGTGAGTACAATTGCACTGCCCATACCGCCAACCATAGGTGCAGCTATTCGACTCATTACTTCGCTTCCGGTGCCCGTGCCATAAAGTACAGGTAATAAACCGATAATAATTGTCGCGACAGTCATCATAACCGGGCGTACTCGAAGCCCTGCACCTTCAATAATAGCTTGCTGTAATTGCACTAAACTAAGTGGCTTACCAGTCTGCTCTGCTTCGATGCATTTTTCTTGATAGGCCTGGTTTAAATACACCAACATAATGACCCCAATTTCTACCGCAACACCGGCTAAGGCAATAAAACCTACACCCACTGCAACTGAAAAGTTAAAGCCCTCTAAATACATTAGCCATACGCCACCAATCATTGCCAGTGGCAACGTGGCCATAATAATAGTAACCTCAGCAAAGCTTCTAAAATTAAGGTAAAGCAACACAATAATTATTGCTAATGTGAGTGGTAATACATAAGTCAGTTTGTCTTTAGCGCGCTGCATGTATTCATACTGCCCAGCCCACGTAATTGAGTAGCCAGCTGGTAGTATTAGGTCTTTATCGAGCACTTGCTGAGCGTGCTCAACGTAAGTACCAATATCAACGCCATCTATATCAATAAAACTCCAACCGTTTAAACGTGCATTTTCGCTTTTTATACCAGGCGGTCCATCTTCAATAAATACAGCAGCTACATCACCAAGTGCTATACGCTGCCCTGTAGGCGTTACAATAGGTAACAACATTAGCTCTTCTGGCGAGTCTCTGTATGCTTGCGGATAACGTAAATTAACAGGGTAGCGCTCTTGCCCTTCAACGGTTTGAGTTACGTTTGTACCACCTATTGCAGTAGATACAACTTGCTGTACGTCGCTAATGTTTAAGCTATAACGCGCCGCTTTTTCACGATTTATATCTACTTTTATATAACGCCCACCAGCTACTCGCTCTGAATAAACCGATGCGGTGCCTTGTAGATCTTTTAAAAGCACTTCTATTTGTTGACCAATTTTTTGAATTTCACTCAACTTTGGTCCCGCAACTTTAATGCCCACGGGAGTTTTAATACCGGTTGCGAGCATATCAATACGTGTTTTAATTGGCATTACCCACGCATTCGTCAACCCCGGAAACTTAACCAAACCGTCGAGTTCTTTTTTAAGTTTTTCAAGGGTCATACCATCGCGCCATTCATCTTTTGGTTTTAACTGAATAAACGTCTCTATCATTGTAAGCGGCGCAGGATCTGTTGCAGTTTCTGCTCGCCCAACTTTACCAAATACTGTTTTAACCTCGGGTACTGTGGCAATTAGCTTGTCGGTTTGCTGTAGTATTTCGCGCGCTTTACCTACCGATAAACCAGGATACGTTGTGGGCATATACATTAAGTCGCCCTCATCAAGTGGCGGAATAAATTCACTGCCTATTTTGTTTACCGGGTAAAAGCCAATAACAGAAACAACCACCGCGAGTACCAATGTCATTTTTGGAAATTTAAGCACCCAGTTAAGTAGTGGGCGATACGCTGCAACGAGTAATCGGTTAACTGGATTTTTTTGCTCCGAAATAACTTTACCTCTAATAAAGTAACCCATTAATACCGGCACTAAGGTAATCGCAAGCCCAGCAGACGCCGCCATAGCATAGGTTTTAGTGTAAGCCAGTGGCGCAAACATACGTCCTTCTTGCGCTTCTAAAATAAATACCGGCATAAAGCTGACGGTAATAATTAATAAACTAAAAAATAATGCAGGACCCACTTCACTCGCCGATTTAGCCACAACTTCCCAGCGGTTTTCGTTGGTAAGGGGTGTTTTTTCCATATGTTTGTGCATATTTTCAATCATAACGATAGCGCCGTCGGTCATTGCGCCTATCGCTATTGCAATTCCCCCTAAAGACATAATGTTGGCGTTAATCCCCTGCCAATACATAATTATAAATGCCGTTAAAATCCCAAGCGGTAACGTAATAATCGCCACCAGCGATGAGCGCACATGAAACAAAAACACCACACACACTAAAGCAACTACAATCAGCTCTTCAATTAGCTTACTTGTTAAATTATCTACCGCGTTATTTATTAAGTTGGAGCGATCGTACACAGGGACTATTTCAACGCCCTCTGGCAATCCCTTTTTAAGCGATTCTAATTTTGCTTTTACCAGCTCAATAGTTTTTTGTGCATTTTCGCCATAGCGCATAATAACAATGCCGCCGGTTACCTCGCCTTCGCCATTTAGCTCTGCAATACCACGGCGCATTTGCGGTCCGACTCGAATATCAGCTACATCACGTAATTGCAGCGCTGTACCATTAGCATTTACGCCAAGCGGAATAGCTTCTAGGTCGGCAACACTTTTAATGTAGCCGGTGCTTGTTACCATGTATTCAGCTTCAGCCATTTCAACTACCGAGGCGCCCATCTCTTGGTTGCCTTGTTGAATCGCCGTTTGAATAAGGCTAAGCGGGATACCATATGCACGTAATTTATCAGGCTCTACATTGACTTGGTATTGCTTAACCATGCCACCAACAGCAGCCACTTCAGATACACCGGGCACAGTTTGTAGCTCAAACTTTAAAAACCAATCTTGTAAGCTTCGTAGCTGACTAATATCGTGTTTATTTGTTTTATCAATTAGTGCGTATAAGTAAATCCAACCTACGCCTGTTGCATCAGGGCCAAGCTCTGGCGTAGCGCTATCGGGCAATCGGTTTGCTGCTTGGCTTAGGTATTCTTGTACTCGGCTACGCGCCCAATACAAATCAGTTTTTTCGTCAAAAATAACGTAAACGTACGAGTCACCAAAAAACGAAAAACCCCTTACAGTTTGTGCACCCGGCACAGAAAGCATTGCTGTGGTGAGCGGAAATGTAACTTGGTCTTGCACTACTTGCGGCGCTTGCCCCGGGTAAGTGGTTTTTATAATGACCTGAACATCAGATAAGTCAGGCAAGGCATCCACGGGAGTATTTTTTACAGCAAACAATCCTCCACCCAGTAAAATTAATGTAAGCAACAACACAAAAAAGCGATTGCTAACAGACCAGCGAATAATGGCAGTTATCATAATGGCTCCTAGTGAGAACTATGTTGCATAGTAGAATGATCAATCGGCTCTGCGTTTTGCGCTTTAGTAATTACAAATTCATCGTTAATAATGCTAAAAGTAAAATTAATATACTGGGCATTTTCAAACTGACTAATATCAATATCTGGCGCTAATACAAAGTCCATTGTGGCGGGTTCTCGATTCCATTTTTCAATGGCTTCTCGGCTAATATTAATAATGCGATTTTGTGTATCTATGGCATTAATAGTGCCGTTAACCGTGGCGTTTTGTGGCTGCATATCCATGTTCATATTTGAGTCTGAACCAGAATCCGAACTCATACCTGAGTTAATACTAGAACTAGGCATTTCCATTCGTTTAAAGTCGGAGCTTTTACTCGATTCAGAGTCTATTAAAAATTGCGCTGAAGTCACTACCGTGTCACCTGTCATTACACCTGACAAAATGACAGCTTCATTACTATTAATTTGCCCAACTTCAACTTCTACCGATTTAAAACGACCCTCACCTAATGCAATAACCACACGGTTTTGATGCTGCGTGCGAATTACCGCTTCTTTAGGGACTGTAAATTGCGCCTTACTCGCTTTAGCGTGAATGCTCACTTGTGCAAACATATTTGGTTTTAACCGATGATCTGCATTTTCAAACCTAAGCCTTACACGCAGAGTCCGGTTTTTAGCATCAAGCGCGGGGTAAATGTAATCAACCTTACCTTCCCACTTTTGATCTTTTAAGTAATCAAGCGTCATTGTAACGGGCAACCCAACACTCACTTGTTCTGATTGGCGCTCGAACACTTGTGCCTCTACCCAGATTTCATCAAGCTGGGCAATACTCATCATTGATGTGCCTGGTTTAACGTAAAAGCCTTCTCGTACTGTTAGCTCATCTACCACACCACTTTGCTTTGCGTAAAAAGTAATATTTTGCATTATCTTTTTATTTTTTTGTAAGCGCTCGATAAATCCATCAGACACATTTAACGACTCTAAACGCGCCTTTGCAGCGCGAATTAACACGGTATTATTACGATTAACTGCCAATAAAAGCTCTTCCTGTGCGTTCACCAATTGTGGTGAATACAATGTATATAAAGGCTCACCGGCTTTAACTTCTGCACCTTGTGCTTTAACATATAAACTTTCAATCCAGCCTTCTACACGCGGATGAATGTGAATAAGTTGGTCTTGGTTATATTGCACATAACCCACAGTATTTATATCGCTGTGAAGTGTTTTAAGCTGCACTTTGGCAGTTCTTACACCAAAGTTATTAACTACTGCAGGCGAAATAGTTACAGCACCTGGTCCATCCTGAGCCTTGCTAGCGTTTTCATACACAGGTACTAAATCCATTCCCATTGGCGAAAGCCCTGGCGCGTCACGCCTGTAATTACTATCCATAGGGGCTACCCAATATAAGGGCTGTTTGTCTGCGCTTTGTTGTTCATTCATTGCCGAGTTGCTAGGTAAAAACTGCATTACTAAGCTGCCTATTAACCCAAAGGCGCCTGCGCCAACTAAGGCGGCAACAAGTAACTTTAAATTAGTATTCATTGTGTAATTCTCCAGTTTGCTCGCTCATTACTTGGGGGTCTAAGCTACTTGCATAATAATTAAGGCGGGCGGTAATAATATGTTGATCTACTTGAATATTCAGTGCATCAATTTTGGCGTTAAGTTCACTAATGCGCGCGCGCATCACGTCAGAAAAATCCCCGTCGTCGCGTGTATAAGCATTTAGTGTTGCCTGAGATTGCTCTGACATTTGCGGTAATAACGTATTTTGATAAAGCGCATCGCGTTTTTGCAAACGAGCGAGTTGGCTAAACTCCTTAAAGTACATGCCTTTGAGTTTTTGAAGCGCCACCAGCTTTTGTGTTTTAGTAGCTTCTGCACTAGCAATAGCCGATTTAACCTGTTGATCTTGTCTGTTATCAGTAAACAATGGCAAATCAATACTAAACCCTACAGAGAGTAAATCAGCTCGCGACTCACCCATCGGGGTATCATCTCGGTAACCATAACCCACATTAACGCCCATCTGAGGTTTGTAGCTTTGCTTAGCGAGTGCAACTTCGGTTTGCTTTGCCGTTACGGTTTTATCTATCGCAATAATTGCGGGATGCGTCATAAGCAACTGTATTAGCTCATCAAATTCAAGGCTCGCAAAATCAACCAGCCCTGCGGTTTTAGTAAACTCAGTATTTAAAGGCTGCATAAGCATATCCATAGGTAACCACTGTGCTAAGCGGTTTTTAGCACTTTCAAATTGCTGCTCAAGCATAACCAGCTTATCTTCAAGACGGGTGAGTTCTAATTGCGCACGAATAATATCTTGCTGACGTGTTTTACCTAAGGTGCTTGCGTAGCTTGCTTCGGTAATGTCAATAAGTTGAGTAAATAGCCCTTTATCTAGCTCAATTAAAGCAATACTTCGCTGAGCACGATACGCGTTTAACCACGACTCAATCACAATTGCTTTTACTTGTGCTAAGCGATCGGCGCGCTGCCAAGGGTATTGTTGAGCAGACTGTGCTAATGCTTTTTGTCTAAGCGCTAAACTATTCCCTCGGCTAAACTTTTGGCTCAAATCAACTTTAAGCTGCGTCATCCCTTCTTGGTCAAACGCATAACCGTTAGTAGGTAAGTTGAGTAAGCCAACCGTTAAAACAGGATCGGGTAAGGTGCCTGCGGCAATGCTTTGCGCTATTGCAGCATCTTCTTGGTAGCCACTCGCTTTTAGCCATGGCTCATGCGTTAGCGCATAATTAAGCGCTTGCGTTAAGCTAAGCGTTTGCTCATTACTAGTTTGCTTTAGCATTTCGGTATTTAGGTTATTTTGCGCATTAACAGCTGTGCTAAATAACACAACACTACATAATACGACTTTAATACTTACAGCGTGGTTCATCACCTGCTCCATCTAAAAATAAAAGAAAATCTTAAATTAGGAAGCAAAAAAGGTGTTTAGGAGTTACCAATAAACGGGGTTATCGCAATTTTTACATACACCTATCCTGCTATTAAGCAGACATAGGAGGGCGATAGAGTGAACGAGGTATATTAATTTGTGTAGTAAATACACGTACATTTACTTTTTCAGATTCAAGTAAAGTAACGCTAAATAAAGTATCAACATTAAGCATTGAGTTAGCAGCGCAGCCACTCATAGGGCATTTACAGTCATTTTGTGGCGTACTTTCGTCGTCGCAACAATCCATCTGCATCATATTTTCAGACATGCTAGCGACAGCTGTTGCATCACTACTTTGTGTCATTGGCATTTGGGCATGCATTGCTGTTTTAGTTGGCATATGTGGCATTTCGCATACCATAGCTACAGACGCAACTGCCTGACCCACAAAAGTGAGCAGTAAAGTTATCATGAGTAAACTAGAGTAAAAACGTTGCAACATTATGCCTTTTAATAAACTTTAAAATGATTGTAAGGTAACCTAACGGCAACCACAAATACTTTAATTATGTAGACTGCGGTTTATCAGGTGTTTTAATTAAGTTACTCGCGATAATTGCAAATATACAATATGCGCTAAAATACCAAAACCCTTCACCAAATTGTGCATTCATAACAAGTAGCTCACCACTTTTACCATGGGCGTTACCTGCTAAGTAAGTCACTATTAATGCAATAACAAATACATCAACCATGCTCCACTTACTTAATGCACAAATAACCAGACCGAGCTTTTGCTTAAACCCATTCAAAGGTAGGCAACAATAAAGCAATTGTAATAGCAGCTTCAAGCTTGGAATAACAATAGAAAACAACCCCACTAAAGCGGCTACAAATAAATTATTATTGCTAGCAAGCTCTTTAACTGTGCCTAAAATACTTTGTGTTTTGTTATAGGCGCTAATCTCACCTTCTAACTTATCAAGCCCTAGCATGTTCGAGAACATCATTAGCATACTGCGAGTTCGACCATCGCCCTCTTCAGCCAGCATTTCAATACCCGCTTGCGCTAGTTTTGATTTATCTATGTTGCCCTCTATTGTTAATACTGGTTTTGTAATACCAGGAAACAATAAACAAAGAGCAACCACTACACTTATAACCGACAACCAATTACGCATATTTATTCTGCTATTGCCTCAATAATGTCGTCACTGTATAAAACAGCATCCAGTAAAAAATTAAATATATCGCCAATGTGTAGCTCTGAGTTTATGTTGGCCAAATGGACCATAGCTTCATCTACATTATCTAATTCAAATTCTTTTATAAGCGATAAACACTCACCTAAAGTGCCTTTTTCAAGTAGCAAAGCATCTGATATTGCAGCATCTAAGGTAAACTCTTTAACTATGTCTTTTAAATCAGCATCTAAAATAGCATCAAGCACCGAGAACAAACCCACTAGATACCCTTGCTCGGTCAGCTCTTTATTATTTTGCTCTAAAATAAGCGACATAAATTGAGCCCGCGTTAAAGCAAGCTTAGTTAATTCGGTTGGTTTTTCGACCCCCAACTCACTAATTGCTAATACGCGAACAAATTGCCTTATTGTGTCTTCACCTAAATAAATAACCGCTTGTGAAATAGAAGTAATAACTAAATTTGCTTTGCCTGAACGCGCGTTAGCCAGCTTTAAAACCCTGGCTGTTATAGCTACATCTCTGGCCACTCGTTGATGAACTTCTTTAAAGCAAAGTTTTTGTTTTGCTGTAAAACGCAATAGATCAAAAACAGTTAACTTTGAAGGCTCTACACCTTTATACGTAATCATTTCTGGGCGAGAAAAAAAGAACCCCTGAAATAAATCACAGCCTGCCAATTTTAATATATTAAATTGTTCATGCGTCTCTATTCGTTCAACAATTATTTTTGCATGTGGATTTGCGCGTTTTATTTTTTTAATGCGCATATTGGTTTTAATAACCGGATCATCTATCTCAATTTTTATGTAATCAACATGTGCTAATAGTGGCTCCCATTTTGGATCGCCATCGTAATCATCAAGTGCAAAAACATACCCTTCTTTTTTAAGTTCTTGCACACGCTCAGCAACCGCAGGAATATTGCCCGTGCGCTCTACTATTTCAATAACACTATTTTCTGGCAATAAAAGTTTGGGAAAGTTATCGAGAATAGTTTCTGATGACAAGTTTATAAAAGCTAAATGATGCGCGGTAAGTCTATCTAAACCTACCAACATTAATGCATTAAAAAACAGGCGGCTTGTCGCATGCACATCAGAAGTGCCCACAGGAAACGCATTGTTGGCTGAGTCTCGATAAAGCAGTTCGTACGAGAAAACATTCTGGTCTATATCAAAAATAGGTTGCCGCGCGACAAACTGAGTTATTTTTTGTACCTCATCAGGTATGTTATTTAATTTCACTTGGCTCTAAACCTATAAATAAGAGATGGCAAAACAGCCAATAATATGTGTACTTTAATGCAACTCGCATAAGATAAACATAGTCGTCATTGCAAAAATGTTAAAATTACATAACACTAATATAAAAATATTAATATAAAAGGTGGAGATTTGGCTAATTTTATTCGGTTATTAGTACTGAGCCCTCTGCTATTTGTATTTTTTAGCTATGCCAGCATTAACCCTACTCCCCTCAAATACAATGTTAGCGCGTCAGGTAGTCATTATCCATATTATACAAATGATCCAGAAAAGCCTGGTGTATTACCCGAAATTATTGAAAAAGCACTCGATGATACAAATATTGCAGCTTCTCATATCGACCTACCCACAAAGCGTATTACCAAATATTTACAAGATGAAATAATCGATTTTGATGTTATTTCATTAGAATGGCTCCCAAAGGATGAGAGAAATGACTCTCGTTATGTTTTTTCAGAGCCCCTTATTTATGCCACAGAAATGATTGTTACCTTGCCTCAAAATGCCCAGAACTGGCAAAACGCTGATAGCTTAAAGGGCAAAAATATAGGAACAGTACTAGGTTACTATTACTTTAATGACAACACCTTTGAGCGTGTTGACTTTCCATCCGAGAAAGAACTTATGACCGCTCTATCAAGAAACCGTGTAGAAGCAGCACTAATAGGTAAGTTAACTGCGCTCTATTGGGCAAAGCAGTTAGGGATAAACATTGCCTTTGGCGCACAGCATTCCCATGGTTTTTTAAGAATTCGTTTATTGAGCAAACATAAAGGGTTATTGCCCCAAATAAACCTAGCAATTAAAAACCTTCACGCTCAAGGATATATAAAAAGTATTGAAGATAAGTATATGAGTAATATACCCACACAAAATTAAGGGACTAATGGCGCAGAGCTCGTGTTTTGGAGTACAATAGCAGTAAATGTTAACTCGACCAGAATCAGAAAGAGCCCCATGAGTATTGAAAAAGCCTTAATCGAACGTAGTAATAATCAATGTGAATTGTGTGCAGCCACCGAGAACTTATCTGTTTATGAAGTACCACCGGTAACTGAAACCCACTCAGATAAATGTATTTACACGTGTCAAACATGTAAAGATCAAATCGAGAATAACAGCGAAATAACGCCTACACATTGGCACTGTTTAAACGATAGCATGTGGAGCCAAACTCCTGCAGTACAAGTTGTAGCTTACAGAATGCTTTCGCGTTTAGCGCCTGATAATGGCTGGGCACAAGATGCGCTAGACATGATTTACCTTGAAGAAGATACGCTAACGTGGGCTAAAAAAGCACTTGCTGAAGATGACGATTTAAAGCATGTAGATAGCAACGGTGTAGTACTTCAAGCAGGCGATACTGTTACCCTAATTAAAGACTTAGACGTTAAAGGTAGTAGCCTTACAGCTAAACGTGGAACAGCTGTTCGTAATATTGGCCTAACCAGCAACCCTGAACATATTGAAGGGCGAGTTGACGGCCAGCGCATTGTTATTTTAACTAAGTTTGTTAAAAAATAATCGTTTGTTTTTAATTATTAAAGGCGCTAATGCGCCTTTTTTTATGTTTAAAATAAGTTAAGGAATGATTAAGTAACTAGGTAATACACTAAGGACATAATATTGAGTAAGGATAACCAACATGGAAAAGCATCAAGCAGTATCTTCGCGTAAAAAGGCAGTTGCAGGGATTGGCTTATTGGCGCTTAGCGCTTTTGCAGTAACTGTCTGCGGTGAGCAAACTAAATCGACTGAAAACACAGAAATTGCAGAAGCAATAACCAGCCTAACTATCCAAGCTAGCTACAAAGATCGCAGTATGCTTCGCCCTGGCTCGCAATTAATAGTTACGCTTTCCAATGTATCTAAAATGGATGTAAAAGCCGATATAATCACACAAGAAGTGATTGATGTAACCCAAGCCCCGCCATTTACCGTTGAGCTAATTTATGATGCCAGCAAAATTAGCGATAAACATCGCTATAGCCTAAGCGCCAGAATTATAAATAAAGACAAAGTGCTTTACACAAGTACAACAAATCATGACCCGTTTGCAGAATCACAGTTAACTACCCCCTATAAAATTGAGCTTTCAAAAGTGTCGACTCAAAAACCCGATGTAACACTCACAAATACTTACTGGAAAGCAATAACAATAAATGCTCAAACTGTGAATGTTACAACTAAAGAACCATTCATTCAGTTCAATAAAGACCACCGCGTTAATGGCTTTTTAGGCTGTAATAATTTTAGCGGTAGCTATAGTACCGAGCAGCAAACAATTACACTTAGTCAGCTAGCAAGTACAAAAAAGATGTGCTCGGATAATATGAGCCAAGAAGCGGCTATGTCTGACGTACTTAGCAAAACTTCAAAGTGGGAAATAACAGGTGAATCACTAAAACTTAAAAACAGTCGCGGTAATACACTTGCTACTTTTAGTGCGGTTTATTTTAATTAATATTTAGCTCCCTTATATAAATATTACCTAACACATTCGTATTGATTTTAAATAAAATGCCCAGCAAAGCTGGGCATTTTATTATTCGTTATAAGCGCTATTTAAAGTTACTCATCAACGAGTTGTTCACTTCTGTAAAAACCACTTGGCTCACTTAACAAACTAACAAGTTCAGGCATTATTGCATCCATTGTTTGCTTTAGCTTCCATGGAGGATTAATTACAATCATGCCCGATGCTGTCATACCGTGTACATCAGTATCGGCTTCAGTGCCTAATTCAAATAACTGAATGTTGCGCATTCCTGAATCAATTAAGCCCTGCTCCATATTATCAATGCGTTCTCTATCAACAACCGGATACCAAATCATGTAAGTACCTGTAGCAAAGCGCTGATGAGCTTTAACTAAGGTTTTTACAACCGTTTCGTAGTCATCTTTAATTTCGTATGGAGGATCAATTAATACACACGCTCTGCGAGATGCTGGTGGTAACAAACCAACTAAGCCTGCAAAACCATCCTCTCCACGTACACGAATAGATCGCTTACCTTGCATGTTTTCTTCAAGTAATAATAAATCGCGCGGGTGCAGTTCAAAAAACCAACCCTTATCTTGGCGGCGTAAGTAGTGCTCTGCAATTTTTGGTGAACCTGGATAAAACGCAAGTTCGTCAGTGTCGTTAAATGACTTAATTAATTCAATGTATTCATTAAGCTCAGCATGCTCACTTTTATGATGCCAAAGTTTTTCAATACCATCTTGATACTCTTGCGTTTTTTGCGCATCGGCAGCTGCAAGTTCAAAAAAGCCAGCACCTGAATGTGTGTCTATATAATCAAGCGGTTTATCTTTAATTGTTTGATAATTTAGCACTTGTGCCAGTACTAAGTGTTTAAGTACATCGGCAGGATTACCCGCATGAAATGAGTGTCTGTAACTAAGCATTATTTATTTTCGCCATACGCAATTTAATATCGTAAGTGAACCATAAGCACTAGGCTTTGGCAACTTACACCAAGATAAGAGAGTGTTTAAGTGAACCATTTCTGAATGAAAAAGCCCATATGCTGAATTATCCCTTAACGCAAAAGAAAAATCAGCTAAAACCACCGTAAATGCTGGCAAATCAACACACTTTGCTTTACATTTGCATGACATTAATTACAGTTATATGAGCGCCTTTATGAATAACACTACTCTTCAACAACTCGAACAACTGATCGATTCTTTAATCGAACGTAATAACCAATTACAAACAGATGTTGTTACTTTAAAAGAACAGAACACTAAACTAAGCGATGACAACGAATTGCTACAACTTGAAGCTTTAGAAAATGAAGAAAAGCAAAAAGATGCCAGCACTACTTTATCTGGTCTTCTTGATAAGTTACAAAGCGCACAACAGGCTAGCTAATGTCTGAGCTGCAAAACCAGCGGGTCACTGTTGAGTTGCTAGGTAAAGAGCAGCAATTTGCTTGCCCTGAAGGGCAGGAAGATGCATTAATAGCAGCAGCTAAAAATCTAAATGACTTAGTTGAGCAAATGAAGCAACGCTCAACCGTTAGAAACGATCAAAAAGCCCTACTAATGGCAGCATTAAACTTAAGCCACGAATTGCTAGAAGCAAAAACACAGGCTACAGTTGAGCAACAGCATCAAGACCAAATGATTGATAAACTCAGTCAGCATTTGGCAAATGACCCCAAACACCAAAAATAAAAAGCGCATACTGCGCTTTTTGTTTATTATTAAAGTAATTAAACATCAGCGTAGAGATAATAAATGAAGTTAAAACTTTCAAACATAGCCTCTTCATGTAAGCACTTACTATTAGCATGCACTTTATTATCAATAGTACCTAGCACCTATGCTGCCGTCACTTGGAATACAATAAACCCTCATATTCAGTTTTTAAAGCAACAAGACAAGCTTCGCTTTTACGACTCTAACCAAGTGTTAATTGAAGGCGAGAAATGTGCCCTACTTGTTGATACGAGCGCCAATTTTGCTGCAGTTGAACAACTTGCTGAAGATTTAAAGAACCGCCTTAAAACACCCTTATGCTATTTAGTGGCTACCCACTACCATGACGATCACTTGCTAGGTATGGCGGTTATGCAAAATTTTTATCCTGATGCCAAGCTCATTGTTCATCAGCAGGTAAATAAAAATTTTAACCTTTATCAAACAGCATATACCGACAAGCTAGACACGTATGAAAAGAGCATTGAGCTGAGCTACCAACGATTAGCGAATGTGCCCAAAGAAGAGCAAGCTAAATGGCGAAATAAGTTAGAGCTTGCAAAAAAACGACTTTTTCGCTGGCAAGAATATCAACTTGGCGAACCAAAAATAATAATCGATAATCATAAAACTATCGACCTTGGTGGTTTTGAGATAACCATTGAGCCGCAGCAAGCCCATACTAACGGTGATTTAACTATTACTACTAATAATGGCAGTGTGCTGATTGGTGGCGATATCGTTGACTGGCTTCCTTACCCTGGACACGGTGAACTTAAAAGTTGGCAAACGTTGCTTAAGCAATATATTAACGACGAAAAGCTCACTATTATTTTACCTGGGCACGGCGGTACATTAACAAAAGAGCAGCTGAAACAGCCTCTATCATTTTTAACAGCCATAACAGAGCACGTTAAAAACAATAAAGATCAAAGTATTGAGCAGTTAATGCTGTCGTTTCCTGAATCAGTTATTGAGCCTTATAAACAAGAAGCGCTTAATATAAAATCGAGCAACTTCTTTTTACAAGCTGGCCTAAATCGCGCAAAAAGCGCAGAATAACTCAACACAACGGATTGTGTTAAAATAATAAAAGGAATTCACAAAAGTGATCACTATGCGCAGTTTGGTTTTATGTTGTTTGGGTATTTTGTTATTTGGTTGTCAATCAACGGAGCAAGAACCACAAGAAGCTCCACAAATATTTACTCATTTTGAGCCTGACTATACTTATGATATTGATGATGAAGTAGCTCAAACGCCCCAAGTTAGTGAGCACGTTACGCCACTTCAATTCAAAAAAACAATCGTAAAAAAGCGCCCACCAAAAACCACCGATCTGTGGGTGCATATAGCCAACAATCTACACTTTACGGTTTATCAAAATCGCGCGTTAAAAAAGCGTATCAGCTGGTACGCAAAGCAACCTAACTACTTACAAACTGTGAGTAAACGCGCAGCGCCTTACCTGTATCATATCGTAAAAAAAATTGAGCAAAAGCAACTACCTATGGAGCTCGCTTTACTACCATTTGTAGAAAGCGATTTTAGACCAACGATAGCCTCATCACAGCAAGCTGTTGGTGTTTGGCAGTTAGTTGGCGCAACAGCGCATCACTTTGGAGTTAAGTCAGACCAATGGTACGACGGTCGCCAAGACGTACTTGCTTCAACCGATGCTGCACTTGATTACTTAAGCTACTTACATAAACGCTTTGATGGTAATTGGCTACATGCTTTGGCTGCTTATAACAGTGGTGAGGGCCGCGTTAAACGCGCAATCGAAAAAAACAAAAAACGCGGTAAAAGCACCGATTACTGGTCACTCAGTCTGCCAAAAGAAACCGCCGACTACGTACCCAAGTTACTCGCTTTAAGCTATTTAGTTAAGCACCCACAAAAGGGCATTAAACGCCCAAAGCTTGCATATAAGCCATTTACAACACAGATGAATATAGGCCAGCAGTTCGACTTTTCAGTCATCGCTAAGCTCTCTGGTATAGGTTCAAAGCAGTTACACGCGATTAATCAGGGATATTTAAAAAATCAAAGCTCACCTAACGGGCCGCATACTTTACTGCTGCCTATAGGGCAAGAGGCCTTATTAAAAAGTCAGTTTTTTAAATCAAACTTTGCTGGAGAGTACATCGTTAAACAAAACGACACGCTATACGGCATCGCTAAACGTTTTAGTATGTCGGTAAAAGCTTTAAAACAACTTAATAACAAAAATAATAATTTAATAGGCGTTGGAGAAAAGTTATTAGTTGGACAACCTAAAACCCTGCCAAGCACATTAACTGTTGATTACAAAATCAGCCCTTATTTAGAACACCAAGAGATTGCGATTCCCACCATTGAAATAGATTATGAAGTTAAGTCGGGCGATAGCCTTTGGAGTATAAGTCAGCTTTACGATGTACCTCATAGCGACTTGGCAAAATGGAACAAACTCTCTGCATCAAGTATTTTAAAGCCTGGCACTCAATTAGTACTGTTTATACCACAGGCTGAAAAGCAAAAAGCAGCCCCAACAAAAAAAGATTTTCTGCTAAATTTACAAAAAACACTAAATCAGCCACGTTAAGTTTATAAACAAGTATATTTCGCGTAAAATTGCGCCCTAACATAGTTATTATTTGAAGAGACAAGCATGCAAATTAGCAAAAATTCAGCAGTTGAATTTCATTACACCCTTAGCGAAGCGGGCGAGCAAATTGAAAGTAGCACAAACGAAGCGCCACTGACTTACATTCATGGCAGCGAAGGCATGCTTCCTGGTTTAGAAAAAGCACTTGAAGGCAAAGAAGCTGGCGAAAAATTTAGTGTAACTCTAGAGCCAAGTGAATCATACGGCGAGCGTGTTGATGACTTAATTCAACGTATTCCGCTTAAGCACCTACAAGGCGACGTTAAAGTATGGAAACCTGGTATGACAGCAATGGTTAGCTCTAACCAAGGTCGTCATCAGGTTACTATAGTTAAGGTTGGTCGTTTTAACGCAGATTGTGATTTAAACCACCCATTTGCTGGTAAAACGCTAACGTTTGACGTTGAAGTTATATCAGTACGTGAAGCAACAAGTGAAGAAGTTTCTCACGGACACGTGCACGCTGAAGGCGGCTGTGGTCACTCTCACTAGTTAGCAATAAAGGAAGTAAGTATGTCTAAAGTTGCAGTTGTTACAGGTGGTACAAAAGGTATTGGCTTAGCCGTAGTAAAGCGTTTGCTAAACAATGGCTATGAAGTACATAACCTTGATATAGAGCTGAGCGAAATCGGTATATTTCATCAGTGTGATGTAAGTGATGTATCGGCGGTACAAAGCTGTATCAACGCTATCTGTGAACAAAGCAAACGTATTGATGTACTTGTTTCTAATGCTGGAAAACACTTAAGCGCAAATATAGAAAGCACCGACGAGCAAACTCTCGATGCACTTTTTGCGCTTAATGTTAAAGGCGCTTATGCCGCAATACAAAGCGTATTGCCAAGCATGAAAGCGCAAAATGGCGGCGCTATTATATTAGTCGCTTCCGATCAGGCAATTATAGGTAAACAAAACTCTTTTGCGTATAACCTAACAAAACATGCCCTTGCCTCAATGGCTAAAACAACAGCGCTTGATTACGCGGGTTTTAATATTAGAGCAAATGCGGTATGCCCTGGCACAATAGAAACCCCGCTATTTCATAACGCGATAGATGCGTACTGCGCAAAAAGTGGCGCAAACAAAGCTGAAATAGTTGCCGAGGAAGCAAGTCTGCAACCGCTTAACCGATTAGGTCAAGCCGACGAGGTTGCCGCCCTTGTGGGCTTTTTAGCAAGCGACGATGCCAGCTTTATTACTGGCAGCCTACAAAGTATTGATGGTGGTTACACAGCGCAATGAGCATGCAAATTATTGACCCTCATGTGCATTTTTTTAATCTTGCCGAGGGGCAATATACTTGGCTACAAGGCGAAAACCCGCCAGCATGGCCTAACCTAGAAAAAATTAAACAACCAATAAGTGCAGAGCAACTTGTTAAAAGTACTGATTTTGAACTTGCGGGTATTGTGCACATTGAGGCTGGGTTTGATAACACCTCCCCTATTAACGAGCTAAACTGGCTAGACTCGCATTTAAAAGGTATTCCATTTAAAGCCATTAGTTACAACCAAATTGACGCATCGGCTGATCAGTTTATAAACTCGTTAGAAGCTTTAGCTCATCTGAGTTTGTGTGGCATTAGAGATATAACCGAAGGTACTGACGCAAAGCGTTTATTAGATGCTAATAGTTTTAAAAACCTAACAATATTATCAGATACCCAACTGCATTTTGAAGCTCAATTTGATATTGAAAATAGCGAAATAACCAAACAAATAGCTTACTACGCTAAGCAGCTACCGCAGCTTCAAATTATAATTAATCATGCAGGACTGCCAAGTAATTTAAATGATTGGCGACAAGGTGTTGAGTTACTTGCTCAGCATGACAACATAGCAATTAAATTCTCTGGTTTTGAATTACTACAACTCACCAGCGAGCAACAAGCAGCGTGTTTTAGTTTTCTTTTTAATCACTTTGGCCAGCAGCGTATTATGTTTGCTAGCAACTTCCCTGTGTGCCAAATAAATACAAGCTACAACAATCTATGGCACTGCCATAAGGCGTTATGCTCAAACGATAAGACATGGCATGACCTTAGCTATACAAACGCTAAGCACTACTACCAAGTGTAAGTAAAACTAGTTATATTAAACTCTCTTTTTATGATAATACGGCCAATTTATGAAAATGTACTTTTTACTAATCGTTGTATTTTCAGCGCTTCTTCTCAATGGCTGCATATCTCAAAACCCAGACCCGACACCTAAGCTGCAACATGCCCTACTGGCAAAGCCAAATAAAACAGCCGTTAGCAAAGCAATTAAAACACTTGTACATATGCAAGAGACTCAATTAGCTGATGATGTATTTACTACCAGCGGCACAGTAACCCTTAGCAATGTAGATGGTAATAATATTATCGACACGCAAAGTCGCAATACACCCGATCAGTTTGAATTGATGATTAAAGGTAATCAGTGCTACATACGCCATCTCGATAGCAAAGCAACTATTGAACTTAAAGACGTGGAATGTAAAGTCAACGAGTTATAACAAGCTTTACCTCCCCCCGAACAAGTAAAAGCCGGTAAGTGACTAATCACTTACCGGCTTTTTAATGCATGACCTAAAGTTAGCTTAAAAGGCTATTATTTTATTTCTACGCGTTGAGAACGCATAACAATCTCATCGTTTAATTCAATACCTAACCCAGGCTCTTCTGATACTTCAAAGAAACCATTTTTAGGTTGTGGGTCTTGTAAACATAACTCGCGGTTCCACTTTTTAATCGCATAAGTATGGTGCTCATGAATCAAAAAGTTAGGGATAGCCGTTTCTAAGTGCAGTGATGCTGCCGTTGCAACAGGCCCGCCACATACGTGAGCTTGAATACGCACATCAAAAATATCAGCGTAATCACACACTTTTTTGGTTTCGGTAAAACCACCACATAAACCAATATCAGGTTGTAGAACATCAATACTTTGATCTTCTAAGTACGGGCGCACACCCCAGCGATTATACAAACGTTCACCACCAGCAATTGGCACATTAACTTTATCTGCTACTTTTGCATGTAATGAATGGTTTAAATAGTTAACTGGCTCTTCAAAGTACATACAGTCAAATTCTTCTGCAATTTCACCCAACTGAATGGCGGTTGTCACGCCCGGTAAACTGTGGCATTCAAAAATAATGTCTACTTCGTCGCCTACGGCTTCGCGAATAGCTTGCATGCGTGCACGGTATAGCTTCATTTCAGTGCGTGAGATTATTTTTGTACGGTCGTAATAAGTATTGCCGTCTTTATCGTACTGAATTGGATCTACTTTTACTGCATCGTAACCTTCGGCCATCGCCTTTAAAGCCGCTTCTGCATATTCTTGCGGTTGTACTAGCGCTTTAAATTCGCTATCCCAGTCAAACTGTAATTGCGAAGCGTACGTACGTAGTTTGTCGTTAACCTTACCGCCTAATAATTGATATACAGGCAAACCAAGCGCTTTACCTTTTATATCCCAAAGTGCGGTATCAATTGCGCTCATTGCAGCATATACAACAGGTCCGCCACCTAAACCCCAAAAGCTCTCACGTAACATACGTGACCATAGTTTTTCTGTTTGAAATGGGTCGTGGCCGATTAAAAAGGCGTCGGCCATTTCTTTAATCATAGCCGCTGCAGCACTGTGACCTAAATCGTATGCAAGGCCCGCTTCGCCAACACCACTAATACCTTCGTCAGTATGAATACGTACAAACACAGGTGTCCACGAAGGTCTATCAGGACAGTGAATATCAAATACTTCAACGCGATTTACTTTCATTAAAATTCCTTATTAACCGCTATGGGTTATTTTGCAAAACTAGGGTCAAGTCGATACGCTTTACGTAACATCGCAGGCCACGCAAGTTGCCCGCCAGTGCTGCCACTGTGTACTACGTTTGCTTGATTATAAATATTGTCGATTATAGGTTGCGGTACTTCAATCACCTCTTGCGAGCTTGATTGTAGTGCTAATTGAATTTCACACGCTCGCTGTAAATCATAAAAGCGCATAAACGCATCGCCTACCGTTGGGCCTACTGTTAAGCCACCATGATTTACCAATAACATATGGCTAGTGTTGCCTAAATCATCTTGCAGCACTTTTCGCTCGTCGTCGTTTACTGCAAGCCCTTCGTAGCCATGATAAGAAAGCGATGGCAGTGAAAACATTGAATACTGGCTAAGCGGTAATAAACCATTTTTTTGTGTAGCTACAGCGATTGTTTCTTTAGTATGAAGGTGAATAACACAATGAGCGTCTTCGCGTACCTCATGAATCGCACTGTGAATAGTAAAGCCAGCTGGATTAATACTAAATGGCGTATCGTCAATAATATTACCGTCTAAGTCGACCTTTACTAAATTAGACGCAGTTACTTCATCAAAGGTTAAACCAAAGGCATTCACTAAGTAATGATCGGTGCCAGGCAAACGTGCTGATAAATGCGTATAGATTAAATCCCCCCAACGAAAGTGCTCTACCAGTCTATAACACGCGGCTAAATCAACACGCAGTTGCCACTCTTGTGCCGATACTTTATTTTTTAAATCGAGTTGGGGTAAATCAAACATAATAAGCCTTTTAAAAACGTACATTATTAACCTGTACGAACAGATGTTTAGAAGTCTAAAGCAGTCTCTATTTTATAGCAAACACCAAACAAAACAGCCACACTATTGTGTGGCTGTTTGTAAAATTAAAATACCAATTGCATTAAAATGGTATAGCTGCGTAAATTATTTTACGTTAGCTAGGTAATCTGCGATTGCTTCAAACTCTTCATCAGTTACCGTTGCAACCATTGCTTTCATAGCCATGGTCATACCGTTATTACGTGCACCTGATTTGATGTCTTTCATTTGCGCTACTAAATAGTCTTTGTTTTGACCGTTTAGTTTAGGGTACATACCCATAATTGGTGCTTTACCTTCAGCGCCATGACAAGTTTGACAATTTTTAGCGGTATAAAGTGCAGCGCCATCGGCAGCAGCTGCATTAAACGAGAAGCTTGCGGCTAAAGTAATGCCCGCGCCTAATAGTAGTGTTTTCATCTTGCTCATTGTATTTACTCTTCTTTTTTGACGGTTAGAAAAACTGTTCTATTGATTGTAGTAAACAATCAAATAAAAAGCATACGTACGAAACGACGCTAGACGATCAACTTAACCAAAAACCGCTAACTCGTTTCTGTCTCACTTTTATATACTTTATCAAATAAAAATGAGCTTACCCTTAATGGACTATTACCACACTATATCATCTGGTACTTCAAAGTCTGCGTACGGGTCATCTTCATCTTTTGGTTTGTTTTCTGGCTCTACATGAAAAACAATATACTTTTCGTCAACTTCGGCCACTTTGCGTGCTGGTTCGTCGTCTAATACGTAAAATTGCCCTTCTAGTACACAAATAGCTAAACGACCGCCCGATAACGCTTTTTGCGTTTTCTCGTTCACGTCGATATTTTTTACTTTGTTTTGATAAGTAAAATTAAATGTGCGCTCACCACGAATAGCGTCTTGGTTGTGGTGCTCTAAAATTTGTTTAACACGCGCTTCTTGCTCGCGCTGCTTTAAACTCACTTGGCGTGTTTGGTTAAGCTCTTCAGCTTTTTTTTGCTGTTCTAGCTTGGTTTGTTGAATATGCTTTTGCAGATCACTTGGGTTGCTAGTAGCCCCTTTCTTTTGCTTTTTTTGTTGCTTACGCTTTTCTGATTTAGCAACTTTAGCATTATGCGATGTTGTTAATCCTGCTTGAAGCAATTGGTCTTGTAATGAACCCATGGCTTTGTTCCACTAAAAACTAATATTATCGCTATTTTAATCACCAACGAGTTCAAATAACAGCGCTATCGACATTAATCTAGCAAACTAGTTAAAACAAACCATGATATAGCGCAATGACTATGGTTTTAATTATGAATTAAAAGCAATTTTTAATACAATACCACGCAATCAATCAGCAAATGCACGAGCCATATAATGCGTTTACCTCATCTACTCGTTTGCTCGGTATTTATATTTTTTGTGCTTTATGCACCCCAACCCCTACTTAGCCTTTTTGCGAGCGAATTTAATGTAGCACCTGCGGTAGCTGGCAGCTTAATGACTGCAACTATGCTGCCCTTAGCCATTGCCCCGCTCGTTTATGGTTTATTTTTAGCAAAAATAAATCCACTACTTATATTACGTATTGCAATGGTGCTTTTAGGCCTTAGCTGCTTACTTTTTATTTATGTACCTAGCTTTGAGCTTTTATTATTAGTCAGATTTTTACAAGGTTTAACGCTCCCCGCAGCTTTAACAGCAATGACTAGCTATATAGGTATGAGCTATAGCGCTGATACACTTCAAAAAAACATGACCCTATATATTGGTAGCAGTATAGTTGGTGGTTACTTTGGTCGTGTGCTCGCAGCTTTGTTTAGCGACTTATGGAATTGGCAGAGCTTTTATTACGTAATTGCTTTTATGCTTATTTGCTTAGCTTTGACAATTAAGCATTCTCGCTTTACAAACCCAGCTACACCGTCGCAGCTCTCCCCTCTGGATTACATTAAACAACTTAAAGAAGGCGCTATCCTTAAAGTGTACGGTGCCGTCTTTTGTATGTTTTTTTGTTTTGCTGCATTACTTAATTACTTACCGTTTATATTACAAAACACGTTTTTAATTACCAATACTCGTGACATAGGTTTAGTTTACAGTGGTTATTTAGTTGGGGCCCTCGCCTCTATTGCTGCACCTTGGTTGCTTAAAAAAGTCCCTTCGCCTTGGCATTTATTAACTGCGGTATTTAGTTTTTATAGTGTGAGTATTATTTTATTAATGAGCCACCAGCTTAGCTTATTTTTAATCGCATTTACTTTGTTTTGTGGTGCTATGTTTGTGATTCATTCAACTGCCGCACCGCTCGTTAATAAAATAAGTAAAGCCCCGCCAAGCGTAACCAATGGCGGATATGTATCGTTTTATTACAGTGGTGGGGCATTGGGGTCGTTATTACCCGGTGTGGTATACCAACATCATGGGCAAACAGCGTTTATGTTTACGCTGCTTGCGGTTTGTTTATGTGGTTTATCGTTAATTATGTGGGCTTATTTTGAGGGTAAAAATACAACGCGCGGTTGATGCTTTGTGTGATTAAAAAATGTTTCTAAATCAGCTTTACTAAGCAACCATGTTTGGGTGTTTTCAAACGGATGACAATGAAACAAATCACCACCCCAAATATCTTGGTCAACCCATAAGCTCACTTCGTTTTGCTTATCATTTAAAAGAGCCAACATAGATACACACCCAGGAGCCACTTTTAAATACGTTGCTAAGCGTTCACTCGATGCAAATCCTAAACGCGAAAGCCCTTGTTGCTTTGATAGTGCCTTTAAATCGAGTTGCTTATTGTGCGCTGTAATAACTAAAAAGTGTCGCTTGCCTTCGTTATCGCGTAAAAACAGGTTTTTAAGACGAGTACCTGGGCGCTCAATCATAAACTCATCAGCCGCTAAGCTAGTATGTAGCGGCGGATGTTCTATTGCATCGTAAGTAATATCTAGGTCCGCTAAAAGCTCTGCTAACTTAGTTTTATCAGGCAACATATTACAAACAACGCCCTCTTAGCTGTACACTCAAATCTCGCCATAAAACATCATTAACTTCATGTTTGTTATCGCAGTATTTACGCTCTTTTAGCTCTTGATTTAATAATTCAACTGCTTGGTCTTCTAGCTGTAACTTCAGAATGCTCGATTCTTCAAAATGCTCTTTCTCTATATACTGCTTAACCTCACCACGGCTTGGTCTATTGTTAGGACCACGGTCTAGGTTAAAGTTTTCACGATGCTTAGCTTTTACCGAAACAACATAAGCAAAAAGCTTATTGCCTTGCTCATCTTGCTTTTCGTGAAACTGTTTATTATTTATTTCAAAAGGCGGATCGTCATTCGAGGCACAGCCAGCGAGTAAAACCATAAGCGCTAGAACACATTTTTTCATTGTTTTTTATCGTTTTAGTTTTGAATTAAGCCGAGTCTAACAAAAATTGACGTAAACAGTGAAAATTTACGAAAAAATACTTGACCAATTTTATAAAAAAACTTAAAGTTCGTCCCGCTTGGAACTCAGCAGTCAAGCAGTTACATTATATGTAACTTAGGAATGTGGGGCTATAGCTCAGCTGGGAGAGCGCCTGCCTTGCACGCAGGAGGTCAGCAGTTCGATCCTGCTTAGCTCCACCACTTTCCTACTCCTTTTCAAATTCGCTCTACTCTTCTATTTTTCCATTGTTTTTATTATTTTTTGACACCCTACTATTCTAATTTTTCATTCTATATAATTTTAAATTTATCCATTCAACTTGTGTCTTTACAAGTTTTTAGCTATACATAATGTCACACATTAGTACTTTAGGCTTAACATGGACATACCTAAGCGTTCAACGCTAAAAAAGCTAGCTGCAATAGGTTTAACAGCTGGTGCAATAACACATGCGCCTTATGTTTTTGCCCGAAAAAAAGTCATATTAAGAGTACTTGGTACGCATGTAACACTCCAAGAGGCTATTCGCAAGCAAGCGATGAGTGACTTAGGTATTAATATAGAATTTACTCCCGCAGGCAGCGCTGCTGTTTTGCAAAAGGCATCAATGGACCCAAGCTCCTTTGATTTATACGAACAATGGTCAAACAGCATTAATGTGCTTTGGGATGCAGGTTCTATACAGCCAATAGAAAAAAAACGACTCACCTACTTTAACGAGATAAATCCACTTACTAAAACGGGAAAACTAACCGAAACTGCAAGTATTGGTGCAGGTGATGCTCCCTATAAATTATTAAATGTTCAACCCGATGGCACATTAAGCTCACAAGAAAGCGATCATATTAGCTTTTTACCTTATGTGCATAATGTTGACTCTTTTGGTTACAACACCGATTTTATTAAGCCCGGTATAGCATACGAAACCGAAAGCTGGAGTTGGCTGCTTGATGACGAGAACAGAGGTAAAGTAGCTATCGTAAATGCGCCTACCATTGGACTCTTTGACCTAGCCCTAGCAGCACAAAGTAAAGGGCTTATAAAATTTAACAATATAGGTGCGATGACTCGTTCAGAACTTGATAGATTGTTTAGTATATTACTCGACTTTAAACGCCAAGGTCACTTTAGTGGCTATTGGAATTCGGTTCCTGAGTCGATTGAATTTATGAAAAGTAAGCGAGCCCATATAGAAAGTATGTTTTCGCCTGCCGTCTCTGCGTTAAACAGCCAAAATATTAATGTTCGTTTTGCCGCGCCAAAAGAAGGCTACCGAGGCTGGCATGGTGTTATGTGTTTATCGTCACAAACACAAAGTAGCGTAAAAGATGCAGCTTACGATTATATGAACTGGTGGCTTTCGGGTTGGCCTGGTGCATTTATTGCTCGCCAAGGTTATTACATTAGTAACCCACAACGCTCTAAACTACTCTTATCGCCGGCCGAATGGGATTACTGGTACGGTGGAAAAGTAACAAGCATAGATTTATTAAATACAAATGGCGACGTAGCAGTAAAAGCAGGTGGACAACGTAATGGCGGTAGTTACCATAAACGCTTTAGCAATGTAGCAGTATGGAATACAGTTATGCCAACCTATGACTACAGTCTACAAAAATGGTATGAGTTGATTAGCCGATAATGATAATAAATTCAATTAAATCAAAAATAATATTAGCTTTGTGTTCGCTGATTGGATTACTTCTTTTACAAAGCTATTTGTTTAACTATTCACAAACGTCCTTACTTAACTTGCAAAAGTCGCAGCATAACGCGCTTATTCAAAGTGAAGCTGTGAATCACTTAGAAAACGATATTATTTCCCTGCAAGGGCATGCAGTTTCATTTATTGACAATGCAAATGAAAATACGATTACCAAATTTAATTTTTACTTAAATAAGGCAAATCTAGATCTTAAGCAACTAAAAGCAAACACTCAAAACCATACACCACAGTACAAAAACTCACTAATACGCCTTGGCGAGTATCTAAATAATTACCAAGATACATTTGGCCAAGTTGTCGTAAACAGACAAAAACGCGAACACCTTTACACTACTCAGTTCAAACAGCCTATTGATGACCTACAGGTAACAATTAGTGATTTAGAAGGGTCTTCAAACAATGATAATAAAGTTATTTTTAACGATGTTTTACTCACAATAAGTAATTTAAAACACGCAATTATAAGCTATCTCTATAAACCTAATTTTGATGAAGCACAAAATGTAAAACAAAACTTAAATCACTTACATAAAAAACTAACGAGCACCTCTGTAATAAATGAATCCCTCTCCAATAAAACAACAAGCTTAAAACAAGCTTATAACCAACTTGTATTACTCACCCGTAGCTACACTTTTTCTGTAAATGTAGTGCTTACAGGCATAGAAAACGAATTGCTGTATTTAACTAATGAAATTAAAAACATAGAAAAAAATAAACTAATCAAAACAGAAGAGCTACTAAGTAGCCACTTAACAAAAAATACAGAACAGGCAAATATATTTGCCGTTTTAATTATGTTAATCATTTTATTTTTAAGCTATTTTATTTTTAGATCGGTTATAAAACCAATTACTCAGCTCACTTTATTACTTAAAGATATGAATAGCGAAAAGCCAGTGACTATTTCAAATAACAGCCAAAATCAAACTGAAATAGCATCGGTAATAAAAGCAGCTAACGCTTTATATTTAAAAAATAAGCAAACCAAAGAGCTACTCAATAAAACCCGCGTATTAAATTCCCAAATGGAAGCAATGAATGCCGACCTGACGAGTGCTATGGAGCAAACCGATAAAGCCAATAAAACAAAAATAGATTTTGTAGCCAATATGAGTCATGAACTTCGCACCCCAATGAATGGCATATTAGGTATGTTGCAACTTTTACAAAGCAGTGAGCTTCCCTCAAGGCAAAAACACTATGCAGATAAAGCCTTTTCAAGTGCTCAAAATTTATTGCAGATTTTAAATAATATTCTAGATTTTTCTAAACTAGAATCGGAAAAAGTTCAGTTAGAGCAAATCCCTTTTACCTTACATACTATAGTTTCTAACGTTCAAAATTTATTCTCAACAAATGCTAAGCAAAAAGGCTTGTTATTAAACTTTACTTTACACGTTGATGCAGGGCTTGAACTTATTGGCGACCCAATGCACTTAAGCCAAATAATAAATAACTGTGTAGGTAACGCAATTAAATTTACTGAGCATGGTGAAATATCATTAATTATAGAAGCGACATCTCAACACGAAAAAACAATAAACCTTCGCTTTAGTATAAAAGACACGGGTATTGGGATGACGCAAGAGCAATCAAAAATTATATTCCAGTCTTTCTCGCAAGGTGATTCAAGCACAACAAGAAAGTATGGTGGGACCGGTTTAGGGCTCACTATAAGCAAACAATTAACTAAATTGCTGGGCGGAGATATACAAGTAAGGAGCACGATTAATCAAGGTAGCGAGTTTTTCTTTACTCTACCCTTTACTTTATCTGAGCAACAAAAGCTTAAAAAACACGCCTTATTAATTAGCCCTGATAATGAGCAAATTAAAAAATTAATGGACTTACTAAGTGATATAAATATAACGACAGAAACAACACAAGAACCATTAAGAGCCATTGCAAAAATGTCTCAGCCTAGTAGCCCATTTAGTATTGTAATAATGTCGATAGAAAAAAAAGAGCTCAACGATAACTTTATTTTACAACAACTGTACGCTCAAAATAAAAACGTTAATGAAAAATTGACACTGATTTTATTAATTACCGATGAAGAGTCTCCTGAGCCAATTGCAAAAAATGAAAATATAGACATTATAATTATTGGTAATAAAAATAGTGAAGTTGAAATTTTAAGAAAGCTTTCACCAAATAATTTTAAAGAAAAGCAATTAAAGCCTCACCCTAAATTCTCGGGTTTTAATGCATTAGTTGTTGATGATAATAGAATTAACCAAGAAATAGCCTCCGCCCTTTTAGCAAGATTAGATATGACCGTGATCATTGCTGACAATGGACATGATGCATTAGATAAAGTAGAGAAAAATGACATCGATATTATTTTTATGGATGTTCAAATGCCAGTTATGGATGGGCTAGAAGCAACAAGCATATTAAGAGAGCGAGGCTACAAAACTCCCATAATTGCAATTACAGCAGCCGCAGATCCTAATGATAAAAAAGCAGCGTTTAGAGCGGGTATGGATGACTTTTTAGTAAAACCGATTATTTTTGATGCGCTTTACGAAAGTATAGAAAAGCATCTGCAAAGTAGCGAATCTCTGAGCACTATAAACCTGCCTTTAGCAAAAGAAAACCTAGAAAGCAATGACGAATTGTTAGCTAAATTATTTACTCAGTTTGTTAACGATTACAATGACTTTTCGATTAAAGCTGATATATTAATCAAAAATAGAGAGTTAGAAAGCTTAATTCGACTAGTACATACACTCAAAGGCTTGGCCGGCACATTAGGCTTTGAGCTACTGCAACAAAGCGCGCAAAGTGTTGAGGAAAGCTTAATAGATAAGAAAAGTATTAATTTATCTCATTTTAATGAGCAATTAATACTTACACTTTTTGCTGTAAAACAATTTTTGATAGCTGACAGCTTTAAAAAAGAACATATACAGCAACATGAACTAGAAAATGAAGACTCGGTTATTGATAATATATACTCATTAGCATTAACGGCTCGCCCCGTACCTAGCAGTTTGGTTAGACAGCTAGAAATGAATCAATATGATAGAGGCCACTCCCTATTTAAGCTTAAAGAAGCAATTGATCATTTTAACTACGCGTTAGTAATTGAGCTTATTGATAAGTATAGAAACGATAATAAAAATTAGGCATAACCACTAACCTGAACTAGATTTAATATTGTAAAGAACGCAGAGAAGGACAGATAGTGCATTCAAATTACCTCGCAAACAATAATGGATTAACCACAGAACAAAAGCATAAACCTTTAATTCTTATTGTTGATGACGAACCTAGTAATTTACACGTATTAGTAGAAGGACTTTTAACTGACTACGATGTACGTATTTCTACTAGTGGTGAGCAGGCTTTGATCTTTATTGAGTCAACTAGGCCTGACTTGATTTTATTAGACATAATGATGCCCGGCATGGACGGCTACGAAGTATGTAATACACTCAAAGCGAAACAAAATACCAAAGGCATCCCCGTCATATTTGTAACTGCGCTTACCGAGGAAGAGTCTGAAGAAAAAGGCTTTGCTATGGGCGCAATTGACTACATACACAAACCTTACAAGCTAGCGCTCGTTAGAGCACGCATTCGCACTCATATTACCGCTCAAGGCATGCTAGATAGGCTTATAGAAAAAAACTTTGACCTGCACGACAAACTACTTGAAATTGAGTCACTGGCGAAAGAATTAAGTCAGCGTGAAGAAGAATTAAAAGAACTCTCCTCAAAACAAAAGTTATTTTATCAAGCCCTAACGGGAACTGCTGATGGCGTTGTTATTACCGACAGTAACGGAAAAATTATTGCCGTAAACCCTTCATTTTGCCGGATTACAGGTTACTCTGAATCTGACTCCCTGCAAATGCAGTTGCACGATATTAAACAAAATAACCACCCTAGTATTAGCTTTGATCAAGTATGGGAACATGCTAGCCAAGCAGGCTATTGGAGTGGAGAACTTGTAACTAGACGAAAAAATGGCGAGCTTTACCCTGAGCTGCTAACTCTCAGTATGGTAAAAAGCGAGCAAGATACCAACGTGCACTATATTGGTGTATTTAGTGATATTTCTAGCGTTAAGATAACGCAAGAAAGAATTCACTACCTCACATGGCATGATGAACTTACAGGTTTACCCAACCGAAATGGTTTTTTAAAGCAGTTGGGGCAGCAACTTCAGGTTTGTAGTACCGAAAATAGTTATGCCTATATTTATATTATTGACATAGACAGCTTCCACTCAATAAATGATGGATTAGGCCTACTCGCTGGCGATAACATATTAAAAGAATTAACTAAACGAATTCATTCTAAGGTGAGTAAAAAAGATGTTATTGCTCGCTTAGGCAGTGATGAATTTGCAGTACTGTGTACAGTTGAAAAAGGCGTTGGCAGGATCAGAGCCCAAGCTATGGCTGAAAATAAAGCCCAAGAACTGCTCATAAGTGTAAACCACTCCTTTGTGGTTGATGAACAAGACGTTAGCTTAACAGTAAGTATTGGCACGTATATTTTTCCTCGAGAAGATCAGTGGGAAAGTGCTATAGAAACAATTCGTAACTGTGAGGCGGCTTGTTACAAAGCAAAAGAAAAAGGCGGTAATAGAGTTACCTTTTTTGATACTTCGTTTGGCGAGCAAGCAAAACGCCGTTTTGAAATAGAGCAAGATTTACGTAAAGCAATCTCAAATAACGAGTTATCCCTATATTTACAATCCCAATTTGACCGAAGCCAAATCCTTAAAGGGGCTGAGGTTTTATTAAGATGGGAGCATCCTCAAAAAGGCTTCATTAGCCCTGGTGAGTTTATATCTATAGCCGAAGAGTCAGATATAATTTATGACTTAGATTGCTGGGTAACTTCAAATGCACTTGAAATATTAACGCAACTTAGTAAAACTCACCCTAAGTTAAACCTATCAATTAATGTAAGTGGCAGGCACTTTCATGAAGCGCGTTTTTTAAGCTTTATTAGCCAACAAATAAAGCAACATAGCATTAATCCTCAGCAACTCACTATTGAGATAATTGAAGGTACATTGCTTAATCACATGGAAGCGGCTATTGAGGCTGTTCACTTTCTCAAGAAGCTAGGTATTAGGGTATCAATTGATGACTTTGGTACTGGATATTCGAGTTTAACTTATCTTAAACAATTACCCATACAAGAACTAAAAATTGACCGTTCTTTTGTATTGGAAGCACCGACTGATAATAACGATAAGTTAATTATTGATATGATTGTAAGCTTAGGCCGTTTATTTGAACTCGAGATAGTTGCCGAAGGTGTAGAGAACCAGTCCCACTTTGATTTATTGCAAGAATATCCAGAAGTTATTCTTCAAGGCTATTATTTACACAGGCCTGAACCTGCAAGCGACTGGCTTGAAAAATTAAATTAATTACAGAGTAGTCTGAAAAAACAAAAAAGCCGAGTATTCCCATACTCGGCTTTTTAATGAAATTAAGCTTTAGCGGTTACTCGCGAACTTGGCCTTCACCATTCACTAAGTACTTCTCAGTAGTCAGTGACTCAAGTCCCATAGGGCCGTATGCATGAAGCTTAGAAGTTGCTATACCAATCTCTGCGCCTAGACCCAGCTGTGAGCCATCAGAAAAGCGAGATGATGTATTAACCATCACTACAGAAGCATCAACACTACGCTGGAATAACTCTGCAGCGGCTGCGTTTTTAGTGCAAATTACTTCAGTGTGGTTTGAACCAAACTGTGCAATGTGTTCAACCGCTGCCGTAAAGCTTGGAACAACGCGAATAGCGATTTCTAGGTCTAGGTATTCTTCACCAAATTCGTTATCGGCTAACACAGTTGCATTATCAAAGTATTTAGCTGCAAAGCTGTCAGCATTTATTTTTACACCTTCTTGGCGTAATACAACTGCGCACAGATTTAAAAACTCATCTGCAACATCTTGATGAACTACTAAGCCCTCAAGTGCATTACAAACACCCGTACGTTGCGTTTTACCGTTAAGTAGTAAGTTAAGCGCAATTTCTAGGTCTGCATCTTTATCTACATATAGATGACAAACGCCTTTGTAATGCTGAATTACTGGGATCGTACTGTTTTCAGTTACAAAGTTAATTAAGCCTTCACCGCCACGTGGAATTATTAAGTCAATGCTTTCACGTTGCTGCATTAATTCCATTAATAGTGCACGATCTGGATCTGGAATCACTGAAATAAGTGATACTGGTAAGTTATGCTTTTCAAGTACGCTGTGCATTACACTTGCGATAGCTTGCGAACTTTTAAGTGCTTCTTTACCGCCACGTAAAATTACGCCATTACCTGATTTAAAACATAATGCGCCAGCGTCTGCTGTTACATTTGGGCGTGCTTCGTAAATCATACATACAACGCCAAGAGGTACGCGCATTTTACGAATTTTAATGCCATTTGGACGCTCTGTAATATCACGTAGTTGACCAACAGGATCGTCCAGGCTTACGATTACTTCAATACCTTCTGCCATTGCTTCAATACGCTCATCGTTTAGCGTTAAGCGGTCGATCATTGAGGCTGCTAAGTTATTGTCGCGTGCTGCGCTTAGGTCACTTTCGTTTTCTTTGATTATAAATGCTTTTTGCTCTCTTAATGCCGCTGCCATTTCAACTAGTACTTGATTTTTAGTCTCGGTATCGAGTAAAGCAAGTGTATGGGCAGCTTTAGCTGTCTGGCGTGAAATGTCCGTAATTAAACTCATGACTTCTCCAATAATGCGATATGTTTTTCAGATATAACTGGTCCAATTGAATCCTGCATTTTTTCGCTGAATTCACTCTGTTCGTTGTCTGCAATAAAGTTTAACAAACAGCTACTATAATTTGCGGTCGCTTTAGCTAAACGCGTACCGTCTTCACTACGTACTAAAATGGTATCACCAACAGCAAATTCACCATGGACTTCCATGATTTCATCACCGCGAATACATCCACTTTCACCTTCAAGGGATTCATCAAATGATCCATCAACAACAACTTCACCTTGCTCATTTGCTGTGTGTGTCATCCAATGTACAGAATCTTGCATCGGTTTTTCGTACGGTAAAAATACGCTACCAGGATTTTCCCCAGCTAGCAGTTTCGTAAATGTTTCTTCTTTAAAGCCGTTTATAATATAAGTCGCGATACCATGTGACGTTGCTTTTTCTGCCGCCTCTATTTTGGTTTTCATACCACCAGTACCAACAGCACTTGTAGCACATCCTGCCATAGCATAAATAGATTCATCAATTGATTTTATTTCAGGCAGTAACACCGCATCATCATGTAAGTTAGGGTTTTTATCATACAGCCCATCAACGTCTGAGAATATTAATAAAGCATCGGCATCGGCAGCTGCTGCGACCATTGCTGATAAGTTGTCGTTATCACCCACTCTTAAGTCGTCGGTAGTTACAGCATCATTTTCATTAATGATAGGAAAAACACCATGCTCAAGTAAAGTAAACACTGTTTCGCGAATACTTTGATAACGCTCGCGGTCACGTAAATCGCCATGCGTTAATAATAACTGCGCAGATGGAAAGTCAAAAAAGCGGTCCCACATGGCGATCATTTCTGTTTGGCCTGCTGCCGCCATTGCTTTTTTCATCACCACAGAGCGAGGTTTGTCTGATGGGAATAAATGCGCTCCAGCCGCTACAGAACCCGATGATACTAAAATCACCTCGATTCCACGGGCACGACAACGAACAATGAACTGTGCGATGGTTAATATGTAACGCGAACGGCAGCCATCTTGATCTGGTGCAATTAATGCACTACCTACTTTAAGTACGATACGTCGCCAATTTAACTTTTGCATAAATGCTCAACTTTCCATTTTATCTGCGCTCATCTTAATTAGACGAGCTAAAACTAAGTAGCTAGGTTTAAAACATAGCTTCGAATTTTTCTTTTCATTTAGGCAACACTTTTTTACACACACGCAAAAACCATATCTAAAACAAGAAGCTTAGATTTGAGGTTAGGTAAAAGTAGCAACAACCCAATAATATTGAGCAGCACTAATCAAAAAATTTAAAAGTGTTGTTTATGCATCGCTGTAAAAAGCTGTGTGTGGCTTTTTTATTAACAACATACATAGAGCCTCTAAAGTCTGATACACCAACAGATAGGGTGAAGACCAAAGGACCGAGATTTAACCGCCACGATGGGGGGCTAAATATTGAAAGTAATAGTTCAACTCAAACCTTTATTTACTTAAATAATTAAATAAACTTGTTTGGCAAAACCATACCAAGAATTCGGCAAATGATATTTTGTAATGCTCAAATACTAGAAACATCACTAACACATGATTATAAAGATTAAAAATGACGTTAAGATTAACAAGCCTGTTTTATCTTCAATAAACTTCGTTAGATGACTAATTATTAGAACACGAAGTATAATACACCAAATACCCCTTTAAAATCAAGGTTAAAATTCGAACTAAGTTAATACAAAACACTCATACCCTTTATATTGTTATTAAAATTCAATAAATTAAACAATTAATACACTTTAAAATAAGGTGGCTAAGTTCTCGCTAAATAATTTAAGCCTACTAATCTTTTATAAGCAGCTAAAATTGATTAGTAATATTTGAGTTTCCGGTGTATACCCCTGTATTAATAATTAACAAAAGTTATACTTTCTAAACATATCGTCATAAATAAGGAATTCTTAATCTATGTCAGCAATTTACATAGCCGGTATCGCACTTTGCTCTGTGCTTGCCCAATGGGTCGCGTGGGCTTTTAGAGTACCCGCTATTCTTTTCTTATTGCTTACTGGTCTTTTACTTGGACCATTTAGTGGTGTTTTAGACCCTGATGCACTTTTAGGTGATTTACTGTTTCCAGTAGTATCACTAAGCGTTGCCATCATTTTATTTGAAGGTTCCTTAACTCTGCATTTCAGAGAATTAAAAGGGATAGGAAAAGTTGTAAGGAATCTCTGCTCAATCGGTATGCTTACTACCTGCATTATTATTAGCCTAAGCGCCTACTGGTTGCTTGAGCTTAACTGGCGTGTTGCTGCGGTACTAGGCGCAGTACTCGTTGTTACTGGCCCTACCGTTATAGCACCGCTATTAAACTCAATGCGCCCAACACAAGACATAGACCGTATACTTCGCTGGGAAGGTATTGTAATAGACCCAATTGGCGCATTATTTGCTGTATTGGTATTTGAAGCTGTAATGCTTGTAGGCCAAGGCGAAGTATTTAGTCATACTATTATTGCTTTAGTTAAAACCCTAGGTGTCGGTTTAAGTATTGGTGTTGCTGCAGGTTGGCTAACAACCCTATTAATGCGTCGCGAGTGGCTGCCATTTGAATTACATAAGTTTGGGATTTTAGCACTAGTCCTTATTAGTTTTTCTGTATCAAATTATTTAAGCCATGAATCAGGCTTATTAGCAGTAACTGTATTTGGTATTTGGCTTGCGAACCAAGACGATTTAGAAATAGATTCTGTACTTGAGTTTAAAGAAGACTTGTCGATGATATTAATATCAACGCTGTTCATTTTACTTGCAGCACGTTTACAGCTTTCTGATTTGATGATGCTCGACAGCGATGTATTTATATTTTTAGCTATTGTGCTTTTTGTTGCACGCCCACTGTGTATTGCTATTTCGACCTTTGGTACTGACTTACCAATGAAGTCTCGCTTGGTACTTGCCTGGATTGCTCCACGCGGTATAGTTGCCGCAGCAGTTGGGTCGGTATTTGCACTAAGTATGATGGAAGCTGGCGTTGCTGATGCTGAAAAGATGGTGCCACTTATATTTACGGTGATCATCATTACGGTTGTGCTGCAAAGCTTAACAGCCATCCCTGTTGCCAAGCTATTAGGTGTACGCCAACCATCGCCAAACACAATATTAATTATTGGTGCAAACCATGTATCGCGTGCAATTGGACGTGGCTTACAAGAGCAGAATATTCCGGTTCACCTTTCAGATCCTGCATGGGAAAACTGCAGAATGGCACGTATGGATGGCTTAGCTTGTTATTATGGTAACCCGCAATCAGAGCATGCTGAACGCTACTTACCTCTAACAACTATTCGCAGTGTCTTAGCGCTATCGCCAAACCGTCATCATAATGCGCTAGGCGTTCAATACTTTTCGCATTTACTTAATGAAAAAAATGTATTTTCGCTTCGCTCATCAACGTCGCATGCTAAAGCAAATAAAGACAGTGCAACGTTTTTATCTAGACAAATATTGTTTGGAGACGAAGGCTCGTATGCACGTTTAAGCAGTATTATAGCTAAAGGCGGTAAGGTTAGTTCAACACGTATCTCGGATGAGTTTAGCTGGGAGCAATACCTAGAAATGAACCCTGAGGCTATCCCTTTGTTTATTCTTAAAGGTGATAAAGACAGCGACGACGATACGCCTATTAAGCTAAGACCGTTTACAATCAACATGGAAAAACCACCGCAAGAAGGTGAACGTGTTGTTGCATTACAGCCGCCTAAAATGTCGGTTTTAAAAGACCCGCAAACAAAGGCTAAAGAAGAAAGTTAAACACTTTTACAGGTAGTAAAAACTCAAAAACCCTAACTTAAAAAGTTAGGGTTTTGTTTTTAAGGGCCATTAAATAGGAAGACGAGCTCGCGCAACCACACTATCTGGCATTTTTTGCGCTAACTTAGTCAACGCTCGCTCAATTTTTTTATGAGTAGCTTTATCTGCCACCATAGAATTAAATAGCCAACGGTATGCATCTTCAAAATCTCGCGGGCTGCCATAGCCATCATTAAATAATTTAACCAAACGTAGTTGTGCTTTTAAATTGCCTTGCGACGACGCTTCACGCAAATACGTAATTGCCATTGCTTTATCTTGCTGGACTAAACGCCCAGTGTCGTAGTAACGCCCTAACTGCTCTAGCGCTGCCGCTAAGCCTTGCTCAGCCGCTTTTCGCATGTAATACACACCTAACTCTACATTACGATCCACGCACACGTTATAAGCCAGCATATCGCCGTATAAAAATTGATAAGACGGCAATGCCATTTTATTGGCTCGTGCTTCTATATCTTGCACTAACTGGCAATCATCTGCCTTTACCCGCGCTAAATGCGTATTTTTATTTATTAACGCAATTAGCTCAGATTCTGTATACAGCGGTACAGCAGCAGGGCTTTCTGTAGCTAAGCTGTTGGTTGCTATAAATAAAGACAGCGGAATTAACGAAAGCCTTAATACGCAATTACGGTAAAATAAACGCATGCTCACCACTTATAAAAATAAACTTATTAAAATATATACAAAGATCGTTCCAAGGTGAATTTTAGATACAAAAAAAGCTGCACTAGGCAGCTTTTTTTAATCTAATGGTAATTACGCAAACGGGTTGCGAAGTACCATAGTTTCTACGCGGTCTGGACCTGTAGAAATAATATCAATTGGAACACCCGTAATTTCTTCAATACGCTTGATGTAGTCAATCGCAGCTTTTGGTAAACCGTCAAGACTCGTTACACCAACAGTGTTTTCTGACCAACCTGGCATTTCTTCGTATACTGGCGTTACTTTATCGTAACCTTCAGCTGCTAATGGTGTTACGTTAGTAACTGTGCCATCTTCAAGCTTGTAACCAATACAGATTTTAAGCGTTTCTAAGCCATCTAAAACATCAAGCTTAGTTAAACAAAAACCTGAAATACTGTTGATTTGAACCGCACGGCGCATAGCCACTGCATCTAACCAACCAGTACGACGAAGTCGACCTGTTGTAGCGCCAAACTCATGGCCTTTATCACCTAAGTGCTTACCAACTGGATCTTGTTTCTCAAGACCGTCGTAAAGCTCTGTAGGGAAAGGGCCTGAACCAACACGTGTAGTGTACGCTTTAATAATACCTAAAACGTAATCAAGGTTTAATGGACCAAAACCTGCACCAGTAGCAACGCCACCAGCTGTAGTATTTGAAGATGTTACATAAGGGTAAGTACCGTGATCGATATCAAGTAACGTACCTTGTGCACCTTCAAATAAAATGTTTTCGCCTGCTAAACGCGTTTGATCTAAAAGCTCAGTTACATCTACAACCATTGCTTTTAAGATATCAGCAACAGCCATTGCATCATCAAACGTTTTTTGGAAATCTACAGCGTCTACTTTGTAGTAGTTAACTAAAGTGAAGTTATGGTATTCAAGAACTTCTTTTAATTTAGCTGCAAATAATTCAGGATTAAATAAATCGCCTACGCGTAAACCACGGCGAGCCACTTTATCTTCGTACGCAGGACCAATACCACGGCCAGTTGTACCAATTGGCTTATCGCCACGAGCAGTTTCGCGGGCTACATCTAATGCAACATGGAAAGGCAAGATTAGCGGACATGCTTCACTTATTAAAAGACGCTCGCGTACTGGTACGCCGCGTTCTTCAAGCATGCCAATTTCTCTCATTAGCGCTTCTGGTGATAAAACTACACCATTACCAATCACACATTTAACATTGTCACGTAATACACCCGATGGAATAAGGTGTAGAACCGTCTTTTCACCTTCGATAACTAAAGTATGACCCGCATTGTGGCCACCTTGATAACGAACTACTAAAGATGCTTTGTCTGTAAGGAGATCAACTACCTTACCCTTTCCTTCGTCACCCCATTGGGTGCCTAATACAACAACGTTTTTACCCATCGTAAATTCACTTAGAGAAAATTAGGACGAGATTTTACCAGAAAACTAAAGTAAAGATCACCCCTGTTCAGCTTATTTTTTCTGCGCGCATTTGTTATATCCAAATATTAGCTAATAACCACATAAATAACAGTGATTTAAAGCACTAGACTGTGTTTAACAAAAAGCCCCGCAAATGCGAGGCTTTTTAACTTTTAAATAATTAGCGTAAAGCCTATTGAGCTTTAGCGCCTTTCATATATTGGAAGAAGTCGCTATCTGGTGAAAGCACCATAACGTCTTGCTTATTTTTAAAAGTCTTTTTGTAAGCCTCAAGCGAACGCACAAAACTAAAGAACTCAGGGTCTTTGTTATACGCGCTTGCATAGATGCCTGCGGCATCAGCATCGCCTTGACCACGTACAGAACGCGCATTACGCTCTGCATCGGCAAGCATTACTGTTACACGACGGTCAACACCCGCACGAATAGTCTCGGCTTTTTCCTGACCTTCAGAACGATGCTCTTTTGCAACAGCAGTACGCTCAGCGCGCATACGTTGGTAAATAGAGCTACTCACTTCTTGTGGTAGGTTAATTTGCTTAACACGTACGTCTAGCACCTCAATACCAAGCTCACGTGCACTTTCAGAAGCTTGTACTAACGCTTCTTCCATCAACTCGCTACGCTCACCCGATACAATTTCGCGAATTGTACGTGTACCAAAGTTTGTACGAAGACCATTATTTACTTTTTGTTTAAGTAGCGTTTCAGCATATTGCTTATCGCCACGGGCACGTAAGTAAAAAGCGCTAAAGTCATTAACACGCCATTTTACAAACGAATCAACAATTAAGTCTTTTTTCTCACTAGTAACAAAGCGGTCCGGCGCACCATCTAGCGTTTGAATACGTGCATCAATACGACGTACTTGGCTAAAAAATGGCACCTTAAATTGTAGGCCTGGGCCATATACAATCGCTTGATCGTCGCTGTCTTTTTGTACTTTACTGAATAACATTACAATTGCTTTTTGCCCTTCAGGTACAACAAATACCGATGAAAAAGACATAACAATGGCAGCTAATAGTATTACTAAACTAAAGTTTTTCATTATGATTATCTCCCATCATTGAAGCGGTCGTTGTTAAAGCGGTCATTGCCACTATTAACAGAGCTATTGCGCGACGTATTTACTTTATTGCGTAAATCTTGAATATCACTAGAGCTTGGAAGTGCAACACGTGTTGCTGTCCCTTGCTTATCCATGATCTTATCAAGTGGTAAATAAAGCATATTATTACCGCCTTTAACATCAACCAATATTTTAGAACTACTCCCTAACACTTCTTCCATTGCATCAATGTATAAGCGCTCACGAGTAACTTCTTTAGCTGCTTGATATTCAGGTAATAGCTTTTCAAAACGAGCTACTTCACCTTGTGCTTCTAATGTAATACGCTCTTGGTAACCTTCCGCTTCTTGAGTCATACGCGTTACTTGACCACGAGCACGCGGTTCAATTTCACGAGCATATGCTTCTGCTTCACGAATGAAACGTTCTTCATCTTCTTGTGCAGCAATCGCATCATCAAATGCATCTTTAACTTCAGTTGGCGGACGAGAGTCTTTAAAGTTCACGTCAGTAACAATTAAACCTAAGTTATATGGTTCGATAATCTTATTAAGCTCATCCCATGTATTTTGACGAACAACCTCACGGCCATTAGTTAATACTTGGTCCATTTTTGCATGGCCCACAACGTAACGTAGTGCACTATCTAGTGCTTCTTCTAAGCTACTATCAGCGTTAGTTACGCTAAATTCATAAAGGTATGGGTCAATAACACGGTATTGCACCTGAAACTCAACGCTCACTACGTTTTCGTCTTCAGTAAGCATAAAACCAGAAGCCGATAATGAACGAACTGCTTCAATATCTACTGGGATTACCGTTTCAATAAACGTCATTTTCCAACGCAGACCAGGATCAGCAATTCGGTCATATTTACCAAATTGAAGAACCACACCACGCTCGGCTTCTTTAACCGTATAAATACCACTTAACGCCCATACAATAACGGCGATAATAAGTATGAATGAAATACCGGCTCCGCCAAGTCCACCGCCGCTACCATTGCCGGATTTTTTCCCGCCAAATAAGCCGCCGAACTTGTTACTAAACTTGCGGAACACCTCGTCTAAATCAGGTGGGCCTTGATCACGTCCGCCTTTATTATTCCACGGATCTTTGTCATTGCCATTATTACCCGGTTCATTCCAGGCCATAGCTATACTCCATTGTTATCTAAATAAATTAGGAAATTGTGTTAAATCTAACAAATCTACCGCGTTTCTCATACAAAAACCGACATTAAAACGTCAATTTTTAATTACGGTTGATAAAACCAGCAATTTCAGGACCAAATTCTTTAATTAAACGATTCCACTCAACCATTGGCATTCTAACATCTAACAGCCAATTACCTTGCTCATCAAATCGCTCTTCATGTACTGCATTTAAACTAAACAATGCAGCTCTTAGGCGACCATACAATGGCGTAAGAAATAATGTTTCGTTAAACATCTTCTTAGCAAGTAGTTCACTAATAGCCTCACTAAGTAATTCACACCCTTCACCAGTCTGAGCGCTAAGCCATACTCTTATAGGTTGGCCTTCGTCATCTCGATCAATACGTGGGCTTACGTTATCCAGCGCATCAATTTTATTATAAATTAATAGCTGTGGTACTTCATCGGCTTCAATTTCTTTAAGCACCGATTGTACTTGTTCAATATTCTCTTGAAGACGAGAGTCTGCTGCGTCAATTACATGTAACTGTAAATCAGCTTCACGAGTTTCAGTTAGCGTTGCTTTAAAAGCAGCAACTAAGTCGTGCGGTAAATGACGAATAAAGCCCACTGTATCAGCTAAGATAACAGGACCAACATCACCTAATTCAAGCTTACGTAGAGTCGGGTCAAGCGTTGCAAACAACTGATCGGCCGCGTATACATCTGAATTCGTAATTCGATTGAATAATGTAGATTTACCCGCATTGGTATAGCCAACTAACGATACCGTAGGTATTTCGTTACGAGTACGAGCTCGCCTACCTTGTTCGCGTTGCACTGCTACTTTAGCTAAACGCGCACGGATATTTTGAATTCGGGCACGAAGTAATCGTCTATCTGTTTCAAGTTGGGTTTCACCAGGTCCACGTAAACCAATCCCGCCTTTTTGGCGTTCAAGATGGGTCCAGCCCCGAATTAATCGAGTCGACATATGGCGAAGTTGTGCCAATTCAACCTGCAGCTTACCCTCATGGGTACGTGCACGTTGGGCAAAAATATCAAGAATTAGCGTCGTTCTATCAAGCACACGACACTGACAAACACGCTCTAAATTACGCTCTTGTGACGGCCTGAGTTGATGATTGAAAATTACGACATCTGCATTGTGGATTTTGACAATCTCAGCTATTTCTTCTGCTTTACCGGTACCGACGAATAGTTTCGGATGTGGTGCTTGACGGCTGCCTTGCACAACCGCCAAACTACTAACACCAGCAGAAGATACCAACATTTCTAATTCATGAAGATCTTCACGATCCCCTTCTTTAGGTAAGTCGATATGAACTAAAATTGCCTGTTCGCCGGATTCATAGCGGTCAAACAAACATTATGCTCCTAATTAAAAGTTACCAGCTTCTGGTTCTTCAGTGTCTTCACTCCCTTGAACTGCTTGGAAGTTAACTGCGCGAGCAGGGACAACTGTTGAAATTGCATGCTTATAAACCATTTGATTTACGGTGTTCTCTAGTAAAATAACAAATTGGTCAAATGACTGAATTTTGCCTTGTAATTTTATGCCATTTACCAAAAAGATTGATACTGGAATGCGCTCACGTCGTAGTGCATTCAAAAATGGGTCTTGTAACGATTGGCCTTTTGCCATGTTATTGTTCCTTCGTTCTAGGTGTTATTATAATTAAGTGGCTGAACTTATTTGATAAAAAACAATATTCAACTACTACTAGCTTAGCGAACTTACTACACGATGCAAGTTTTCTTCGTCACCCGTTGTTAACCAAGTAACATCAGGCCAGCTACGAAGCCACGTTAACTGACGTTTTGCCAATTGACGTGTTGCTGCGATGCCACGAAAAACCATTTCATCATGGCTTGTTTCACCCGCAAGGTAATCCCACATTTGTCTATAACCAACACAACGAATAGAAGGCATATTGGGGTGTAAATCCTTACGTAGATATAGGGTCGAAACTTCATTTTCAAACCCCTGATCAATCATTATTTTAAACCTTTCTTCAATTCGGCGATGTAATTCGCTACGTTCTTGCGGTGCAATCGCAAATTGATGAAAAGTATAAGGTAAAGTCGGCTGTTTTTGCTTTTGCAACTCAGTCATGGTCTTACCAGTTAACCTGTAAACCTCTAAAGCTCGATTAATTCTTTGTGAGTCATTCTCACTTATTTTTTCGGCTGCTTTTGGGTCAACTTTAACTAATTCTTTATATAAATGAGGCCAGCCAAATTCTTTAGCTTGTGCTTCTAGCTCTGATCTTATTACTGTATCTGCTTCAGGCAAAGGCGATAAACCATCAATTAAAGATTTAAAGTACAACATTGTACCTCCAACCAATACAGGCACTTTACCTTGTCTATGAAATTCGTCAATTTTTTGTACTGCATCGCGCCTAAAATCAGCAACTGAATATGTTTCACTCGGGTCAAGTAAGTCGATCAGATGATGCGGAGCTTTAGCAAGTTCTTCTGCATCGGGTTTTGCAGTACCAATGTTCATATCTTTATACACTAACGCTGAATCAACGCTGATTATTTCTGTATTTAAATGCTCGCACAGTGAGATTGCCAATGCTGTTTTACCAGCAGCAGTTGGACCCATTAAAAATATGACTGGTAAATTACTCAACACTGATACCTTAATCTAATTGCATTAAATAGTGATTTAGCTCTATTTTAACTGCTTTTTCGCGTAAGCGTTCAATAGTTTGCGGATTATTTTGTAAGCGCATTTGTTGCGCTAAAAACACATTGCTTAAATAAAACCGGGGAGGTGCACATTTTATCTGCCACTCTAACCAATTCTCTATATTTTCAAGCCCTGCTTTACACCCATCAAGTAGCTCACCTATCGCTGTACTTACATCAAGTAAATATAAGCACGCTGGCAATTTTTTAACCATTACAAACTGTTTTTCTATTACGAGTTCAAAACCAAGTAAAGTAAACCACGATTGCTGAGCTTCTATAAGTAAGCAATCTTCTTTTGATAAGTTTACTCTTACGGGCAGCAAAAGAGCTTTCCCTTCTAAACTTCCGGACTCTTTAATTTGATTATGCCAATCATCTACCAATGCATATTTGAAATGTGAGCAATACAATTGCTGCTCAACACTAAATACACACGCACCTTCATTAACACTGATGATTGAAACTGTCTTTAAAACATTATGCGCAGACTCTAACTGGTGTTGTGCTACGGGTATGTTTGCTACATTATCAAAATGCGCAGCGTGTTGCTCACTCACACCTTGATAAAACGCGTTTACATCATGATGGCTCGTACTTGGTGTAGCACGGTATGCCCCGCCACCGCCAACACTTCTAGTACCTGATGCTGAACTACCAGCACTTCCAGAGTAAGAGGGCTGTAATTGCGATTTAGGGTAATCAAATACTCCATCCGCTTTTATATCATTAGAACTACTATGCGCTGACCCCATAAACACAGGCGCAGATTCCATCTCAGAGCTAAGCGGTTCATTCGTAAACTCACCTTGCAGCGGCACTACCACTTGCTTAATAGCCTGTAATATAAAGTCATGAATTAAGCGCCCTTGATGAAAACGCACTTCATGCTTAGCTGGATGAACATTTACATCAACCTGGCGAGGGTCTATATCAATATAAATGACAAAACCGGGTAATTCTTGTGTTCCGCTTACTTCTTCAAATGCCTGGCGTATAGCATGCAGAATAAGTTTATCGCGCATCATACGATTATTAACATAAGTATACTGAGTCGTATTAGCTGAACCTACAGGTAGCACCCAACCATGCAGCTGTAAGCCACCCTCTCCTGATTGAATATGCAAACCTTGCTCAGCAAAAGCCTTACCTGCAACTTGCGCTACACGTGTAATAGCCTGAGAGGGATCTGTCTTCGCACGATACTGCCTTACTACTTTTTCGTTGTGAGTTAGTGTAATAGAGACATCAAAGCGACTAAGCGCAATACGCTTTATCAACTCATCAATATGGCTAAATTCCGTTTTTTCGGTACGCAAGAATTTACGACGAGCTGGGGTGTTAAAAAATAAATCTTTTACTTCAATGGTTGTGCCATCAGGGTGCGCTACTGGCTTTACTTGCACGGCCATATCGCGACCTTCTGCAAATGCTTGCCAAGCAGCTTCTTGATCTTTTGGTTTTGAGCTCAGCGTTAAACGCGATACAGAGCTAATTGACGCAAGCGCTTCTCCCCTAAAACCAAGTGAACAAATATTTTCAAGGTCATCTAGAGATTTTAATTTACTCGTAGCGTGACGAGAAAGCGCGAGCGTTAGCTCATCTTTACTTATCCCTGAACCGTTATCACGTATACGAATAAGCTTATGACCGCCACGCTCTATATCTATCTGAATACGTGTAGCGCCAGCATCTAAACTGTTTTCGACTAGCTCTTTTACTACCGACGCTGGGCGCTCAACCACTTCGCCTGCGGCAATTTGGTTAGCTAAACGCGCGGGTAATATTTCAATATTCATGAGATTTCCTAGCAAGCATTGCGCTAATAATAATGACTAACTTTGTGGTATATCGAGCTCTTGCCCAATAAACAAAGTATTAGAGCTAAGCTTATTAACTTGTTTTAATTCAGTGACTGTAATGCCATAGCGACTCGCCAACATACTTAAAGATTCACCCGGGCGTACCTTGTGCTTTGTTGGATATTGCGACTTTAATTTAGCAAATAAAGAGTCATCAGGTGGATTTTTTAAATAGTAATTTTTAATTGAAGTAAATATAGCTTTAGCCAAACGCTCTTGATGGTTAGCACTTTTAAGCAGCTTTTCTTCTCGTGGGTTAGATATAAACCCTGTTTCTACTAAAATTGATGGGATATCTGGTGATTTAAGTACAGCAAGACTCGCATGTTGGGGATCTTTCTTATGCAACTTAGCAACTTTACGTAGCTCTTTAACCACTTCGTCAGCTACGTTTAAGCCGGTTTTCATAGAGTGATCCATCGACATATCAAGTAATGCTTGCGCTAAGTATTTTTCGTTAGCGGCATCTTTCATTACATCCGCAGCGCCACCTAAAAGCTCAGAGTGCTTTTCTTTATCTTCTATCCATTTACCTATCTCTGAATTAGCACGCCTTAACGACAACACCCAAACAGAGGCACCATTTGGTCCCGGGCTCGTAAATGCATCAGCATGAATAGAAACAAAAAAATCTGCCTTTTTTTCACGGGCCCGATTAGTACGGGTATTTAATTTTACAAAATAGTCACCGCTTCGTACCATGCGCGAAATCATCCCACGTTCGCCATCAATCATGCGCTCTAAACGTTTTGCAATTTGCAGTGTTACTGTTTTTTCGTACGTGCCAGATGGACCAATTGAACCTGGATCTTCGCCGCCATGACCCGCATCAATTGCAATTACAATATCGCGTTCTTGGCTTAACTGGCGATTTTTAGCTGCTGCTTGAGCAGGAGAAACAACTGTGGCAGCTTGGCTTTTATTGTAGAAATCAACAACGAGCCTGTTTTTATAAGGGCCTGTAGGCGCTAAAGCAAATACAACTGGCTTTACTGGTGCGTTTAATTCAAACACTAACCGAACACTGTGCTTATTTTTAGGTTTTGAGTAGCGTAGCTTGCTCACTATTTGATGTTTTGGTGGTACACCTGGTAGTATTTTTAACTCGTTAGTGTTTTCTAAATCAATTACTAAGCGGCTTGGGTTTTTAAGCATGAAATAGCTAAAGTCAGGCTTATCATTTAAATCAAATACCACACGCGTACTATCAGGGGACGGCCATACGCGTACACTATTAATTGTATTTTTGGCCCACAGCGGCAAGCTTATGGTAATAACCATAAGGTAAATAAAGAGTTTAACTACACCTCGGCTCATTTGATAATTACTGCCTTAACTATATTATTATTTGTTATTTAGTTTTTCGACAATTGCTACACCACGCTCACTGGCGCTATTAATAACAATTTTACGTTCGTTACCCATATAGCTTAGAGTAATATCTAAATCAGGCACAGGAATAAATTCACCACCTTTTTCTGGCCACTCAACAACGCAAATTGCATCTGGTGAAAAATAATCGCGTATTCCCATGTATTCAAGCTCTTCAGGGTCACCTAAGCGGTATAAATCAAAATGATAAACATTTGCGCGCTCGAGTTCATAGGGCTCAACAAGTGTATATGTTGGGCTTTTAACTTTACCTGTATGTCCAAAGCCTTGCACTACACCTCGAGTAAACGTTGTTTTACCAGCGCCTAAATCACCATGTAAATAAATAACCGCACCTTGCTCTATAATATCAGCAACGCAATTACCCATTGCGACCGTGGCTACTTCATCAGTCAAATGAAATTCAAAACTACGCGTCATTACTACCTCAAAAATTCATTCAAAAGCGCATATTTGCTAATCATACCAGAATATTAATTTAAGGCGATAAATTGAGGTTTTAGACATAAAAAAACCAGATAAGCTAATGATAGAAGTTGTGTATGGATGTCTATTTTCGATACTTTGAAACTGTATTATTGTAATAAAATAAGGTAAGTGGGTTCTCAGACTAAAAGACTGTAAAAGAAAAGTAACACCATGAATTAGATGGCCCCATGTTGGCATTAAATTAACTGAGATATGTAAGTTTATTATCTAACTTCTTCTGATTCAGTAGATGGTTCTGCTAGCAAAAAAGTAACTGGTACATGAAACTCTCACCACTCCCCAAGATAACTTTGTATTTTCAGATAAAAGACTAACCCAAATGACCCGCTCACCCTAGTTTACTGTTTGCAGGTGCTTTAAATACAAAAAGCCCCAGCTAATGCCGAGGCTTTTTTAAAAAACTAACTTAATTAAAAAATTAAGCTTGTTTTGGACTAGAAATAACGTCTACTAAAGTCCAAGATTTATTCTTAGAAATTGGTGCGCATTCACGGATAGTAACTACGTCACCCGCTTTTGCTGTGTTATTTTCGTCATGTACGTGTAACTTAGTCGTACGTTTAATGAATTTCCCATAGATTGGGTGCTTCACGTAACGTGCGATAGCGATAGTGAAAGATTTTTCCATCTTGTCGCTGATTACACGGCCTTGAAGAGTACGAATTTTATCGCTCATTATTGACCTGCCTTCTGGTTAATAACTGTTTTTACACGCGCGATATCGCGGCGTACTGTTCTTAGCGTGTGTGTCTGAGCTAACTGACCAGTGCTAGCTTGCATGCGCATATTAAATTGCTCACGAAGTAGTCCTAGAAGTTCAGCATTAAGCTCTTCTACGCTTTTGTCTTTTAGTTCGCTAGCTTTCATCACATTACCGTCCGAGTTACGAAAGTTGTTTTGAATGGCAATTTACGAGCAGCAAGGTCGAATGCTTCACGAGCAAGCTCTTCTGAAACACCTTCCATTTCGTAAAGTACTTTACCAGGCTGAATTTCAGCAACCCAATATTCAACAGAACCTTTACCTTTACCCATACGAACTTCAAGAGGTTTTTCTGTAATCGGTTTGTCAGGGAAGACACGAATCCAGATTTTACCTTGACGTTTCACGTGACGCGTCATAGCACGACGAGCTGCTTCGATTTGACGAGCAGTCATACGGCCACGGCCAGTTGCTTTCAATCCGAAAGTACCGAAGCTTACTTTGTTACCGTTTTGCGCTAAACCGCGGTTGCGGCCTTTGTGCATTTTACGGAATTTTGTACGTTTTGGCTGTAACATTACTCGCTACCTCTACTTAGCACTTTTCTTGGCTTTCTTTGGTGCGCGTTTAGCTGGCTTCTCTTGCTCTTGTACTAGTGGTAAACCACCAATAACTTCGCCTTTGAAGATCCAAACTTTAACACCAATGATACCATAAGTGGTTAAGGCTTCAGAAGTTGCGTAATCGATATCAGCACGAAGAGTATGTAGAGGTACACGACCTTCACGATACCATTCTGAACGTGCGATTTCAGCGCCGCCAAGACGACCGCTAACTTCAACTTTAATCCCTTTAGAACCGATGCGCATTGCATTTTGTACCGAACGCTTCATAGCGCGACGGAACATAACACGACGTTCTAGTTGAGAGGCAATGCCGTCTGCTACTAGTTGTGCATCTAGTTCTGGTTTACGTACTTCAGAGATATTAATCTGAGCAGGTACACCAGCGATTTTAGTTACCGCTTGACGTAATTTTTCTACGTCTTCGCCTTTTTTACCGATAACAACACCCGGACGAGCCGTGTGAATTGTTACTCGGATTGATTTTGCTGGACGCTCAATAACGATTTTAGACACAGAAGCCGTTTTTAATTCCTTAGTAAGGAATGTACGAACTTTGTGATCGCCAAAAAGCTGTGCAGAGAAATCTTTTGAACTCGCGTACCAGGTAGAAACCCAAGGTTTAGATATACCTAGGCGAATACCAGTAGGATGAACTTTTTGTCCCATTACTTATACTCCTAGCTATCTGAAACCATAACAGTGATATGGCTTGTACGCTTAAGGATGCGATCTGCGCGTCCTTTAGCACGAGGCATAATACGTTTCATTGTAGGACCATCGTCCACAAAGATCGTTGTTATACGAAGCTCATCAATGTCAGCACCTTCGTTATGCTCTGCGTTAGCAATAGCAGACTCAAGTACTTTCTTAACTAATACAGCCGCTTTCTTAGGGCTGTACGCCAGGATTTCTAGTGCGCGATCTACAGGTAACCCGCGGATCTGATCTGCAACTAGACGTGCTTTTTGCGCCGAACCAGAGGCGAATTTATGTTTAGCTAATGCTTGCATTTATCTTCCCCTCTTATCGTTTCTTCGCTTTCTTATCCGCAGCATGGCCACGGTAAGTGCGAGTTGGTGCAAATTCACCTAGTTTGTGACCGATCATTTCGTCAGAAACGAAAACTGGTACGTGCTGGCGACCATTATGGACAGCAATGGTCAATCCGATCATGTTAGGTATGATCATTGAACGACGGCTCCAAGTTTTAATTGGCTTTTTCTCACCGCTTTCCAAAGCTTTCTCTACCTTCTTCAGCAAGTGTAGGTCTATAAAAGGACCCTTCTTGAGAGAGCGTGGCATGGCTATTCCTCAATATTACTTAGTACGACGACGTACTATAAATTTATCCGTACGCTTGTTCTTACGCGTCTTCGCACCTTTAGTCGGCTTACCCCATGGAGACACAGGATGACGACCACCAGATGTACGACCTTCACCACCACCGTGTGGGTGATCTACCGGGTTCATGGCAACACCACGAACTGTCGGACGAATACCACGCCAGCGATTTGCACCTGCTTTACCAAGTGAACGAAGCATATGCTCAGCATTGCCTACTTCACCTAGAGTCGCACGACAATCAGATTCAACTTTACGAACTTCGCCTGAACGAAGACGTAATGTTACATACTGACCATCACGAGCAAGGATTTGAACGTATGCACCAGCAGAACGTGCGATTTGAGCACCTTTACCTGGTTTTAATTCTACGTTGTGAACAGTCGAACCTACAGGCATATTACGCATTGGTAATGCATTACCAGGTTTGATTGGTGCATCAACACCAGACTGGATTGCATCGCCAGCTTTTAAGCCTTTTGGTGCGATAATGTAACGACGCTCACCGTCTGCATATAATACAAGAGCGATGTTTGCGCTACGATTTGGATCGTATTCTAAACGTTCAACAGTGGCTGGAATGCCATCTTTAGTACGTTTAAAATCGATTAAACGGTAATGTTGTTTATGACCACCACCGATATGACGAACCGTAATACGACCATTGTTATTACGACCACCTGATTTAGAGTTTTTCTCTAAAAGTGGTGCGTATGGCTTACCCTTATGTAGATCAGAGTTAACCACTTTAACTAGGTGACGACGGCCCGCAGAAGTAGGCTTACACTTTTGAAGTGCCATAATTCTATCCCCTTATTACTCGGCGCCGCCGACAAAGTCTAGCTCGCTGCCTTCTTTAAGAGTAACGTAAGCTTTTTTCCAGTCGCTACGACGACCGAAACGTGCGCCAGTACGTTTTGTTTTACCCTTAACGTTAAGTGTGCGAACACCCGTTACTTCTACTTCAAAAAGCTTCTCAACTGCTACTTTAATTTCAGCTTTAGTTGCGTCATTTACTACTTTAAAAACAATAGTATTGTTTTCTTCAGCAGCAATTGTGCTTTTTTCAGAGATATGTGGAGCAAGGATCACTTTTAAAAGACGTTCTTCGCGAATCATGCTAGCGCCTCCTCAAGTTGCTTAACAGCAGCGGCTGTAATAAGTACCTTATCGAAAGCAATTAAGCTTACAGGATCGATACCAGCTACATCACGTGTGTCAACCTTATAAAGGTTACGTGCCGATAAGAAAAGATTTTCATCTACTTCTTCAGTCACGATAAGAACATCTTTAAGCTCAAGTTCTTTAAGCTTAGCAACTAGTTCTTTAGTTTTTGGTGCTGCTAGAGCAAAACTTTCAACAACGATTAAACGCTCTTGACGAACTAATTCAGATAAGATGCTTTTAATCGCACCACGGTACATTTTACGGTTTACTTTTTGGCTGTGGTCTTGTGGTTTAGCTGCAAAGCTAACGCCACCTGAACGCCAAATTGGGCTACGGATTGTACCAGCACGTGCACGGCCAGTACCTTTTTGAGCCCATGGTTTTTTACCACCACCGCTTACTTCAGAACGTGTCTTCTGAGCACGAGTACCTTGACGAGCACCTGCTGCGTATGCAACAACTACTTGGTGTACTAATGCTTCGTTAAACTCACGTCCAAAAGTAGCTTCAGAAACTTCAAGACCGCCAGAAGCGTCTTTAATTGCTAATTCCATCACTAAATCTCCAGGACTTATGCTTTAACAGCTGGTTTAACGATAACGTCACCGCCAATAGCTCCAGGTACTGCACCCTTAACTAAAAGCAAATTACGCTCAGCGTCAACGCGAACTAGTTCTAAGTTTTGAGTCGTTACACGCTCAGCACCCATATGACCGGCCATTTTCTTACCTTTAAACACCTTACCAGGTGATTGGTTTTGACCGATTGAACCAGGAGCACGGTGAGATAGAGAGTTACCATGTGTCGCGTCTTGCATGCTGAAATTCCAGCGCTTAACACCACCTTGGAAACCTTTACCTTTAGAAGTACCGGTTACGTCAACCTTGTTGATTTCGTTGAATAATTCAACAGTAAGCTCAGCGCCTACTTCAAAATCGCCTTCACCACCGTTAAGGCGGAATTCCCACAGACCGCGACCCGCTTCAACACCAGCTTTAGCGAAATGACCCGCTTTAGCTTTGTTTACACGACTTGCTTTTTTAGTGCCTGCGGTTACTTGAAGCGCGTTATAACCGTCTGTTGCGTCAGATTTGATCTGAGCAATGCGGTTAGGTGTCGCTTCAATAACTGTCACAGGGATAGATACACCATCTTCAGTGAAGATTCGTGTCATACCCACTTTACGACCGACTAGACCTAATGCCATTTTCCTAAAACCTCTCTAATCTTTCGATTAACCCAGGCTGATTTGAACATCAACACCAGCAGCAAGATCTAAACGCATAAGCGCGTCTACAGTCTTGTCAGTTGGTTCTACGATGTCTATCAGACGTTTATGGGTGCGGATCTCGTACTGATCACGCGCATCTTTATTAACGTGCGGTGAAGTTAGTACAGTAAAACGTTCAAAGCGTGTAGGTAGTGGGATTGGACCACGTACTTGTGCGCCAGTGCGTTTCGCAGTTTCCACGATTTCTGCCGTTGATTGGTCAATCAAACGGTGGTCAAAAGCTTTTAGGCGAATACGAATGCGTTGATTTGACATTCTTAACCTCAATATAAAGAGCATATAAAAGAGCATAAAAAAACGACCGAAACAATCTTAAAACTTAAGATGTCGGCTGTTTGATTATATCTACGTTGAGTTCCAAATCGGAACTCCTGTTTATTAGCTTGAAATCCAAGCTTAATTTATCCTTTCTAATTCCCAGAGGAATTTTGAAAGCCTGCGTATTATAGAGGTATTGGTGATAAATGCAACAACTATTTAGAAACAATACAATGCCTATAAATTTGATTAAATAAGCACCCATACATGCTTACTAGCTATACTTGAACTAATACCTCTACTGTTAGTCAATAAACAAGTTAACACCTTAATTACGCAAACTAAGGGATTTTTAGATATTATGGTATCCTACTGCGCTAATTTTGCCCTTAATACTCTCAATATGGTGAGTCGATGCGTATTTTTAATTATTGTTTAAATGTTATGTCTGCTGGATTTAGCCGCTTATTTGTAAAAAGCAAAGTGCTGCCAGAAAATCCGATTAAACAGTATGATCTAAACCCTGAGTACCCTACATTTTATATAGTGCGTTTAAATTCACGATTTGATTTAGCGGCTCTCGCACATGCGTGTAAAAAAAATGGTCTACCTAGCCCAACCGAAGAGCAAGTATTAGGTAGCCAAGATTTAGACCGTTTTATTGGTATTAAAAATCCACCACCACTGTTTGGTGATGAAGCTAAGCCAACCAATGCTTTAGCTCAAGGTAAACAAATTATTGAATACCTAATACAAAGTGGGCAGCAAAACGTACAAGTGGTTCCGGTTACTATTTTATGGGGTCGCGACCCGGGTAAAGAAAAGCCAGGACTACGTACTTTAATTACACACTCTCTTACTCCAAGCTGGTTTAGAAAGTTTTTTGTGGTGTTATTTTCAGGGCGCGATAACTTTATTCGCTTTAGCCAACCACTCGACTTATCACTTTTAGTCAATGAAAAAGCCGACGTAAGTGAGTTACCTCATAAATTATTACGCGTAGCGCGTGTTCACTTTAAGCGCCAAAAGCTAGCTGCTACAGGCCCTAAAATGCCATCTCGTGAGCAATTGTTTAATTCATTATTAGCGTCACCTACTATAAAAAAAGCAATTCAAGATGAAGCTAACGCTAAAAACATTAGCCAAACAGAAGCTCGTCAAAATGCACTTAAGCTACTTGATGAAATAGCCGCTAATTACTCTGAAGCAATGATACGTGTGGCCGAAAGGTTTTTAACTTGGTTATGGAATAAGCTTTATAATGGTATTGATATTAAACACGCCGAACAAATTCATGAACTAACAGATAAAGGCCATGAAATAATTTATATGCCTTGTCATCGCAGCCATATGGATTACTTACTGCTTACTTACTCTATTTATCATTTAGGTTTAGTACCTCCGCATATAGCTGCAGGTATAAATCTTAACTTTTTCCCTGCCGGAGGCATATTTAGACGCTCTGGTGCGTTTTTTATTCGTCGCTCGTTTGCAGGTAATAAACTTTATTCTGCCATATTCAAAGAGTATTTAAGCCAACTGTTTATTAAAGGTTACTCTGTTAAGTTTTACACGGAGGGCGGTCGAAGCCGAACTGGACGCTTACTGCCGCCTAAAACGGGCATGCTATCTATGACATTACAAGCAATGCTACGCGGAATAGACAGACCAATATCTATTGTACCTGTGTACATTGGCTACGAGCACGTCATGGAAATTAACACCTACCTTAAAGAGCTGGATGGTAAAGATAAAAAAGGCGAATCTATATTTGGTATTTTTAAGGCAATCAAAAACCTTAAAAACTACGGTCGTGGTAATTTAAACTTTGGCGATCCAATCTCTATTAACCAATACTTAAACGATAACCAACCTGATTGGCGTGATTCAATACACCCAACTGACGTGCAAAAGCCACAATGGTTAGCACCACAAGTAACTAAACTTGCCGACCAAGTAATGGTTAAAATTAATAATGCAGCGGCGCTTAATGCGGTTAACTTACTAGCGATGATATTGCTGGTTAACGATAAACAAGCATTGAGTAAACCAAAGCTATTAGCTCAGCTTGATTTTTATCTGCGCTTACAGCGTGATGCAAGCTACAGTAATAAAGTAACTACACCAGACGAAACACCAGAGCAATTACTAACGCATGCATTAAAGCTTAATAAGTTTGAAGTTATCAGTGATGAGTTTGGCGAAATCATTACGATAAGCGATAAAGAAAAAGTACTGTTTAATTACTACCGAAACAATATTTTGCACTTGTTTGCAGTACCAAGCTTAATTGCACTACATCTATTTAAACAACACAGCACTACGATTGCTCAATGCCAGCAACTTGTAAAAACATTTTATCCGCTATTTGCTAAAGAGTGGTATTTACAGCCTCTTGATGAAAACTATATAACGCGTATTTTAGCTAACTTTGCTGATCAAAATTTAATTGAGTTTGATGGCGATAACATTCATATAACGAACAGTAATGACTGCCTAGCTAAGCTTGAAATGCTTGGACGAGCACTTAGCTTTACTCTACAACGTTACGCTATTGTAATTGGTTTTATTCAAACAAGTGATGGCATTGAAAAAGCAGAACTTGAAAGAGAAAGCCAAGTACTCGCACAACGTTTAGGTACACTGCACGGCATAAAAACACCTGAGTTTTTTGACAAAAAAGTACTTGTTAGTTTTATCGAAAACTTACGTGGCGAGTCATTAATAACAGAGGGTGATAAGGGCTTAGTAGGTAGCACACAACTATGTGAAACCTATGCACACCTTAAAACATTACTGCCAGCACGCGTTTGGCAGTCAATCAGCGATATAGTACAAGATCAGTGTAACTAGCAATGCATTTACAGAAGGGGTTAGCGTTGACGCATAACCCCTTCTTGCATTGTTGAGGCAACCAAGTTGCCTTGGCGATCAAAAAACTGCCCCCGTACCAAACCACACCCATTACTCGCACTTGGACTATCAATTGAATACAAAATCCAATCATCCATTCTAAATGGACGATGAAACCACATTGCATGATCAATAGTAGCTACTTGCATATTTGGCTGCATAAACGATACACCATGAGGTTGTAATGCAGTTGGTAAAAACTCAAAATCAGACGCATACGCTAATAAGTAATTATGGATACGCTGATCGTCCGGCATTTCACCATTAGCTTTAAACCAAATATGCTTTACCGGCTCCATAACTTCTGGTTTAAACGGGTTATGAAAAGTAACCGGTCGCATTTCAATAGGCATTTCACGGGTAAACTTATTACGGATAACCTCTGGGATATGCGAAGCGTTATCTTGGTAAAACTCAAGCGATGAACGTAATTCTTCAGGTGCGGGAACATCAGGCATTGTCGCTTGATGCGACAACCCATTTTCTTCACCCTGAAATGACGCGGTCATATAAAAAATAGGTTTACCGTACTGAATTGCTTTGACTCGGCGCGTACTAAAGCTCTTACCATCACGAATAGTTTCTACGTCATAAACAATGGGTTTAGCCGGATCGCCTGGGCGTAAAAAGTAAGAATGTAATGAATGAACTATTCGCCCTTCAGGTAGGGTTTCTTTGGCAGCAGAAAGCGCCTGCCCCATTACTTGACCACCAAATACAGCACCAAAGCCTAAATCTTGGCTTTGTCCTCGATATAAACCTTGTTCAATTTCTTCAAGTGTTAACAACGACAATAAATCATCTAATACTTGGCTCATTATTTCTTCCTCATTACCCTAGTGTCCAAATGATACTATACAATAGTGGGAAGTAAATATTTGTTAGGAATACTGTTATGGCTTACTGGCTATTTAAAACTGAACCCGATGCGTTTTCATTAGATGACTTAAAAAACGCACCAAAACAAACGACTCTTTGGGAAGGTGTGCGTAATTACCAAGCACGAAATTTTATGCGTGATGGCGTTAAGGTCGGTGATTCAGTGATGATTTACCATTCAAGCTGTAAACACGTAGGTGTAGCGGGTATTGCCGAAGTGGCACACGATGCCTACCCAGATCCTACTCAGTTTGATTTAAGTAGCGACTATTACGATGCAAAAGCCACCAGCGACAAACCACGCTGGGTTGTTGTTGAGGTTACTTACCAAAGCCATTTAAAAAAATTAATTAGCCTTAAAGATATTAAAGCCAATAATAATATTACTGAAATCGCACTTAAAAAAGGCGGACGACTATCAATAATGCCTGTTACTAAAAATGACTGGGATGAAATAATCAAAATGGCGCAGTAACACCCTCTCGGTTTGACCTAATTTCATTGAGTTTGATATGATCTATGCTGACTTATAGCTGGAGGATTAATGAAATTACTGTATTGGTTAGATGAATGGTTGGCTCTCCCGCGCAATGAGCAACAAACTCGATTACCCATGACGGGTAGTGATTTACTCGGCGATGTATTTGTTAAGTATGAATTTGTTGACGTTAATAAGCCCCTGCTTTTTACTTTTTCTCCTGCTGGTACTAATGTGCAAGAACAAGATCTCAATCCTGATTTTGCACCATGGGGTTATCACTTAGCTCAAAAACAAAACGTAAACGTAATCGCTTTTCAGCATTTAGGTAAAAGTAATTGGTTTCGTAATCGTAATTTAATCTTTTTTCTCGAGCAATTATCAACATTAATCACTCCATTTGACTGTCGACTTGGCTATGGTTTAAGTCGTGGCGGATTTGCTGTTGGCGCTTTTGCTAAACTATTAAAGCTAAACCAAGTACTGTTCTTTCACCCGGTAAGCACTAAAAATAAAGAATTAGTACCGTGGGATGACCGCTCTAGTACCGATATAGCTCAGCAGTTTGACTGGCAACAAGATTATCACGATCTAGATTTAGGAGATGCCCAAGGCTATATCATTTATGATCCTACTAATCGTATAGACCGAATGCACGCCAAGCGCTATAAGCAGTTAACTCACTTACGAGTATTTGGTATGGGACATGGCACACACGCTACATATTTGAATAAGTTTGGGTTTTATAAGCAAGTAGCCGTTGATTTCATTCAACATCAGCAAATCGATATTGCACAGTTTCGCCTGCAAACCAAAACCTTACGCTTAAAAGAAGATTATTATCAAAGTCTCAATACGGCTAATGCAGACTCCCCTCATCGTTTAGCATTATTGAGTACAGCGCATAAAATTTTAGCTGATGAAAAAGAAGTGTATGTACAAGAGCATCAAGCAAAAATTGATATTCAGCCATTAATAGATGTGGCACTTAAGCACCAAGATGAGCACCCTAATGATGCTATTCAGCTATTAGAAGTCGCCCAGCAACTTCTACCTGACGACCCTCTAATTGAGCATAAACTCAAACAGTTGGAAGAGTAATTATTCCAACGAAAACTGCTATAAAGGCTAACTACTCTATTTAGCCTTTTTCTTTTTGTGCCTATGCTTGGGCACAATGGTAAAGTACATCATTAAACCTAACCAAGAAAATATAATGATTCCCATTAGCCAGCCATTCTTTTCATGACCCTGTGTACGCTTACTGTTAAGTACAATAACGACAGGTAATATGTAAGCACTTAAAACAACAATTAAAAATACAACTTCATTCATTATTTTTCTAGGCTCGACCAGTCTACTTCACTATTTAATACTCGTTCTACCGATATATAGTGCAAAATATCGCCTTCACTTACTTTGTAATCTAATGGTGGGTTTAAATCCATATTTTGCGCACTTAAATTATGAGCAACACCTAACAGTATTGCATCATGCTCAAGCTTAAAGTGATGAAACAAAGTACCAAACTCCATATCTTTGCAGCCACTTGGTACTTTCAAGCTAAATTGTGTATCGCCGTGCAAAGTAGATAGCAGCTCCTCTTGCACACGGCTCGAACCTGGATCTTGCATTGAGCGTACTAATATCTCAGCTGATTTTGCACTACTACATTCTACATTTTGGCAATGCTCTAACATCATCTCAACTTTAGTTTCATCTAAAAAGTGAGCACTTATATGACAATCATCTTTTACTAAGCGACTTATGCGCAGGGCTGTCGTAAATGTCTGGTCGTCATCTTGACCATCAATAATCACTTTATCAGCACTACGAATAGCTACCCGCTCTAGTTCAGCTAAATTTGTAAAACTCGTTAAACGTGCAAAATCAACGCTTTCGTTAGCTAAAAAAGGATGATCCATTTGCTCTGTTACCGCGAGTAAAATACGACGGTCAGTACGTTTCGTATCTGCCAAAATGTAATCAATCATCTTTTTTGTACGAGTGTCGTGCCAACCAAAAATAATAATATGGTGGTTACTGTGGGCAAAGTTTTTATCACCAGTCATAGCGCGCCTAATTAAGTAAGTAACAGTTTGTCCTGCTTTTCCTAGCAAAACACCAAATAAAGCTAAACCAAATGGAATTTGTATTAATGCAACCACCCAACGACCAAGATCAGTAGTTGGACTAAAGTCACCATATCCCACTGTTGATGTTGTTACTGTGTAATAGTAAAAAAAGGTAGTAAGCGAGGTTAACGCTTTCTCATTCGCTATAAATAGTAAGCTCCATGTTAATAGCATATGAGTCAAAATAGCTAATGCCACTGCTTGCCAACTCAACTGATCTATATGAGCGCGAACAAGTAACGCTAGCCTTTTAAATATCACCGGCATAATACAAAATCTTCGTTAGTAAATTATCTATAAACAGTACGTTACTGTAAGCGATGCTTTTAAGCAATGTTTAAGCTTTTAACCGCAAATATAAGACTAAATGCTGTTTGCCAATGATGATTTTTCATGATTAATTAGCGTTAAAATAATAACCAAAACAGTTGTGCTTATGCTTAATAAAATAGCCCGCCCTTTTACTAAAATTGTAGAGCGCTATCTTCCCGACCCTTTTATATTTGTAATTTTACTTACAATAATTACTCTTGTCAGTGCGGGCTTATTTACAACCGCAACCAACATTGAAGTATTACAAGCGTGGGGAGGTGGGTTTTGGAACTTATTAAGTTTTGCTATGCAAATGCTACTAGTGTTAATTACAGGCTACATGTTGGCAAGTACGCCACCTATAAGTAAGTTATTAGAAAAACTAGCAACATTTGCAAGCACCGCACCTAAAGCAATTATATTAGTAACGCTTATTTCGCTTTTAGCGAGCTGGATAAATTGGGGATTTGGCTTAGTTATTGGTGCCCTTTTTGCCAAGGCAATTGCTAAACATACTCGTGTTGATTATCGATTATTAGTAGCCAGCGCTTACTCAGGTTTTGTTGTATGGCATGGCGGATTAGCCGGTTCGATTCCTTTAACTATCGCAACCGATGGTCACTTTTCAGAGGCCAGCATTGGTATTATTAGTACAGAGCACACTTTATTTGCGGGCTTTAATATAGCCATATTAGTTGGTTTATTCATTATTATGCCGCTCGTTAATCGCTATATGCTGCCAAGCGAGCAAGAAAGCGTATATATCGACCCAGCTCTTTTACAAGAGACAACACCTAAGCCTACTACAATAACGAGACCCGCCCAACATTTGGAACAAAGTAAACTACTCGGTATGACAATTGGCTTATTAGGTTTGGCATATTTAGGTTATTACTTTTTTATTGCTGGCGGAAACTTAAACCTTAATAGCGTTATTGCCGTATTTTTGTTTTTAGCTATTACGCTGCATCAAACACCCCATAATTTACTTAACAGTCTGCAACAAGCAATTCCAAGCGGGGCTGGCATTGTTATTCAATTTCCTTTTTATGCCGGCATCATGGCGGTAATGGTTGATAGCGGATTAGCACAACAGATATCACGTGGCTTTATTGCCGTTGCAGATGCTGATAGCTTGCCATTCTTTAGTTTTATAAGTGCAGGGCTCGTTAATATGTTTGTTCCCTCTGGCGGTGGCCAATGGGCTGTACAAGCACCTATTGTAATACCTGCAGCACAAGAGCTAGGTGCTGATATATCGCGCGTTGCAATGGCTGTTGCATGGGGTGATGCCTGGACTAATTTAATTCAACCTTTTTGGGCGTTGCCCGTATTGGCTATAGCAGGCCTAAAAGCAAAAGATATTATGGGGTTTTGTGTTGTGCAGTTGTTTGTGACTGGGGTTTTTATATCGCTGGTATTGAGCTTTTATTAAATGTAAACATAATAAAAAGGCGTGTAAAACACAAGTACTGGTCATTTTATGCACTCTCGCTCTGCTGTTGTAGCTCCACCAACCTACCCTCTTTCAGTTGATAGACTTTGCTGGCCATGTTAATGGTTTCTTGGCGATGAGCAATCATAATCCGTGTGATGGGTAAGTGCTGAATTTGCTCACTTATTTTCGCCTCGTTATCCTTATCTAAATGGCTGGTTGCTTCATCCATAAACAACACGCAGGGCGATTGATACAATGCGCGAGCAAGGAGTAAACGCTGTACTTGACCGCCAGATAAGTTTGATCCCATATCACCTACTAATGAGTTATAACCCATAGTCATTTTGGTAATATCATCATGAATAGCCGCATGTCGGGCACATTGCTCTATTTTTAAGTAATTGGGCTGTGGGTCAAAAAAGCTGATGTTATCGGCGATTGAGCCAGCTAACAATGTGTCATCCTGCATTACTGCAGCTATTTGTTTGCGGTAGTTTTTAAGGCCAAGCTGAGTAATATCTTTGCCATCAAGCAACACAGTCCCTGAGGTTGGCTGTAATAACCCTAGCATTATTTTCATCAACGTAGTTTTACCCGCACCAGATGGACCCGTAATCGCAATCGAGTCACCGGTATTCAGGGTTAAGTTAACGGTGTTTAAAATAGGCGCTTGCTCTTCACTGTAACTAAAGCAAATATTTTCGAGCGTAAGCTGACCTCTCACTTTACCTTCGTCATCACCTGTATAGGCCATTTCACCGTCACGATTAGCTTCTTGTTTCGTGAGTGCTATATCTGCAATACGGTCTAAGTGTAACCGCATCATTTTGAATTGAATAATTTGCTCAATTAAGTTGGCAAAGCGGCTGGTTAACTGGTTTTTATAAGCAATAAACGCCAGTACCATACCAACAGACAAGCTATTGCTCATAACTAGCAATGCAGCAAAGTAAATCACCAATACACTTTCAAGGCCAAATAACAGCTTATTAAATGAATCAAAGCTAATGTTTAAACGCCCTAAACGAATTTCACTGTTTATTACCTCTGCATAACGGTTTTGCCAAATACCTTGGCGCTGCGATTCATTACCAAACAATTTTATAGTTTGCATACCCCGAATATTTTCTAAAAAGTTCGATTGCTCTGTGGCAGATGATTGAATCATTTCTTCGGTGGCTTGATGTAGTGGACGATACAGCGCTAAACGTACCAAGGTATACAGCACAATTGCACCAACAACTACCGCAGTGAGTTTTAGCGAATAAATTAGCATCATAATCAATACGGTAATGCCCATTACGCCATCGACCAGTGTTTCTACAAACCCTGTAGTTATGCGCTCCCGTATTTGCGCTAATGAGCCAAAGCGCGAGACAATATCGCCAATATGGCGGGACTCAAAATAGTTCATTGGCAAGCGCAATAAGTGCCTGAGCAAATTCACGCCCATTTGCATATTGAGCAAACTCGAAAGCCGTAAAATTAGCCAACTTCGTACCGCATTAGTCACCACTGAAATTATCGCAATCAGAGCAAAACCCATGGCAAGTACCGTTAATAACGATTCATCAAAACTAATGAGTACTTCATCCACCACCCACTGCATATAATAAGGGGTCATCAAAGCAAATAATTGCAATACCAGTGACAACGCAATCAGTTTTATTAGCCCTGCTTTTAAGCCCTTCATTGAGCTCCAAAGTTGGGTAAACTTCATCTGTGCTTGTTCTTGTTTGGCTTCAAACTGACTGGTTGGAGTCAGCTCTAAACAAATACCGGTAAAGTGTTTACTAAACTCATTACTATTTAAACTACGCTTACCAACAGCAGGGTCGTTAATAGCAAATTTAGCCTTTGCACCTTTGCCAGAGACTTTGGTCAATACCACAAAGTGATTCATATCCCAATGTAAAATACACGGAGTTTGTAGTTTATGGACTTCATCAATAGGGCATTGCAATGCACGACTGGCGAGCCCCAAGTTATCACCCAGCTCAATCAGCTGTTGTAAGTTCATCCCCTTTAAATTAGCCGAAAAGCGCTTACGCATGGCTGGCATATCCAGCCTATGACCGTGATAGCTTGCCACCATTGCCACTGAGGCTAGGCCGCATTCAGCTATTTCGGATTGGAGAATTAGAGGAACTGACATGTTTATTTTAAATTCTATTGTAGCTTGCATGATAAAGGGTAAATTTTCCGTTGTTAATATTATTACCACTATAAATAAGATGGCAGAATGGAAGTACAACTAAGAAGTTTTCTATATAGTTTTACTTTCTTCTAGATATGTATGCACAAATAAAAACTGACGCTATCTCAATAATTACAACTAAAATATCTATTTTGGCGACACGTGTATTCAGATTAGAAATACTTTCTAATCCCTCTGTCTAGCTGAAAAAGTATCATTAATAGCCTCAACCTTTACGATAAAACTCCTCTTAGTAACTGCCAACGAAACTAAAGTAGTTTTATTTTCTAATATTTTTTAAATATTCATATAAATAATAAGATGGGATCATTAAAAATATTATATATAATGGATAATATAAATCAGGACTTATTATTTTTTCATAAATATTAAAGATCAAATGAATTAATAAAATATAAAGTAAAGATAAGATAATTTTTTGAATATTATTCATACATTTTCCTGCGGCTTTTTAGAGCAGCTTTAAAAAGCTACTCTATTACCTCTTTCAGCTAAATATGCTAGTTAACAGGTCGGTTCACACCCTGCTTGTTTTGTTTCTTTAGAACTTTGGTATTGTTTGTACTTTTCATGTGCATAGCCAACAATAACCCCTGCAATAAAAGTAGCAGCTATAGCTCCTAATATAGGAAAACCACCACTAACATTACTTTGCTCTTTCTTGGTTAACTCTCTCATAATTAGTCCCTTATTAATTAGCTAAAGCTTTTCCAACTTCGTTACCTACAACACCAGCACCGCCTAAAGCTGTAGCAGCAGCCGTAGCTTTCGTTCCTGCTTTAACTATTTTATAAATTCTATAAGCAATAAGTGCTACAACTATAGGATTACCACCATTTACGTCTTTAATTTCATTTACGTTTAATTCACGCATAATGTTATACTCCATAAATCCGATGCTTTTTAATTAAGTCATCGGGTTGTTAATATGCTCCCCTTCAATAAAGGTGAGCGGTTAATAGGCTAGCTTTAGCTGCTCGCTAAAGTTAACTAAAGCTGGCCGTCTTTTTCGGTTGTTTGCATTTAGCAAACCACCAAAACTTTCAAATTTTTCTTTATTTTATAAAACGCTACACTTAACTTACGCGCCCTTTTAGGCTGTACAGTGGCTCGAGTAACCACTCGATTAATGTGCGCTGCTCCAACATAATATCTGCCTCAAACAACATGCCACTTTTCAGCTCAAACGCCTTACCATAGGCCTGCATTTGTTGTTGGCTGAGTGTCGCTCGCAAACGGTACACTGGCTCTTGCAGGGTAATAGGCAGGCGTATTTCATTTGGAGTAATGAGCGCCTTGTCGATACGGCTAATTTTACTGTTAATAAAACCAAAGCGTTGGTAAGGGAAAGCATCAAAACGCAGGCGCGTATCGTTACCTAGCTGTATAAAGCCTGCTGAACGTGTTGGTAGCAGCAACTCTGCTACTAGCTCTGATCCTTCGGGAATAATATGCAACAGTGGTTTGGCTTGGGTAAGTGTTTCGCCTTCAACCACTTGAATGCCAGTAACAACACCGCTGTTACTGGCTGTTATGGTATATTGATAGTTACTTTTAATTTGTGTGAGCTGGTTTTGAATATCCGCTTGTTGGCGTTTAAGGCTATTTATACGCAAAGTATACTGCTGGGGCACGTTAGCAATATTAAAACTAAGTTGACTTAATTGATTTTCTTGCTGCATAAGCAAGCGCGCTAGGTTTTGTTTTTCTTGCTTAACATCTAACAAAGCTTGCTGTTGTTGCTCTCGCTCGATGTTTGATAAAAAGCCATTTTTATTAAGTTGATTAAGGTTGCTTTGTTGGCGGTTAAGTAGCCCTAATTTTTCATCAGCCAGAGTAAGTTGACTTTGTAATGCAGCTTGCTCATTAGTAAGTGCACGTTTTTGCGCTTGCAAGTTAAGTGACTCTTGCTTTTGTAGGGTATGGTTTTGTGTTATCTCATCATTGAGCAACTGTATTTGCATACTTAGCTGCTCAACAAGCTGGGTACTCAAAGCTATGCCTTGGCTGTTATTTTGCTGCACAATAATGGTCGCCAGCGGCTGACCTTTAGTAACGGCATCACCCTCTTGTACAAATAGCTGCTCAATCATACCACCTTGATTAGCAAAGCTTTGGATTATCCCTTTATTGGGTATTAAAAACCCCCGAACTGTTTCCTTGCGTGAATATTCTGCTGTAAATAAAAAGGCTATCACTACAATCGAAATACATACCAAAATAAATACGGTAAGTTTTATTGATAGTGGTTGTGCGAGCGTAATCACTCCTGTTAAACGCTCTCTTTGCTGAGCGACAGCTTCCTTTCTAAATAACATCCAGTTGATCCGCTAAGATTGTTCTAATTTATATTACACTAGAATTCAATTAACAATAAATCAACATAAAAGTCAAAAAATAAAATATTAATGCAAAAAATGAACTTATTTAGTTAGAAAAAATAAAAATACTAGCTCGATAAAATAGTCATCGGCAGACTCAATATTGGATTTTCCGAATCGGCAAAGTGCATCATTACAGCTACATGCCCAGCGACTACAACTGCATACATAACCGCTGAAAAGCCTTGGCCATATTTATCTAGTGGCATTAAATGCGAGTAGTGGCGACCTCGCCATTCAAATACAATTTCCAGCGCACCTACAAACAAAAAGAATACCAGTAACATTAAGCCAAAGGTGTAGCTCAGCCATAAGCCAAATAGTACGCCTAATAAGCATACGCTTAAACCAATCCATGAACGCATTGAAAAACTGATACTTTTTAATACATGCCCACCATCAAGCGGTAAAATAGGTAATAAGTTAAATAAATTTAATAACGCACTAAGAACTGCCACACCTGCAAATATCTCCATTTCTGTGGCGTAATATAAAACGACACCCAACACCGAGGTAATTAAACCAAATGCAGGCCCCATTAATGATATAACTACATCTTGCCAACGGGTTGTTATTTTATCGTCACTTACAGCAAGCCCACCAACAAAGGGGATTAAATAAATACCTTTGGTTTTTATGCCAAAGTATTTCATTGCTCGCACATGGCCGTATTCGTGTACAACTAAGCAACCAATTAGCATTAGTGCAAATTCAATACTGAATAACCACGCATAGCCTGCCACAGAGGCACCTGCAAGCACTACTTTAATTACCTTAGCACTTTTAAAAAGCTTAAAACCTAATGCAGCCAGCCCTAAAAAGCCTTTTTTAGGTGATCCATTTGTAGGCGCTGGTAACGCAAGTTGTGTTACAAATTGCTCATCAACAAAGAGCGAAATACTTTGCTCTTCGACTGTCTCTGTATCAATACCTATTACTTTGTTGTCGTAAGTAAACTGATAATAGTTTTCACGAGGATTATCAAAGGTAATAGCTTGTTGAGCATGAAACACCTGCACAATTTTTTGTCCAGACACCATAAGCGAAAATGGCTGCTCGGCTAAAGTAAGATCTATTCTTATCATAATTAAGACCATTTAAAATAATGGCGCTAGTATACCTAATCAACTTAAAAACACGAGTAAAGGTGTTCTATAACTATTTTCAAAATAAAAGCATTTGATACTGACAAAATAAAAAAACACTACTACTTTTATAGTAACCATAAGCTATACATTGAAAGGGATAACAGTGAACAAAATAGTGCCTAACATTTTAGTTGTTGACGACTCAAAAGCGATTTTGATTGTTATGGAAGCCATATTAAATGAATTAAATATGTCTGATAATGTAGTCACCTGCTTGAGTGCTGCTGAAGCCCTCGAAAAAGTTGCTTCTGATATAAACTACTTTGATGCTATTTTTACTGATCTTAATATGCCCGAAATGGATGGTATGGAATTAATCCGCCACTTAGGAGGGCTACATTATCAAGGCGGTATTATTATTGTTTCTGAAATGGATCATAAAGTTATTAGTTTAGCTGCCAGCCTTGCCAAGCAACATAACGCTCACCTCATTGGTAATATTACAAAACCAGTGCAGCTATCTCAGGTTAGTAGGTTACTTATTAAAGTGGCGCAATTAAACAGTCACACTTTATTAAAAGAGTCAGCCATTTCAAAAGATGAGCTTATTAATGCATTGAAAAACGATGAAATAACGCCTTTTTATCAACCAAAAATAAACGCTGATAACAATAGAATTGAGAGCGTTGAAGTATTGGCGCGTATTCTATCAAGTAAAGACGGCAATATTATTTTACCTAACCGTTTTATAGGTATTGCCGAACAACATAACTTAATTAATCAAATTACATTTTCTCTTTTTGAAAAGGCCACCAGCGAATTCAAAAAGATGAAAGCGCAACTAGGTCATGATTTTAAGATGGCATTTAACTTATCGCCAACTCAGCTCGACGACCTAAACTGCCCTAATAAATTACTGCTCATTTTAGAACTAAATCAACTCACGCCTAGTAATATAATTATAGAAATAACAGAACAACATGCACTCTCAAGCCTCATGCAATTAGAAACACTAAACAGATTAAGAATGCATGGCTTTGGTATATCGCTAGATGACTTTGGTGTTGGTTTTACTAATATGAATCAACTTCGGAACCTTCCTTTTACTGAAATTAAGATAGACCGCTCACTCATTAGCCATATAGAAACAGATTTATTTTCTCAAGTGGTTGTAAGTTCGTTATTTAACATTACGAGTAAAGATAATTTAGATTTAGTGGCAGAAGGTGTTGAACGACCAGAAGAGCTCGTTTATTTAAGGCATTATAAAAGAAAACTAGCCATACAAGGTTTTTTATTTAGCCGCCCTAAACCACAAGACGAATTTATATCTTGGGCTAAAGATTGGCTGAAAACTGATGGCAGTCCCGCTTAAAGAGGTATTAATATTTAATCGGGGCTGGTTAACTAATTATCACCCCGAGTGTGTTTATCTTCTTCACTGACTATATGCGCACTACTTGCTAAACGTTTGTGCCAACGCTGCCTTGCTACTGCGCGCATATTAGTAGATTGGTCACGCTCATCTACAATCTCTAGCCCCATTAAAGCTTCAATCATGTCCTCTAGCGTTACAATACCTTGCACGTCACCGTACTCATCTACAACTAGGCATATATGCGTGCGCTTTGTTAAAAGAGTTTGCAGTAACGACGATACATTTTGAGAACTCGGCACCGTATAAATAGGCTTAATCAATTTGCTAATTTTGTAATCGGTACCTAAACGGTGAAATGCCAGCATAATATCGTTTTTATGCACAAACCCAACAATATCGTCGCTGTCTTTATCAAATACCAATATACGAGAAAATGACGACGAGCCGTGATCGTTTAAATACTGATTCACGGTTAAGTCTTTGTGGATTTTAAAAATAACAGTTCGAGGCGTCATTAAGTCGCATAATTTTGCATGTCTAAAATGCAATAGATTACGAATTATTTCGGACTCATCCTGATGTAATGCACCCGACTCCGTACCTATATCAGCCATTGCCTCTATCTCTTGACGAATATAGTAAGCCTCATCGTGCTTTGGACCCATTAAATTTGTTAGCTTTTGTGCAAACCATACAAAAGGCTTTAGCGATATAACTAAAAACCGCAAAGCGTAGGTAACACTTGGGGTTAAAGCTCGCCAGTAATTAGCCCCCAATGTTTTAGGAATAATTTCAGAAAGGATTAATACGAGGAATGTCATAATGGCTGATGCAATACCTACAGCCGCATCGGAAAACACCACAGCCGCCTGCGCGCCAACCCCAGCAGCACCCGCAGTATGGGCAACCGTATTTAAAGTTAAAATAGCAGCTAAAGGCTGATCTATATTGTTTTTAAGTTTTTCGAGCTGTTTAGCAAGCTCAGGGTGATCTTTCCTAAGTGATGCAACATAGCTGGGCGAAATACTTAATAACACAGCCTCCATCACAGAACATAAAAACGAAATAACAATCGCCACTACCATATAAACTATCAGTAAAGTCACTTTCTCTCCTCTATATTGGATATGTGAGCATGGTATCAATACATGCTATATTTGGCCAAACTTCCAATAATAATAGGCATAATAATGAAATTTAGCGCACCATGGTGTCATCAAAATAAGCTATTTAAGCATGCAGCGACTCTTTTAACGCTTAGCAGCTTAAGCTTTGCTGCAATAGCTGCACCATTGGATAAATCAAAAATTCAGTTTATCGGCCCACTTGCCGAAGACATGCAGTTAAAGCCTTTTCAAACACCTCATGGCAATGCCATTATTAATAACCTATTGCCGCAACTACAAGCAGACTCAGATAGTTTTTCTGTATTTGGGAAAAAACAAAACTGGCAGCCGTTTAATAAAATCAATGCGCTCACTTTAGGTGGGTTACAGGCACTAAAATTTAATATTGAAACAACCCGCTTTACACAAGGTACGCTTACCTTAAAAGGGATTGAGCAAGGTCAGTTATTTATTAATGGCGAACTACAAACAGGCGATAAAAATAGCTATAAGTTAGCTTTAAATAACAGTACTCACTCTATTTTAATAGTAGCCCAACAAGTAGCTAATTGGCACGACGTAATGCTTGATTTTGCACCTAAAAGCGACGTTGATAAAATTACGCTTAGCGCCTCAAAAACAAAACGCTTATCTGCAAAACAATTGTTTGATGCCCCTATAATCAGCCAATTATCACTCGCACCTAATGCTAAGCAGTACGTTACTACTACTCGCACTTATAGCGATAAAACACAAAACCAAGCAAATACAGTTACAGTACTTAAAGATTCAGATAATCAAATGCTTTATCGCTTCGAAGCAGGCCAACCAAGTAACATTATTTGGAGTCCAGATAACCAATATTTAGTGTATTTGTTAAATGGTGAGCTTAAACAACTTAGCCGTAAAAACTTCTCAATAAAAACATTAGCAAACGATTTAGAAGGAGCCAATAGCTTTACCTTTTATAACGACACCAGCCTTTTGTTTAGCTGGTCTAAATCACCTGAGAGCACTAACAGCTTAACTAAGCACTATAAAGGTCTACAAGATCGCTGGTCGTATGCACGTACCACCAGCCAAATTTATATGTTTGATACTAAAAGTGGTTTAACAAAAGCACTTAGCCAAGGTCCTCTTTCTTACAGCCTTGAAGATTCAAATAGTAACCGTGGCAAAATATTAATGAGCCGCCCAGTAATGGCAATGCAAGCATCAACCCACCCTGAAACAGAGTTAGTCGAACTCGATTTAAAATCAAATAAGCTTTCATCGCTTGGTAAATTTAAAACGTGTAATTTAGCTAAATATGCAAATAAAGACATTTATGTAGTTGCAGGCCCCGATTTTAAAAATGGCGCAGGCAGAGCTCTACCAAAAGCAATGCTTGCCAATAACTACGACGGGCAACTTTATCTACTTACTGAAGGCGGTAAAAACGTAAAAGCACTTAGTAAACAGTTCGACCCCGCTATTGGCCAACTGCAAGTTTTAGAAAACGGCGATGCGCTCATTAAAGTAACAGAGCAAGACACTCAACCACTTTACCTATTTGATTTAAGTAAACAGCGCTTTAAAAAGTTAAGTACGGGATTGGATATTGTTGAACAATTTAGTTACTCATACGACCGTAATACCGAAATTTTACTAAGTGGTACCAACGCTTTAGCTCCACAACAACTAAAGCGCCTTAACGTAAGTAAAAATAAAACAGATTTAATATGGGATTCAAAACCAAGTAGCTATGCAAATACACGACTCCCTACATTAGAAGAGTTTAATTTTAAAAATAAACATGGTGTCGAAATAACTGGTCGTGTGTACATTCCTAGCAACTTAGATAAAACTAAAAAGCACCCTGCGCTCGTGTATTACTACGGCGGTACTTCACCAGTTACGCGTGGTTTTACAGGTCGTTACCCGTTTAACTTCTGGGCAGAAAATGGCTACGTTGTTTATGTAGTACAACCTACTGGCGCAACAGGGTTTGGACAAAAGTTTTCAGCGCAACATGTTAATGCCTGGGGCGACTACACCGCAGACGATATTATCAAAGGCACGCAAGCCTTTTTAAAGAAATACAACTATGTTGATAGTGAAAAGGTAGGAAATTTAGGGGCATCATACGGTGGCTTCATGACCATGCTACTAGCAACTAAAACCGATATATTTAGTGCTTCAATAGCTCATGCGGGTATTTCTAACATTACCTCATATTGGGGTGAAGGTTGGTGGGGCTATTTATATTCAGGCGAAGCATCAAAAAATAGCTTTCCGTGGAATAACCCTGAGCTTTACAGCCAGCACAGCCCTGTATTTCATGCCGACAAAGTAACAACTCCTATGTTACTTCTTCATGGTGATAGCGATACCAATGTACCTGTAGGCGAAAGTTTAACCATGTACACTGCGCTTAAACTGCTTAATAAGGACGTAGAGTTAATCGAATACAAAGGCGCCGACCACCAAATTTTTGCACGCGATAAACGATTTGATTGGTGGAACACCATGCTTGCATACTTTGATAAAAAGCTAAAAGATGAACCTCAATGGTGGGACTCAATGTATAAAAATGACTGAGCCTGAACCTTTAAAATAACGACTTAATACAGATTTATTAATAGTAGTATTAATTATTTAGCACCTTTTAATTAGTTTAAAGGTGCTAACCTCATCCTCTAATAACGTCTTATACACCTTTGAAATATTAAGTTACTTAAAACTAATAAACCCCCTTCTCAGCATTTACCTAATGGTGCTACCATACAGAGCTATAAGCATTCAAAATAAAGTACTATGGCTATTAATGTTTTATTGGTTGAAGACGATGAACTACTCGTTAAACGCATCCAAAATCACTTTGCAGATACCGAATTTACAATAGAGGTAGACCCAACTGGCGCTGATGCACTTAACATTGTAAGGCAGCGGGTAAACCTGCGCGGTGCTATATCATTAGCCATAATTGACATTGTTTTGCCAAAGCGTGATGGGCTTCAGCTGGCAAAAGAATTAAACACACTTACCGATATTGGCGTTATTGTATTATCGAGTCGTGACTCCCAAGCCGATCGTATTGCAGGCCTTGCACAAGGTGCTGATGACTATATTTGTAAGCCTGTCGATTTACTTGAGTTAGAACTTCGCATGCGCGCGCTCTATAAGCGTGTTGCAGTTAACCTAGAAGACGACGAAAGCGAAGAGTTTATAGAATATGCTGACTTTAAGCTTCACCCCGATAACCGCACACTAATTACTGCTGCAGGCGTTGAATCACGCTTAACTGAAGCCGAACATAAAGTGCTTATTTGCTTAATTAGTAATGCAGGTAAAGCCACATCCCGTGAAAAAATATCAGAAGAAATAGGCCAGCCCGATTGGAGTCCAAACGATCGTACTGTTGATGTGCTGATCGGTCGTTTACGTAAAAAATTAAATGACGAAAAAGATCAAAAACGTATTGTTACCGTTCGCGGTAAAGGCTATATGCTCTCTATTTAATATTTAGTTAATTGCGCAATAAGGCGCTCAAATGCACGGTAATTAAGTGCTTCCTTAAGCTCATTTAAACTAATATTTTCAGCCCCTTTTAAATCACTAATAGTCCGCGCCACCTTAATTACTCTATGATAAGAGCGTGGCGATAAAGACAACTTCTCGCTTGCTCTGGCTAAAAACTGCAACTCTGCTGGCGCCAGTACACAGTGCACACTCATTTCTTTATTATTAAGCCTCGCATTAACCTTACCTTGGCGTTTTAGTTGTAGGTAATAAGCCGCTTCAACTCTTGCTCTAACCTCAGCACTACTTTCCTCCGGCTGAGTACTTTGTAGTTCAACACTCGTTAAACGAGGTAGTTCTATTTGCAAATCAATACGGTCAATAAAAGGCCCCGACACGCGCGATAAATAACGCATAACTTGATCGGGAGTTGCCCGCTTATCTGTATGACTCCCTGTTGGGCTTGGATTTAATGCTGTAATAAGCTGAAACTGCGCCGGAAACTCCATTTGCCTAGCTGCACGTGAAATAGTAACCGTACCGGTTTCCATTGGCTCACGCAGTGAATCAAGTACCTTGCGTTCGAACTCAGGCAATTCATCCAAAAAAAGTACGCCATTGTGTGCCAGAGAAATTTCACCAGGCTTGGGATTTGAAGAGCCCCCCACCAAAGCAACAGCTGAGCACGTATGATGTGGATTACGAAATGGCCGCTGTCGCCAATTAGTTAAATCTATAGATTGTCCAATAATAGAGTAAAGCGCAGCTGTCGAAATAGCTTCATCGTCCGACATAGTAGGCATTATAGTTGCCATTCGCTGGGCCAGCATCGATTTACCAGTACCTGGAGGACCTAAAAATAGTAAATTATGCCCGCCAGCTGCAGCAATTTCGAGTACTCGCTTTGCACCGGGCTGACCTTTCACATCGCTTAAATCGAGTAAAAAGTCAGGGGCTTGTGTGCAGTCGGGGTACTCTATATTCAATGGTAAGGGTTGTTGATTAAGTAAGTCCCCCCACACTTCTTGAATAGAGCTTACGGCTTTGCGTTTAACGCCATTAACTAGGCTTGCTAGGCTGTCGTTTGCAAGAGGTAAAAAGCAGCAACGATCTTGTTCTTTTGCAGCAAGTACCGAAGGTAAAATAGCGTTTACACCACGCACCTCACCATTAAGAGCAAGCTCCCCATAAAACTCATACTTATGAATATCAGGACACACTATTTGTCCAGAGGCGACTAAAATACCCACCGCAATAGCAAGATCAAACCGTCCACCATCTTTTGGCAAATCGGCAGGGGCTAAATTTACAGTTATTCGTTGATCGGGAAAACCAAATTGTGAGTTTTCGAGTGCGCTACGTACCCTGTCTTTCGACTCTTTAACAGACGCTTCGGGCAGGCCTACAATATGAAAAGCAGGTAAACCATTTCCTAGGTGAACTTCTACAATAACTTCAGGGGCATTTATACCCACTTGAGCACGAGAAAATATACGAGCTAACGACATTCCTTATCCTAGTAAATGGTGTGATTACACCAGTTTAGTCAGGATATTTAAAAACGTGTAATGTGATTTGCCATTTTATAGCAGCCAAACGAAGTAATAAGGTCATTAACATACCTAATACCATCGCCATTTCGGTTACTAACGAAAAACTAATGCCAAGCGTATAAACAGTGCCACCCGCTATACAGGTAATAGCGTAAAGCTCACCTTTTAATAGCATAGGGATCTCGCGTGCAAGCACATCTCGAATTAATCCACCAAAGCAGCCTGTAATTACAGCCATAATTACCGCAGTCATATCGGGCATACCAACAAGCTGCGCTTTTTGTGCCCCCATTACTGCAAAAAAAGCTAAACCAAACGCATCCGCTGTTTGTAAAATATAATGAGGTATCGGCTTTTGTTTATTTATAAGGCGTGTTGTAACAAATACTGAAGCGAGTATGGCAAAAAAGTAACTTTGATCGTGTAACCAAAACACAGGAACATCTAAAATTAGATCTCGCACTGTACCACCACCAATAGCAGTTACTGTCGCTAAAACTACGACCCCAAAGCCATCCATTTTTTTCTCGTACGCTAGCAAAGTGCCCGATATAGCAAACACCGCAATGCCTATTAAATCAAACCAGTGGTAAAGTTCAGTCATATTTGTAACAACCCAAAAACATTTGTGCCGTTTTAACACAAACCAAACAAGGTTTTAAGTAATAACGATTTATTTTAAGAAGTTTATAACATTTTTGAAGTGTATCTCAGGGGGCGGGAGCTTGCGCTTATGAGAAGTGAATGCCTCATGCAGTGAAGATTATCTTTAACCTATAAGCTAAATCACCACACTCATCAAATTTCAGGCATAAAAAAACACGCTTTAAGCGTGTCGTTTCATTCTTATTTATTTCAGTGGTTGCGGGAGCCGGATTTGAACCGACGACCTTCGGGTTATGAGCCCGACGAGCTACCAGACTGCTCCATCCCGCGCCTGAAATTTGTAGACTTATTTAAAGTTGCTTACATTACAACTTGGCTTCCAATTAAAAATTGGTTGCGGGAGCCGGATTTGAACCGACGACCTTCGGGTTATGAGCCCGACGAGCTACCAGACTGCTCCATCCC
>NZ_JADYWS010000039.1:0-29783 GCF_015864715.1 Pseudoalteromonas sp. NZS71 | reverse complement strand
GTTGGATATGGAAATTTTATAGATGCTAAATATAGCGTTAGTGATTATATCAACGGATATTACAACAACGTTAGGCCACATCATTATAATGCCGGTTTAGCCCCAAATGAATCTGAGGTTAGATGCCAAGATTCTAAAACTGTGGCCAAAATTAGTTGACCACTACACACTTAGTACATAAATAAGGCTAGCTTTTATTTGACTCTGCTAAGTAATGGGAAATTTTTTAGAGATAAGTATCGAAATTATTGCCTCAGCTACATCCTTGATTTCACCATATTATTAATTTCAGAAACAACTTTTAGGGTAATAAATTTATTCCAAATTTACTAACGACGAATGCAAACACTCCAAAAATAAAACAAGTTATTAAGGCGCTGAGGCCGAGTGATGGCCAAAAACCAAATCGGTGTAGTAATGATGGAAATATTAAAAACATCGGTAAGGTAGGCACAACATACCAAAATGTGTACCAGGCATGACTCGCAATTTTCTCTGGCGGCTGTTTTTCAACGTACAACCAAATCATCGCTAAAATGGTTACCAATGGAAGTGCTACAATTAGTGCTCCGAGTTTATCACTGCGCTTTGCGACCTCTGAAACCGCTACAACAATTGCTGCTGTCACTAAGTATTTAAAAATTATCCAACCCATGTATTACTTTCCTTTTTAAATAAAAAAATAAAAACCGATTGCCTATCGGTTTTTATTTTGCCATGATATGGCTATGTTGTTAAAAGATATTTGATTATGCAGTTAGGCGAATTAGAAAAACTAGTACTTCAATATTTGTGGTCTTCTAAAGAAGCGGATGCAAAGCATGTGCACAGTCGTTTAGGTAAAACACGTGGCTGCACTCTCAATACTATTCAAAGCACCCTTGAAAGACTTTATAAAAAAGGCCTTCTTAGCAGAACTAAGCAGGGTCATGCTTATAATTACCGAACTAAAGTTGATCGTAACTCGCTTATAGCTACTTTAATAAATGATATTACAGCTGACTTTGTTGAAGAGGGTGAAAACAGTTTAATTGCTGCATTTTCTTCTACTTCGACTAATTTTAATGATACACAATTAGATGAGCTCGAAAAGCTTATAGAGCAACAGCGAAAACTACGAAGCGGAAAAGTGTAAACATGATTGTTGGAAATTGGGCCGTGTTTTTAAATCTAGCGAGCGCAGCGGTGACCGCTTTTATTTGTGTGATCATATTGATTTCCTTCTTCCACACCTCGCTTTGTAAAAAACTTACTATTTTCCAGTTTACCGAGCGTAAGTTCATGCTTTGGTTAACTATTAGCAGCCCTTGGTGGATCTCATTATTGTGTGCAGCTGTATTTTGGCAGGCACATCAAAACCAAATGTCTAATTGGTTGCAAGGGGTTGCTCACTGGCATCACCTAGAGGTTTTCTCTGTCTATAGTTGGCATTCGGTATTACTTATATCAGCAGCTTGTTTGATGACAAGCGCTAGCGTACATGCATTTTTTAGTCTTAATAGACATAGTTCAGCAATGAGCAGTCTGTTGGCTTTATCAAATACTCAACCTCACAAAGATTATCCCAACCAGTCTGTACACGTTATTGAACACCTTGTACCAGAGGCATTTACTGTTGGTTTTTTCAATCCAAAAGTGTATATAACCAGCGGATTACAAGCACTTGATGAAAAAACAGTACACATAGTCATACAGCATGAACTAGCACATTTAAAAGCCCGAGATCCGCTTTTTAAAACACTGTTTAGTCTATTTGGTTGGTGTTTTCCTGCGTCAACGCGCGCGGCGTTACAGCAATCTTATACGGCTTTAACAGAACAAATCGCTGATGTCGGTGCAACGCAAAGTTTTGATGGATTAGATGTGGCTCAAGCACTTATTAATGTTGCTCGATTTCAACGACAACAACATATTACGAATGACAATATATACATGAGTCATTTTAGTAATGAACAAATAACTCAGCGTATACAAACATTGTTAATGCCAATCTCCACTACGCCTAAGCTACTTTTAATGATCACCTTGTTTAGCTTTGTGGTTATCACTTTATTCACACTGTCGACTGTCGATAGTGTCCACCATCTTATCGAAACTTTTTTCATCCACTAAGTAAGGATTAAAATGAAATCATTTAGTAGTCATTTTACCCACAAAAAACCGATTGGTAGTCGGTTTTTTGTGGGAGTATTGATGGCTTTTACAGCACTGCCGTGTTTTGCAAGTGCTGAGGCTTATCAAACATTAAATCTAAAGCAAGCCATCTCATTCACGCTTGCTAACAACCCGCAATTACAGGGCTTCTTTTATCGAGATAAAGCCCAGCAAGGCAAAATAAAGCAAGCAAGTATAGGCCAAAGACCACAAATAGGCTTAATGGTTGAAGATGCTTTTGGGACAGGTGAGCATAGTGGTTTGCAAAATATGCAATCAACCTTAACTTTCTCTTGGCTGATGCAACAAGAGCAAATTGATAGTCGCGTAAAAGCAAGCCAGTCTGAACTTGAGCAGTTACGTTTAGATAAACAAATTATTGCACTTGATTTAGCCGCGATGACTGCGAAGCAATTTATTCAACTACTGGTGAAAGAAGAGGCACTAAAGCTCAATAAAATGGCAGTAAGACAAGCGAATGAAGTTGTAAATGCAATAGATAAACGAGTTCGTATTGGTCAGTCGTTGGCTATTGATAAAAATTTAGCCAAAGCTGAACTAATTAAACAAAAATTACTTGTCGAAGATCTTGAGCATGAAATAGCTAGCGGAAAATATCAGCTTTCAGCCTTGTGGGCAGAGCCTCGCACTGACTTTACACTTACAGGTAACTTATTGCAGTTACCTAAAATTGTAGATTTTCAGTCACAGTTCGAGCGCTTTAAAAATGCGCCTCGTTTGATGCAGTTAGCAAGTCAAAAACGTATTGCACAATCACACATTGAATTAGCTCAAATTGAAGCAAAACCACAATGGCAATTTACAACAGGCTTACGTCGCTATGAATCAACGGATGACTTTGGGCTCGTGGCCGGTGTTTCTATTCCGTGGGGAGCATCTGGCAGCAATGCCGGAACGGTCGCTAAGTTACGTGCCGAGCAAGATGTATTAACAGCGCAAGCGAAGAGTTTAACTCAACAAGCTAATAGCCAGCTTTATGCTTTGCTTCAAGAAGTTAAGCATTCTGTTCATGTAATTACCACCTCAAAAAATGAAATCATTCCCACGCTAGAAACCGCGCTTACCCAAGCAAAACAAGCATTTAACGTTGGTAAATTGAATTACAACCAGTGGAGTAGCGTGCGTCAGGCGCAATTAAGCGCGCAATCAGAACTACTTAGCGCTTATGAAAGCTTACATTTACAGCATATAGAAATTCAGCGTCTTACTGGCGCATCGATAGAACAATGAGATTATTTATGAAAACGACAAACTTTATTCCCTCCATAACCGTTGCCGTATTACTCGGCCTCAGCGCGGGGGTACATTTACCCGCTAGCGCAGTATCAACACCTACTACAGAGCAAGCAGAGCCTGAAAAAGGGCCGCATAATGGTCGTATGCTTCGTGAAGGAAGCTTCGCATTGGAGTTAGCGATTTTCGAAACAGGCGTACCACCTGAGTTTAGAGTATGGTTAACGGATAATAAAAACCCAATTAATCCCGACGATGTTGAATTAACGGTTACGTTAACCCGATTAGGTAATGTGATTGATGATATTAAGTTTATTAGCCAAAGTGACTTTTTACGTGGGGATATGGAAATTTACGAACCGCACTCTTTTATTGTCACAGTAAATGCGAGCTACCAAGGAAAAAAATATCGTTGGCAATACGATAACCTAGAGGGGCGAACAAAAATCGAACCCGCAGTAGCAGATGCAATGGCGATTGAAACTGCAATTGCAGGGTCTCAAAAGCTTCATCAAACGATCCCTGCTTATGGACAGGTTTGGTTACCGCCGAGTGCGCACCGCACTGTTTTTGCACGTTTTGAAGGTGTTATTACACACTTAAATGTAAAGCTTGGCGATAAAGTAAATAAAGGCCAAACTTTAATGACGATTGAAAGTAATGAAAGTTTAAACCCCTATGAGATAAAATCGCCTATTGCTGGTTTTGTCGCAAAACAAATGGCTAATTCAGGTGAGCAAACGAATAACCGAGAACTGCTTGTTATCACAGACGCGAGTCAATCTGTCGTTAAATTAGCAGTCTACCCGAGCGATTACAGCAAAGTATCTCAAGGCACTCTAGTGAGTATTAAGGCAGAAGGTAGTCTTGTGAATATTGCTGGTAAGGTATCATTTATAGAGCCAAAAGTTAGAAGTGATCAGGCAAGAATGGTGTGGGTTACGTTGGCACAACAGGCTGAGCCTTTGTTGGAAGGGAGTTTTGTTAAAGCCGATATTGAAACTGCTTCTTTTGAAGTTCCTTTAGCGGTAAAGAAAATAGGCTTACAGAGCTTTCGTGATTTTACGGTCGTGTATGCAAAAGTCGCTGATGAATATGAAGTCAGGATGCTTGAGCTGGGTCGTTCAGATGCAACATGGGTAGAGGTACTAGGTGGACTGCCTGCTGGTACTGAGTATGTTACTGAAAATAGCTACATCATCAAAGCCGATATTGAAAAGTCTGGCGCGTCACACGATCACTAGGAGAGCGTAATGTTAGAATCGATTTTACGCTTTGCTATAAAGCGAAATATCCTCGTTCTTGTCATGGTATTAGCCATTGCAGGATTAGGCTTATGGAATTTTACTAAACTACCTATTGATGCAGTACCTGATATAACTAATGTTCAGGTTATGATCAACACCGAAGCGCCAGGCTATACGCCGTTAGAGGTTGAACAACGCGTTACTTTTCCCCTCGAAAATGCATTAGCTGGGCTACCAGGGCTTGTAAACACACGTTCTGTGTCTCGTTATGGTTTATCGCAAGTTATTGCTATTTTTTCTGATGATACCGATGTTTACTTTGCTCGCCAGTTGGTTAATGAGCGGCTGTCTAGTGCTCGTTCCGAGTTACCGATAAACCTTTTACCTGAGCTTGGCCCGATAGCTACTGGGTTAGGTGAAATTTTTATGTTTACGGTTGATGCTGTGCCTGGCGCTAAAAACCCCGACGGTAGTGATGTAACCCCCATTGATTTACGAACAGTACATGACTGGACAATTCGCCCTCAATTAATGCGGGTGCCTGGTGTTGTTGAAGTAAACCCTATTGGTGGTTACGAGCGTGAAATTCTCGTTGCGTTTAAACCTGAAAAACTACTGGCTTATAATCTTACCTCAGCAGATGTTGTTGATGCTATTGGTCAAAACAACCAAAACCAAGGCACCGGATTTATTGAAAAAAGCGGTGCGCAATGGTTAATTCGTGTCCCAGGTCAGGTTGCTGGTTTAACTGAAATCACTAATTTACCCATCAAAACTATAGACGGCAGTGCAGTGTTTATTAAAGATGTTGCCACTATAAGTGATGGTAAAGGGTTGCGTACTGGTGCTGCTACACAAAATGGCCGCGAAGTGGTGATGAGCACCGTGTTCATGCTAATAGGAGAAAACAGCCGCACAGTTGCACAAGGCGTTGGTGAAAAGTTAAAAGAAATCAATGGCAGTTTACCCGAAGGCATTGTCGCAAAAGCGGTGTATGACCGCACCAAACTTGTAGATAAAACACTTTCAACCGTTCAGACTAATCTGCTCGAAGGAGCCATTTTAGTGATTGTTGTATTATTTGTATTACTGGGTAATTTTAGAGCCGCATTTTTAACGGCCTTAGTTATCCCGTTTGCAATGTTAATGACAATAACTGGTATGGTACACACGCGTGTCAGTGCAAATTTGATGAGTTTAGGAGCTTTAGATTTTGGTCTGCTGGTTGATGGTACGATAATTATCGTCGAAAATTGCTTACGGCGTCTAGGGATGAAAGGCGATGCACCCCTTTCGTTGAAAGCGCGTTTGGAGGTCGTTTTTACAGCAACGCGCGAGGTCATACGACCCGCTTTATTTGGTGTATTTATTATCACCGTAGTTTATTTACCTATCTTTGCGCTGGAAGGTGTCGAAGGTAAAATGTTCCATCCGATGGCAATAACCGTTGTGATCGCTCTGCTTTGCTCAATGGCGCTTTCAATCACATTTGTGCCCGCAATGGTGGCTTTACTATTTAAGAAACCGGTTAAAGAAAAACCTAACCATATTATGCTAGGGTTAAGTCGTATTTATAAGCCGGTACTCTCATTAGCATTAAAAGGCCGCTGGGCTGTGGTGCTAATAGCTTGTTTACTCGTAACATTCTTTGGTTATCAAGCCACACGCTTAGGAAGCGAGTTTGCACCAAATCTTGATGAAGGAGACATTGCCATGCATGCGCTTCGTATTCCTGGTACATCATTAAGCCAAGCGATTGAGCTACAAAAAGTGTTGGAAGAAAAAATTACGCAGATGCCTGAAGTCGAGCGCGTATTTGCAAAAATTGGCACCGCAGATGTAGCAACAGATGCAGTACCCCCTAGCGTAGCCGATAACTTTATTATTCTAAAACCACGAGAGCAATGGCCAAACCCTGATAAGTCAAAAGCACAAATTGTTGAAGAGTTAGCAGCCTTAGTTAAGCCAATTCCAGGTAACCGCTATGAGTTTTTACAACCAATTCAAATGCGCTTTAATGAATTATTAGCAGGTGTACGCGCTGAGCTGGCAATTAAAGTGTTTGGTGATGACTTTGAAACACTTGCTGCGTTAGGTAAAGAGATTGAATCTGCTATTGGAAATGTTGACGGTATTGCCGATTTAATGGTTGAGCAAACAAGCGGGTTGCCAATGCTTGAAATTGTACCCAATGTTGAAAAACTAAGCCAGTTTGGTATCAGCAAAGCACACATTCAGTCACAGTTAGCCACCGCATTAGGAGGGACTATTGCAGGTAAGTATTATCAAGGGGATATCCGCTCTAATATTGTTGTTCGTTTAGAAGAGCAGCAGCGTAATAATGTGCAAGAGATAGGTTACTTACCTATTAATTTACCTAATGGTCGCGCTGTGCCGCTCCAAGAGTTAGCAACAATCAAACTCACTAATGGCGCAAGTCAAATTAATCGCGAAAATGCTAAACGTCGTATTGTAGTGACTACCAATGTACGAGGACGTGACTTAGGAAGCTTTGTTGGAGATATTCAAACAATTATTGAAGATAAAGTCACTATTCCTGCTGGTTATTGGATTGAATACGGAGGAACGTATCAAAAGTTACAATCGGCCTCTGAGCGTTTGAGTGTGGTTGTGCCCGTTACATTGTTAATGATTATAGGCTTGCTTATTTTAGCTTTAAACTCACTTAAAGATGCTGCGATTATTTTTACCGGTGTGCCTTTAGCGCTTACCGGCGGAATTGCAGCACTGCTGTTACGTGATATTCCATTTTCAATATCTGCAGCGGTCGGTTTTATTGCTTTATCCGGCATTGCCATATTAAACGGCTTGGTAATGGTATCGTTTATTCGTGAATTACGCAGCTCAGGAATGGGGCTTAATCAAGCGATAACAGAGGGGGCATTAACACGTCTTCGCCCAGTGATAACTACAGCACTGGTTGCCTCATTAGGATTTATTCCTATGGCACTTAATACAGGGATTGGCTCAGAAGTACAGCGGCCTTTAGCAACCGTGGTAATTGGCGGCATTATTTCGTCGACCTTACTAACATTATTTGTGATCCCCGCACTGTATCGACTTTTACACAATGAAAAGGAGTCTATTTTGACTGAAAGTGAAACGTTGGAGCAACATGATGTCAACTAAAATAATAAACGTTAGCATAATGATTATGGTGCTTGTTTTGGCTTTTCTTAGCTTTGAGACCTTGGCCCATGGAGTTGATGACAGCACTCGCGCTTTTTTAGAGCAAAACCAAGGCGTACAGTTTGTGCCATTTATTTATATTGGTGCAAAGCACATGATCACCGGTTACGACCATATATTGTTTTTAATCGGTGTGATCTTCTTTTTGTATCGCAGTAAAGAGGTTTTGCTGTATGTAACCATGTTCACCATCGGCCACAGCACAACGTTACTATTAGGTGTGCTTGGCGATATTCAGATTAATGCCTATTTAATTGACGCTATTATTGGTTTTTCAGTTATTTATAAGGGCTTTGATAACTTAGGTGGGTTTAAGCGTTGTTTTAATTGGCAGCCAAATACAAAAATGGCGGTGCTTATTTTTGGTTTGTTTCATGGCTTTGGTCTAGCAACCAAGTTACAAGAGTTTCAATTACCCGAAGATGGATTACTGACAAACCTAATCGCCTTTAATATTGGCGTAGAGCTTGGCCAATTTTTAGCGCTCGCAGTTATTTTAATTGCCATTAATGCATGGCGTAAACTGCCGTCATTTCAACGTTTTTCAACATTCACCAACGGTGTATTAATGAGTGCCGGTTTAATGCTAGTCGGCTTTCAGTTAACCGGTTATATGATTAATTAATTTAGAGAAATATATGCAACATACAGTTAGTTCAAAAACACTTATAAAAGCCAGTATTACCGCTTCATTAGTTGCGATAATCGCCCTTGTGCTATTTATTCTTCCGGCCGAATATAACATTGATCCAACCGGACTCGGTAAACAACTGGGCGTTACTAAAATAGCTCAGGCATCAGCGCAAAAACCACTTAAAACATCAGATTCATTGCAAGTGGGCAGTGATGAGTTTCAAACAATTGAAGTCACTATCCCTGCAAATCGCGGGGTTGAATATAAATTTGAGATGCAACAATATGAAAAAATGACCTACGAATGGATGACCGATGGCGCTTCTTTACATTTTGATTTACACGGAGAGCCAGCAGGAGACACAACCGGTTACTTCGAAAGCTATGCAATTGCCAATTTAAGCGAAATGAAGGGCAGCTTTACCGCCCCATTTGGGGGCTCACATGGCTGGTACTGGAAAAACAACTCAGATAACCCCGTAGCTATACAGCTTTTAGTAAAAGGACAATATAAAGTAATTGGCTTAAAACAATAAACTTAAAACTTAAAACTTAATAGGAGAAAACAATGAATAGATTAATTCCAATAGCATTAGTTTGTATTTCATTAATGAGTACTGGTGTTCTAGCACATAGTGATCATGGTCACGTTAGCGATCAACAAGCTATTAGTATTGCAGCTAAATCAATAAAGAAATTGGCCTTTAAAGACTATGGTTTTGAGGTTGGAAAACTAAATGATTCTTGGAAAGGTATTTCTTCAGAAGCATTTACTGTCGTAAACGAGAGCGATGATACTTATATTATCCAAGCATCAAATGATAGTGAACAAGTTTATTTCAAAATAGCTAAAAATGGTCAGCTTGTAGATGTAAAATCGAAGAACGATTTCTAATCTAATTGTTAATTGGCACTGTGAGTTTTTACAGTGCCAATTAACTATTTATCGTCAAAAACACTTTTAGCTATTTAGCAATCGAAGTTGGTGAGGTCTTCGAAGTGTCAGAACAGATTGATGCTGGACTCAAAGAGATAATTCAGACTTTAGACTGAGTCAGGTACCCCCATAAATAAACTGTTCATTATATTTTTAAATTAAATACTTTACCTTCTACCTGGCAAGCATCCATATCCCAGCAGCGATCATAAACAGGTTTTCTGTAAGTGAAATAAAGCCTAACGGTACATTACTATCACCGCCTACACATGCACATTTGAGTTCGCGCTTATCTATATATACGGCTTTAAAAACAGAAACAGCACCAACACCACCAATAAATAATGAAATAGGAGCAATACTATATGCTGGCAACCCAGCTATCATTCCAATACCAACAAACGCTTCTAAAAATGGGTAAACATAGGCATACCTCACTACTTTCATCGCCACTAAGTCATAAGTGATAAATGAATTTGAGAAACTAAATAAATCTTGAAGTTTTTGTATTGCCAACACAGCCATAGTTAACGCAACAAATAGCTCCACGGTTTTCATGGAAATTAATCCATGACCCATTGCAAAACTAAATGCCAAACTTAGTAAAAATGCGACCGCGAAGATTGCAATAACCGGGGTGTAAGTTGTACCTTGCTGTCCAGCTTTTGGCTTATCAAAGTAATCACGTAAGTCGTCATAACCACCGATACGTTTATCAGCAATAAATGTTTGTGGTGTGGTCTCTACGTTGTGCTTTGCTTTAAATTTATCTGTTTGTTCACGAGAAGATAATAAGTGATCATTAACATCATAACCCTCGCGTTCTAGAAGGTCTTTTGACTTTAAGCCAAATGGGCAAATATGCTCATCTGTTGCCATTCTATAAAGCTCTGCTGATTTACTCATGTTTAGCTCCCTTTTACGTATTCTTATAAAATTTTACTTAGCATTAAAATCCGGTACAGCTCTAGATTGTGCTTGTTCCTGAGTTTCTGCTAGGCCATTTTTTTCTATATCGTTCAGTAACCACTGCATCTCTTTAATCTCACGACGCTGTGCTTCAATAATATTTGTTGCAAGCTCTTGGACGCGCTTGTCTTTGATATTAGCTCTATCACTAGTCAGTATAGCGATTGAATGATGCGGTATCATGGCTGACATCCAAGACTGATCGTTGACCGTTATTTGCGAACGTACTAAAAATAATGCGCCTACAAAGCTAATAATGCTGATCCCTAAAACTACGCTGTTTTTCTTTTTATCCTTATACATATTTAGCATAAACAACAGCATAACTACCGCCATTGCAGCCCCCATATAAATAGCCATATAGGTACGCGTTTCACTAAAAAACACATGGCTTAGCTGATAACTATTCAAATACATTAGTACAAACATGACTAATGTTGATGTGGCTATCATTAAGAAAAATTTTAAATACTGTGACATTACAATGGCTCCTTTTCAGTTGTTCAACTTGTATTTTATTTATACTAAGGGGTATTACTTACAATTTATAAGGCGTAAGCCCACTATATATTTAATCATCGCATTAATACTTACGGCTAATTCAATAACTATGCCATAAGAGTTAAAACTGCACTGCGTATTTGCTGATATGCTTATAAGTATGTTGCTGTGAATCTTGAGTAAGTACTTCAATATTATATTTATGAAAACGATTGCCCATCTCCATACCTGGCGTGCCAACAGGCATTGCCGGAACTGTCAGCCCGATCGTTTTCTGAGGGTGTTGTTCAGCTAAAAACTGCTTTATATATTTAGCTGGCACGTGCCCTTCAAAAACATACCCATCGGCTGAAACAGCGCTATGGCATGAGCGCATATTTGGCTTTATTTGATATTGAGCTTTAATTAGCCCCATATCAGCAACATCTATTGCTTTTGTTTTAATGCCACTTTCATTAATATGCTCAATCCATTTTTTACAGCACCCACAGTTTTTACTTTTATAAACTGTCAACTCAATCTCTGTTTTATCTTTTTCTATGGCCTCTTGGACTGGCAATACACTGTGTGGGTTTTCCATACTTTTTACTGATATAGACACCGCCAACATCACTGAAAGTGCAGTTGTTATGTACGTTAATCGCATGTTACTTCCTTAATTTGACCAATGAATATGTGTGATTTTCCAGCCATTGCGGGTCTTTTTTAGAGTCATTGACTCCATACCCGTTGTGTTAATGGCTTTACCTTTGTAGCTGCCCATCGTTTCACTTCGCGAAATGGAGTAAGCGATATCACCACTTATATAAACCTGATGTTCTAATAGTTTGCTATTAACCGAACTGAGGTATTTCATATCCGCTAGCATGTGGTGATTTGCATATTCATCGGCAGAACGCTCAACGCCTCCGCCTTCAAAAATAATGACGTTATCAGCTAATAATGAGCGAGCTTTTTTTTGATCACTTTGATTTAATGCTTGGTGAAAGGCACTTACTGCTTGCGCAGCTGGGGTATCGGTACCAACAAATAACACACGCTCATTTGCATGTTCCTCATTCTTGTGTGCGCTTACAGCTAGTGAGTTCAATGCGCCAAAAAGTAATAGCGATGTTATGATTATTTTTGCAGAGTTATTAAACATGTTGCTCTCTTTTTATTAAATTAATTTGGGGGACCAACAAGTGTGGTGAACACGCTTGTTGTAATAAGTACAAAAGCAGCTATCAGCATTTCTACACTGATGGAACGTTTTAGTGTACCTACATGCTGTTTTTGGGTGATTCTCGGAACTAAAATTAGTTTGTGCCAAGCCCCCATCATAAGCATCGCGCTCACTAGTAGCAGTTTTAGCAAAATTAATTGCCCATAACTTGACGTGAACAGCGCTGATAACGAATGCAGGTAATTAAGCAAAAGCGCTAAACCTGAAATAAGCAGCACAAATACAACGATGATGGCTAAGTGCCCAAACAGGTGCATTACCTTCTTAACTTCATGAACAGATAATATGGTACAGCTTTTATATAGTGGCCACAGTGACCCCACCCAACTTGCTATTGCAAGAAGGTGAAAAGTTAACATGCTTTTTACTAACCCATTTTCATTTGCACTGTGACCTGTGAAAGTGAAGCTATATGCAATAGATATAAGCAAAACCAACATAACTGTATTATTTATAACCACTGCAAAACGGTGCTTTATGTTAATGCGCCAATTAAGTGCAACAATCATAGCCACAAAAAGCGCTGCGCCTCTGAAAAGAGCTTGTTCTCCTATAACTGATTGCCAAACAATCTCTTGCATAAAAGGGTCTAGCATTCCCGTTACACCAGATTCTGCAATTGCACCAGCTTCAATTGGTACTTGTAAAATGACAGCAATAAAACCCAATGCCACACATTGAATTTGCCAGCGCTTTAAATACTGAGAGAAACTTATAAAGTGATGACCAGATAAATTACTGGCGATAATAAAACGAATTAAAAAAGTACCAGCAAGTGCGGCCAAAGCACTATAGCTTGCTAGCTTTAATAATAGTAAAAGTACTGACCATTCACTTACTTGTATCATGCTGCTACTTAATGATTGTGTTTGCTGTGGGCATTAGATTGTTCTTGCATCATATTACTTGACTCACTTTGATGTACCATAAAAGAAAACGAATCTGACATTTTATGTCCATCCCCCCCAAGTACTGTCCATTTAACCGTGTAGGTACCATGTGCTAAACTCGGCAGCGACCAATTAAAGTCTGTGCTTGGGGTGGAGCTAGGTTTGAAATCAAAGTTTATTGATTTATTTTTTTCATCTTTGATGATGACTTTTGCTAGCCTTACTTCACCACCAAAAGTTAACGAAAGTTGCTCTGGGCTTTGCATTAACATGGCTTCTTGCGTAGGTGTTGATTGCTTGAGTGATATATGCGCTGATGCGGAAAATGTAAGCACTAAACCTAAAATAACTACTGCAGAATTAAATAACTTCATAATTACCTCTTATTTAAAATGATTAAAACCAAAATTTAATACCCGCAACAAATGCGGTGTTATTGCTACTTTGTCCACTTGATGTGGCATAGTCGGCGGTACTGCCAAATTTATTGCTCCATTCAACGCCAATATAGGGCGCAAACTGGCGTGTAAACTCATAACGAACCCTAAAGCCAATCGCGCTGCTTGATAGGCCACTTCCAAGTTCGTTTTGTTTATCGTTTTTGCCATAAAGTGTAATTTCGGCTCGCGGTTGTATAATTAACTTTTGCGTGAGTAGTAGTTCGTACTCTGCCTCTAACGTAAATGCGGTACTGCCTCGCTCACCTACGTACGCTGTCATATCAAGTTCAAACCAGTAAGGGGCTAAACCTTGTAAGCCAAAAGCCAACCATTGCCGATTTTCACCTTCTTTATTGTAATCAAGACGAACACCTGCTTGAGTATCCCAATATGCTGATACGGCGTGACCCCATAAAATATCGGTTTGGTTTTCCTCAAGGCTTCCTTCGCTGAAATCCCCCTCAGTTTTAACTACCAATCGATCAAAGGTAGTGCCGTACCATGCTTGTAAGTCAAATACACCTGCATTTGCTTGCTCGTTATATTCAAGACGATCGCCTAGTAATGCGTAAAATGGATGCTCATCAGCGAGTGTTAATCGCTCATTGCCCTCAAGCACATATGGGCCTTCTGTTAAAGTTGTTCCCGCAGAGTAAGCATGAGGGTCTCTTGCATCTTTAGGTGCATCTCCCCCTTGTGGTTGCATCTTAGCGCTACTCTTTTGTGCCATTTCACTTTGCGCTAATAAAGGGAAGCTAATTAATGAAGCCCCAGTTAACATTAATAAACCTAATGATTTAGATAGTTTTAATTGTTTCATGATACGACTACCTCTCTAAACATGCCGGCATCCATATGGAATAATAAATGACAATGCCAAGCCCAGCGCCCTACATCGTGAGGGGTGGTTAAGAAGCTGATTCTTTGTGCGGGTTGAACAGGTATCGTATGACGTCGCACTTGCACATCACCTTGCTCGTTTTCTAAATCACTCCACATACCATGCAAATGCATAGGGTGTGTCATCATGGTATCGTTTTGTAAAATAACTCTTAAACGTTGGTTATGCTTCATATGCACTGGCGTGCTTTTACCAAATTCTAAGCCATCAAATGACCAGCTATAACGCTCCATGTTGCCGGTTAAATGCAGCTCAATTTCAGCTTCTGGCTCTTGCTGGTTAGTGATCCCTTCAAGTGAGTGTAAATCTGCAAGTGTTAAAACACGGCGACCATTTTTACGTAAACCAATACCGGGATCATCAAGATTTGTTCTAGGCATATCAACGCGCATATCAACTGAGGCTCCATACTCCGTTTTTGCATGACGCACTTTAGAGCTGGCAACCGCCAATGGGTTTTCAGACATACCATGTTTGCTATGATCCATCGCCATTGCACCGTGGCCCATTGCGCTATGATCCATTTTTTTAGAGTTCATGCCTGACATACCAGCCATTGCAGAATGCTCACCGCCGTGGGTCATATTGCCCATCATATCGGTCATCGTTAACCACTCAACAGGATCCAGAGCAGGTATTGGCGCATCAATATTAGGTGCCGTTGATAAAGTTCCTTTTGCGTAACCTGAGCGGTCCATGCTTTGAGCAAAAATCGTATACGCATCATTTTTTGGCTCAACAATCACGTCATAGGTTTCACCAGGGCCGAATCTAAATTCATCAACTGTCACTGGTTCAACGTTTTGCCCATCTGCTTGTACAACCGTCAGTTTTAGCTCGGGGATACGCACGTCAAAAAAGCTATTACTAGAGCCATTAATAAACCTTAACCTAAGCTTTTCACCGACTTTAAATAATCCACGCCAGTTTGCCATTGGAGTACTACCGTTCATTAAAAAAGTCATTGCTGATGCAGATAAATCAGCTAAGTCTGTAGGGTTCATTCGCATCTGATTCCACATTTTTCGGCGCTGTAGAGCATTTGAAATACTGCTGCTTGAAACGTCATCGAAAAACTCTGGAACAGTAGGTTGATTGAAGTTAAATACATCACTCTGTACTTTTAATTTACGGAACAGCGCCATAGGGTCATCATCAGTCCAATCAGATAATTGAATAACATGTTCGTTATCTGCACTAATAATATCGTTTTCTCGCGGTTCAATAATTAATGCACCGTACATGCCTGTCATTTCTTGAAAACCACTGTGGGAGTGATACCAATATGTACCGCTTTGCTGTAGCTTAAATTTATAAATAAAGGTTTCGCCCGGCATAATGCCTTTAAAACTGATACCTGGCACGCCATCCATCTGATAAGGTAGAATGATGCCATGCCAATGGATAGAGCTCGGTACTGATAAGTTATTTGTTACTCTTATAGTAACATCATCACCTTCTTTTAAGCGCAAGGTTGGAGCGGGTATAGAACCATTAATTGTTGTCGCCATACGTACTACGCCGGTAAAGTTAACCGGCGATTCATCTATGACCAGATCTATGACTTCGCCGCTTAATTCGGGCACAGTGCCTGTTAGTGTTCCTGCTACTAAAGATGATGCAGCATGTAACACGCTCGGAAAAGCAGCAAGTACACCACCTGCAATTATGCCTTGAACAAATCGTCTTCGTGGTGTGCTAACCTGTTGTGATGACTTTTTAAACCCCATTTCCTTACTCCTTCATAGCAGAATAGTTATTAAGTATAGAAAATAGACCTGTCTTTAACATGACGCGAACATTACAAAGTTGTAATCTTGATGTCATGTTGCTGTTACGGTGAATACGGCATAATCTTATAACAGACAATAATTATAACTTTAATAAAGGTTTTGCATGCGCTTACTAGTTGTTGAAGATGAAGTGAAAACAGGTGATTACTTAAAGCAAGGTCTGAGTGAAGCTGGTTTTCAAGTTTCATTAGCACGTAATGGGCTCGATGGGCATCATTTAGCAATGACTGAGTTATTTGATGTCATAATTTTGGATGTAATGTTGCCAGATGTATCTGGTTGGCGAATTTTACAATCTATTCGTGAAGTGAATAAAGACGTTCCTGTTCTTTTTCTATCGGCTCGTGACAGTGTCGATGACAGAGTAAAAGGGCTTGAATTAGGCGCTGATGACTACTTAATAAAGCCCTTTGCATTCTCTGAAGTGTTAGCAAGGGTACGCACGCTTCTTCGTCGCGGAAACGCGCATAAAACCGAAGACATCTTACAAGCCTATGATTTAAAAGTTAATATTCAAAAACGGAATGTATTTCGTGCCGAACAACGTATACTCCTAAGCAATAAAGAATTTAGTTTACTTGAACTATTACTGCGCCGTGAGGGTGAAGTACTTCCTCGTTCACTAATCGCTTCTCAAGTTTGGGATATGAACTTTGATAGCGATACAAATGTCATTGATGTAGCCATTCGCAGACTCAGAAGTAAAGTTGATGATGGTTTTCCAGTAAAGCTAATACACACTGTGCGTGGCATGGGTTACAAGCTTGAGGTAATAACCGATGAGCCTTAATGAAAAACCATTATCTTTAACAATGCGAGTGGTATTGTTTGTTGCTTTGACAGTGATAGGCTGCTTAACCCTCGTCGCTTCGCTTATAAGTAGCTCAATAAATCATCATTTTTTACAACAAGATAGTGGTGAATTAAAAGTTATCACACAGTCTGTCAAATCCGTTTTATCTAAGCCATACGCGTCGGAAAAAAACCTTAGAAATGCGTTATCTCAAGCCGTGGCGGGTCATCATGGGGTTTATTATCAAGTTAATACAGCTCAAGGAAGGCTTATATATAAAAGTACGGCAACAGACTTTAGCGAATTTGTTTTAAAAGTAACCACCTCAAACAGTTTTAACCAAAACAACATAGTTGAATGGCAAAAAAACACACATACTTATCGCGCTTTAGTGAGTGACTTTAGTACTGAGCAGCAACTTTATAAGATCACAGCTGCTATTGATATGAGCTTTCATTTACACTTTCTCAATCAATTTCAGCAAAGCCTTTGGGCTATTATGTTTGGTTCAGCGGTACTCATTTTATTGGTGGCTTGGTTTGCTATACATCAAGGACTCAACCCAATACGTGGTTTAAGCCAGAAAATGCATGATATCCAAACTAATAAAATGGATGTAAGGCTTGATGAAGGCCAAGTACCGATTGAGCTTGTTAATATGGTGCAATCTTTCAATGCAATGCTAGACAGGTTACAAGGTGAGTTTATCCGCCTATCAAATTTTTCCAGTGATATTGCTCATGAGCTACGTACACCGCTTACCAATATAATAACTCAAACACAGGTTGGTCTATCTAAAAAAAGACAATCCGAAGAGTACCAAGAGTTATTATTTTCTAACCTCGAAGAGCTTGAGCGGCTAACTAAGATGGTTAACGACATGCTTTGGCTGGCAAAATCTCAAAACGGCCTAATTAAACCAGCCCAAGATATTTTATCCAGCCATGAAGAAATTGAGGTGCTGTTTGAGTATTTTGATGCATTAGCTGAAGAGTCATCGCTGATACTTCATAAAGCAGGTGAAAACATCAGCTTTTATTGTGACAAGCTACATTTTCGTCAATTGTTATCAAACCTGTTATCGAATGCTATAAGATATGCACCGAAGGGGTCATCAATTACGGTATGTAGTGAAATAACATCTGCTGAAAAAGTATGTATCTGTGTGAGTAATACCGGTGAGAAAATACCTTCTGCACATTTACCTTATTTATTTGATCGCTTTTATCGATCAGATAAGTCTCGTCAACGCCATAGTGATGGCGCTGGTTTAGGGCTCGCTATAGTTAAAGCCTTAGCTGAAGCTAATGGCGGGAATGTAAAGGTTTGTTCAAACGATCAGAATACCTGCTTTAATGTTTATTTAAATTTATTTAAATAGTATTCATTTAATGTCAGCTATACTAATAATCGGCTCATGTGTTGAAACTTGCCTTTGACAATTGTACTTATTCAGTTAAATAATTATTTTACCTTTTCCACATTGTTAGTTCAGCCGCTTTATATTGATATTGATATTGTAGTATCGTAAGTGCTAACCCATTATGTTGAGCTGCAATATTTGTTATATGGCTTTTTAATTGTTGAACTTCATCAGGGTACATCTCATTTAACCTTGTTTCATTTTTTAGGCGATGCTTTAAGCAATTGAAGATATATTAATTTTTCTTCAGTAAAAATAACTCTGACTCAAGATCATTTATCTTTTTTAAGTGCTGGTGATTTGAAAGCGCTAGGGCATTGTGGGTAGAAGAAATTTGTGCCATTTGCTCTTTTAAGCTGGCTATTTCCGCTCGATATTTTTCTTTTAACCGTTTCTCGTTGGCAAGCTTTTCACGTAACTTAGTAACATCTGAGTTTTGCTGTGCTTGCTTTTTTGTTATAGCTTTTGATTTTAGTAGTTTAATTTTTTCAATGACGTCTGAGTAATAGTAAGCTGAGCCATTACCAAGGTTAGCTTCTTCCTCAACTGCAATGGCACTTAAACCTCGTTTGGCATCAATACGTACTGTATCGCCAGAAAGTATCCTGTCAATTGCGCTTAGAAGCTCTAACCTTGTATTCTCTGACTTACTCAAAGCTGTCTGATCTCAATTTCGGGTTTGTATGGAGTGTAGCTTATCTCAAAGTAGTCCATAACCTTTTCAGCTGCACGTAATTGCGTAATAAAATGGCTTAGCTGCGATTGAGATAGTTTAGTATGCTGCTCCATTTCAGTTATAGTCTCAACAATCCACTGATGTCGTTTTTGCCAAGCTTGTGCTTTTGTTTCGTCTATAACAACGTTCTCGCAGTTAAAACAGTTGGTTGGTGATACGACCTTTTCCATTCTGCATTCATAACCAGCCATGCAGTATGAGTGAAGTGTACCAGCAATAGATATTCTACCAGCAGATACTTGAGCATAAAGAGCATCCCAGGATGAGTATTTAACAGCGGTATCTTCTCTATCTTTAACAACATCTATACCTTTCTTACCATATAGCTTGTCATCTGAGTTATACCACTGATGCAATAGTTGTGTAGTGACTTCTCTATCTACTTCTTGAAGTAAATTATTGAGTTCTGAATCCACTTTTACATGTTTTATTTTGGCTGCTACGCCGCCTTCTGAGTACCACTGTGCCATTGGTAAATACAGGTGCTTGTATTGCTGCTTAATAGCGACGTCAGATAGTAAGTTGTAACGTTTGCCAAACACCGCAAAAGTTCGTCTGAGTTGATGGGTTGTAAAAGCCCAAGGCTTACCTATAACTATCTTTTGCTTGTAAGCGTGTGTGTTTAGGTTTGGATTTAGAAGTTTAAACTCTTCATAATCTTGCTCATTTACGATGGCGCCAGCCTCTTCTACTAACTGCTTATGATGAAGGGCAAAAGGTGGACCTGTCAGCATGTTTGGCTTTCTGCATTTCATTTGTTGAACTAACCAGATGCTTGAGGCTCTAGCATTTTCAACTCGGTCATCTGAGAGCATGAGCTGGGTTCTCATATTTTGTGTCAGTAAAGATGCTAGTTCTATTGCTTTTCCAGTTATTGGAGATGTCAACCATTCTGCTTTTTCCGGCACTGCGGGGGTCATTTTACTATGATAGGACTGAAGTGAATAAAACACTTGGTCTTTTAGTTTTAACTTTTTGAAACTATCAGGATGTAAGCTATAAATCTCGCTTCTTCTCATGCCTGAAAAGGCACCACAGATTATAAAGCAGCAAGTAAGAATATGGGAGTATAACCAATTGAATCTTCGTATATCACTAGGAATTAACTTTTCTGTATCGGCGTTGGAAATATAGCTTTTAAGTATATTGGTAGAAGTTTGGGGTTTAGCTTTAGTTATCTCAGCTTTGTAGTGAGGGGAATCAGATGTTAACCAATTCCATTGTCCTGATTTTATTTTGTTATCTACGGCCGCTTTACCAATTTCATAGTTTTCTTGCTGCTCGGTATGGATAGCTAATAATGTATCTCGAATAGGATAGTAAGTATCTATATACTCGATAGCCTTTGTGTATATGAGTTGCATCAAGCGTGATGGAATGGCATAAAATTGCTCGCTTTCTAACTTTGTAGGACATCCTAGCTGACGGCCTAATTCTGTAATTGATGTTGTTAAAGGTAATGATAGTTTTATGGGGATTTGGTTTCTTATAGCCTGAATCCAATTTAATGCAACAATGAGTTTGGAAATATATCTTCCACACATTTTAAGTGACTTTAAATATTCGCAAAACCTAGAAAACTGTATGGGATGGTTAAGGACACAGATCGAATCTGCTTTGATGGATTCTATGTATTTATATACTTGGGTTAAATTGATATTTCTCTCTAAAAATGTTGTGGTTTTTATCGTTGCCCCTTGCCTTAAAGTGCCGACAGCAAACAAACCAAGGAATGCGAGTAACTTTTGTTCTTGTAATAGCGAAGTGGTTGTTAAATGTGTAAATGAGGCGCGTTTTTTAGAAACAATTTTTGCATCTACATAGTGTGTTAAATCCCATATGTTATCGCCAAAGTAACTTATGGTTTTACCATTTTGGTCAATCATTACTGGGATTTTGTTTAAATTGTCCCAATCCTTATTTTCAAAATACTGTATTGCCTGTTCAACAAAAACAGTATTCTCTTTTATAACTTGTTCTGGTGCAGCAAGTAACGGTTTCATAGCATTTCCTTATAAAACCAAATTAAGCGTATCGGGCCAAAAAGGGTGGCGACCAATTGTATGTAGCTTCCGCTCAGCTTGCCTGCGCACTTTTAAGTCGATACTAAAAAGCACTTGCTTTATTTTTCTTAGTACTCGATCAAAATTGTTTTTAAAGTGTGACATGTTGAGGTGATCTTCTTTGGCATCCTCTAACGCTTCATAAAAACTCAATAAACACCAAATATCATCAACTTCTTCAACCAGCACTTGATTTGGGCAGGAAAAGCAATTTAATAAGTCTGCACAGGCAAGATGGGTCATGTCAACGCTATCGATAGAGGCCTTTCGTCGAAAACGGTCACCATGGTTATCAAAGGGGTCTTTGCAACCTGTACCTAAAGGTGTTTTTTGACCATTCCCTGATTTAGCATAGCGGTTTACGAATTCATCATAGGGTAGTATTTCTAGATTCATTTGCTCAAGAGTTTGTTCTCGTGCTCTACTAATATCGCCACATTTAATTGCATTTTCTAAGGTGTTAGCTGTGGCTTGAAGTTGGGCGTTATTTTCTGACTCGTTACCTCTGCTATAGTGCTTTCGAACTACATCAGGTGTGTTATTGAGCAACATGGATGTTTCGAGTGAGTTTCCTGTGAGTGCTAAGTAATTAGATGCACCTGTAGCTCTAAAGCGTTTAGCTTCAGGCCTAAGTTGTTGACCATTGTCATCAGTCAAATCGAATATATTAATTAGCCAATTCATATTGGAACGAATATGCGTTGGGCACAAGGGCTTATTTATCCCGTTAAGACATTGATGAAGTAGTCTATTGGCATCTGGAAACAGCACGTGCGTAAGGGTGATAAGGTCATTAATAAAATTTAGCGCATGCTTTGGAATGTCTGTGCTAAGATTATCGCCGAGCTCGATGGTAACAAATTTATTAGCTCTCTTCTTTAATGCTGTTTGCACAAACCACTTACCTTGCTGTCCCTTTTTTTGTGAAGCTTTGGGGATATCCATATCTCTTATCGTACTAGCGTTTGCCCATGTGTAATAGGCAAGTAAGAAATATGCAGCACAGTAACACTTGGTAATAGCACCACTTACAGGCACTTCGATTTTATTAAAAGAAAAGCTCGCGTATTGGTCGCTTCTCCTTGCTTGAATGTATTCTTTAGGTGAGGTTTGAATTTGCTTGGAAAGCTGAAAATATAGTTCTTTTAGTATTTTAATTAACTTTTTCAATTCAGATTCTGAGTATGCTTGAGTTGGATTTATTTGGCTGCGAAATAGTTTGAATTTAGAAAACCACTCATCAACAGGGTGATCTAGCATCTTCATTATTGTTCTTATACTACTTAATTCACCTTTTGCTGTGTTTGAACTTTTGCTGCCAATTCTAACGCTGTGAACTAGAGCTGTTTCAAATGCATTGATACCCTCTTTTGAATCTGGATTTACGGGAATACTGTCACAAATATTCACATACCGTGTAAATGTTCTAAAAAGGGTATTCATTGTTGTGTCAGTATATTCTGTATTAGCTTTGAATGCTTGATACCACTTAATGATTTGGTTGTCTCGGTTAAGCAAAGTACCCCGATGCATTTCAAAAAGTTTAGGCACGCCTTTGTATCTAAATCTTTGAAAGTCTGGGTATACAAATTGTATCACCATAAATATTTAACTTAAGGTCAATATTTAAATTTGATTTGTTAATCACAAGAGATCCTCATGCTCATTGATGACTGACTCCATAACTTGATCTAAAAAGCAAACTGCACGTATCGATGCCTTGCTTCGGTTTATAAAGTTAAGGTATCGCCAAGTTGTTTTCTCATCTTTATGTCCCATCCACCCCATGATTAATGACATAGCATCGAATGGTGACAACCCAACTTTCTCGTCTAAAAGGGACGCAAGACGAAATGTACCGTAAGTTGCACGTAAATCGTGTGTTCTATGCTGAAAGTGGGTATTTAGCTCATTGCGTATGTAATTAAGAGTTAAGCTAAAGTGACGCTGTATTGCATTGGTAGTATATGGCTTGCCTCTATTGGTAATTAATAATTCCGTAATCGTTTTATCGGTTTTAGACTCTCTTTTCTGGCGACGCTCACTAATCAAGTAGCGATGCATCTTGTTCATTAACAGTGTTGGAATTTCGATAGTTCTGACTGAGCCAAATTTGGTGAGTACACCGTTATGAGGTCCTATACTAACTTGAATATGGTATTTATTCGGGTCACATCTATTCACTAGGTTAGCAGGAAAGGTGCAGGCTTCTTCTATACGAAGGCCGCACATGAGTTGTAATAGTTGATGTATTTGGAACTCAATTGACTGTTCTTTGAGTGCTCGCGAATATAATTTTACCTCATCTTTGTAAGGGGATTCAAGCTTTGCTCTGGTGTACGCCTTGGGACCCTGATCCTCAAGTCTGAACTTCTAACAACATAATTACGATTGATATGCGCAAGCATCCCAGTCGTTTTGATGCTAACAAACTCTACTTCAAATGGTTTATTTTCCTTAGAGAAGTTAATTAACTTCTCATAATATGCCCACTCGTAGAATTTAATTATATGGTTCATATATACAGCTGCTGTTGAGCTATTTAGCTCACCGGCTTTCACTGAGGCCAAAAGATCTTGGTTTCGGAAAATATATGTGGGCTTATTTGATTTGATAGTTGGAAAATCTTTCCAAGAGAGCTCATGACTTTTTAAAAAGCGCCAATATCGACTTATGGCACGAACGTTTGAATTAATGTTTTTCGCGCGCTTAACGTTAATGAGGTGATTCATCCAAAGATTTATTGGCATGACGTATTCACCATTTTCATAAAAAGTTGGAAAGCCTTTTAGCTGAATGCTTGATTTTGTTTTGCAAAAAGGAGTTTGGATCTCAGTTTTAAAATCATCTGATTGAACTATTGTGAGCATAAAAAAGCTGACCAATAATTGTACGTTAATTGGTCAGCTTAGTTCGTTTTCCAGAGTTAGCAAATGTAAAGTTTCACTTTTCCAGAGAAAAATTTACATAGTAGGAGTACATTCCAACATTTAATAACCTAGCATTTCTGCTACTGCTTCCTTTCAAAAAAAGACTAATCCAGCCTCAGATTTTTGATACTAAATTCATAATTTTTACCTTTAATACTCAACTCTAATTCGTCTTCATTAAGCTCAAAACTAGGGAATTCATAGCTGGTTTTAAACTCAGTGTGAGGAATACCGAAACTTCGAATTTCATCCCCAAACAATAGATGCGGGCCAAAGCTTGAATGCTGCCCTGTAAATACAGATACTGAAACTAGCCCATTCCTGCCTGATTTATCCATTAGCTGACAGTAGCTTCTTGCATTGCTTTGCCGTTACGGTTAAGGCCGCTAGAGTCAAGAAAACCTATCATTGCCATTACATTTTGCATACGAGACATATTTTGTTAATCCAAGACTAAAATTCTGATTCAGGGTCATCAGCATTGACTGCCCAAACTGGAATGCCATTTATGAACTGACCCACTTTCCAACCTGTCTTTTGAAGAATTTCGGCTGAGGCAGTTTCAGGGACGTTAAACCAATATGAGTAAACCATTTCACCACTGGAGCCAGTATCTTCATGTAGTTCAATGTCTAGTTCATCATACTGCTCATCAGTTAAACCTAGATATTCAGCAAGTTCATTCATATTATCACCTAGTTTATTTGGCAGTCCGTGACCTGCGTCAATGTCTTTTTGGTTTCCACTATTTGCGATTTGTGACATTAGTGTCGCTGAAATCAAATTACATATCAATCACTTAAAAATAACCTGCAACCATTCCCCGACATAAAATACAACCATACAATGACATAGATGTTAAGGGTTATGTGTGTTTTAGGCTGTCGTTGGCAAATCGCTATCGTCAGTACGTACATAAAGAATAGGTAGAATTTCAGTATTTACGATTGTAGGGCTAAATTTAAGCCTATCCTAATACTTGGTTTTCGTTCAAACCGAACTTCGCAAAAGTGCCAACAGCAGACATTGACATTACTTTTCAAAAACCTCTGAATTGGACAGCTAAGCCACCAGAGCGGCCATTGAACTTTTAAAATTAGAGCGTTAATCTAAGGCGATAACGCCCCTTTACGACTCACAAAACAAAAAATGGCTAAATTCACTTAAGCACTACGAGGCCAAATTTGGGTATTAGCAAGCATAATACGTTCGCTATTGTTAACTAAAAGTGCAGAAAAAGTGATAGATAAAAAGGTTACTATTTAGTAAGTAGCCTTCAGTCGTCGAATATAAAGGGGGTTATGTTAAACGCAGAAATACATCTAACTTGCTTGTGTGCTCATTACACCTTAGCGAGTAAAATTTTCTTGTTTATTTCCCCTCCTGACTTTGGAGGCTTGTTTTCCTCTTTCAATAAAAGTATTACAACTAAAATAAACTCAAGCCAAATGCATTTTTAACACTGTTTAGAATCTGATTCGATTCTTCTTGTGATTTGTCACTTCCATTCCTAAGAATTTCGATTAACTGCGCTTTATCAGATATAAATGATTTTCTACGCTCCCGAATGGGTTTAAGAGTATCTTGCAAACACTCTTCGAGAATTTTTTTTAGTGATCCATCACCTAAACCGCCTTGTTGGTATCTCGCCTTTAATTCACTAATATAAGCAGTATCACTATGGAATGCATCCAAGTATGTAAAAACAACATTACCTTCAATTTTACCCGGGTCTTCAATTCGTAAATGGCTAGCGTCGGTATACATTGATTTTACTGCCTTAGAAATATCCTTTTCGCTTGAATCCAATAAAATACTGTTACCCATTGATTTAGACATTTTGCTTTTACCGTCCAAACTTGGCAACCGAGGTACTTTGCTTAACAAGGGACGGCACTCAACTAAAATATCCGCTTGAGCGATATAATTTAGTTTTCTCACTATTTCATTGGTTTGTTCAATCATCGGTAATTGGTCATCACCTACGGGAATAAGTGTTGCTCTAAATGCTGTTATATCGGCCGCTTGGCTAATGGGATAGGTTAAAAACCCTGCTGGTATTGAAGCGCCGAATGACTTACTTGCAATTTCACTTTTGACCGTTGGGTTTCTCTGTAATCTAGAGACGGAGACTAAATTTGAATAATACATGGTCAATTCTGATAAGGCAGGTATTGCTGACTGCAAACAAATCGTGGTTTTTTGAGTATCAATACCGACGGCCAAGTAGTCTGCAACGACATTCAAAATATTGGATGATACTTTATGAGGGTTGTGCCCATTGTCCGTCAGACCTTGTAAATCCGCGACTAAGATGGTCTGTTCGTACTGATGCTGTAAAGCAACCCTTTGTTGAAGTGAACCAACGAAGTGCCCGAGATGTAACTGCCCCGTTGCTCTATCACCGGTTAGTATTTTGTCTTTGTTAAGGGGAAGTGTTTGATTTTGCATAATATGACTCCTAATTTTACCATCGGAGACATAAGTTGCTTTATTCATAAACAGTCATCCGACGGCTTTGAATAAATGTGATCCAGCGTCGCTCTATAAAATAGAACGCCACCAAGAAATTGAGGTTAGTTGAAATATGTTTTTTATCTTCATGGCTAAAATCTATCATTCTATGAATGACGATTCAATAGAAATATCCGCGAATGGGGAAATATCCAGAACAACGATCCCTTTATGCTCGGTATTGGGAAAAAGCGACCGTAAATGAAGTAGTCCAACAGGTTAATAGAGCAAAAACCCTAAGACGCTTTGTGCCCCATTGCGAGTTAGACCGATAGATGTTTTATGGTGACAATATACTCATATTCAGAGTTTATAACTCAAATATCAACGGCAGCTTTGAGCTTGAAGCAGTCATACAATGTAAAAAATACGACTGACCGCTTATCGCTCTTTGCCGAAGTTCGGCTCAGTGCCAATTCCGGACGGTGTTGTTTTTTTTGATACATAAAATCAAGGGTGACCCCCTTAGCATACCTACATATCTATTTCTCTGTATCAAACCCAGCAATAAACTCATCGATAGAGGTTTTGAGGTTTTCTTCATGGCTTTTTATTTTTCCAAGAGCCAGCATAGCTTGCTGTTTAGCCTTATCTTGATCCCCTCTCTCTTTGTAGCCTTTGGCCAGATTAAACAACACCCATGCAGAATCTAAATAAAGCCCTGCGTTATATTGCAACAGCTCCATGCCTTTTTCGGGCGACTCAAGCCCTGTCATATAATATGAGGCAAAATTGATCGCACCTTTTCGAGGTTTGATCTCCTGAAATAAGTCTTGCGACAGCAGCTTAAAATGCTTATCAAAACCTTCTGGCCCCTCTGTAAAAACTCTAAAGGGTACTGACCAGTTACGATACAATTCATTGGTGGAATTAACCAGACCAGTCATTAACGTCGCTACGTGGGGGAGCGTTTGCAAATGTTCTATCTTAAATCTGAGGCCGTTGGGTTTGGTTTCTTCCAGAAATGCCTTTAATTCTAAAAAACCCTCACGCATAGCTATTGCCGAATCATCAATCACCTGAAAACCTTCATCTCCTAGATTGACATAAAGAAACTGATTCAAATCTTCTTCTGAAGACAGATACCTTTTCAGTTTAGGCAATGTGACTTCATTACCCCAGTGAATAGAAGGACTTAATGCAACGTGGGCAGTAAACAAACCCGGTCGGGAGTGCATTGCATGCAAAGAAAGAAGCCCGCCAAGAGAGTGTCCGCTTAGGGTTTTAAAATCAGAGGTTTGATAGTGCTTATCGACAAAGGGAAGCAACTCTTTCTCTATATAATCTAAAAAGGCATCAGCACCACCACCTTGTTTATATTCGACATGTTCAGTCGGTGTGTAATCCCTGATTCTGCTTTCGTTTTCAATTGCAATCAATATCATGTGTGGAGCCAAACCATTCTCGTAATAGGATGACATAACCCCCTGAATCATGTCCTTGTAATATTTGCCATCCAGAAAATAATAAACTGGATATTTATAGTCCGGAAAGTCACCATAATTATCAGGCAGATAAACGGTGACGTTTTGCTTTTCTCCCAACGTCTTAGAGCTAATTATGTGTTCTTTAACAATGACAGCATTGGCAGAAAATAGAGGAAAAAGACAAATGATTGTGGCGACGAGCCTTAGCTTTTTTAAGTAGTTCATAAAATTCCCTGTTTATCATTTTTTCGAGATAAGTTGCCGAATAATAACTTTAATGAAAAGCGATTAAGGTGGCCATATAAAGATAATTTAATTAGGTCATGCAATAAAAGCAATTGCCATAATGCAACTAAAAATTAAACCAGACTACCACCTTAATTGAACAAACAAAGCTATCCCAATTAATATGGATGGCATCCTAATTTCTACTGAACTTCGCAAAAGTGCCATGAGCAGACATTGGCAAAGCTTCGCTTAACCGGCGTAAATAAAATAGCAGGCTGAAATTAGCAACGAAGAAGCAAAAGCAAATTGTTATTCCTATGACTGCAATTGTTATGCCTTAAGCTCAAAAGACAGCCCATCTTTACCTGTGGGTTTTAGACTAGTATTAAACTCATAGCTTCTTTTATAAATTATTTCTAATTTAATATGGTTGATTCTATCTTTATAGGCGTTTAAAAATCTTGCTGTTGCTTTACGTATTTGGGAATCACTAAATTTTATTTTTGTTAACGCATTTAAGTTGTTTAAAAATATCCTATCAGCATCCATTCTTTGATTACCATCTACAGGCTTTAACGTTACGCGAAATATAGCGTGATCGGGTTTTAACTCTATTTCTGTATTAATGGCTCGTACGATATCTGCGCCAAATTCATGCCAATACTCAATAGTCGTACTTCCCTTTCGAAGACTTCTTAGCAACTTGATACTCCTTATGAAGCATTGCGCTTACATAATTTTCCGTTTAATGTTCGTACTAGGTGCGATCTTAATTAGATAAATCGAACATGACACAGCCATTACCGGCAGCTGCTATACGTACTAACTCATCCGTAGTCTTTTTTGATGAATTAATAATATTTATTGTTGCACCTTTGCCTGATGCTGCAGATGCAATACGTACCATTTGATCTGCTGTTTTTCCATTTGCATCGATATGCATCCCACCGCCCGCTGCTGCGATACGAACTAGCTGATCTATAGTTTTAGCCATGTATCATTTCCTTTTAAGTATTTAAATATATTTAATGGGATTGCTTTATTGGATTGTAAATAAACTAAAGCACCTAAAAGCTTTATAAAAGCACAATTCCCCATTTTGACGTGAAAATGTCTTTTTCTATGATCTACTATTAGTAGCAAATAGTATAAGTTATTGCCAGTTATAAATATTATGCTTACTGTAGGTTCTTCGAACATGCGTAATAGGGGAAAGTTTCCACTTATCATTAATTAGCTTATGGCAATTGACTGACCGCAATTCGCTCTTTGCCGAAGTTCGGCTTAGTTCCACTAGCAGACATTGAAGATTCTTAATGTGTGACCCATACGCTTCTAGACAATGCCCGCATCCAAGCTAAGCTCGAAGTAGAGCAAGAACAAGCAGAAATTGAAGCTGAAAAAATACTAATATCAGAGACTAAAAAAGATTTAAACGAGTGCTATCAAAAGGAAAAAAGAAAATCGGATGAAATTGGAAATACACTGACTGAAAAAAACGAATTAATACAGCAC